>NZ_CP041335.1:3707965-4016962 GCF_008033135.1 Chitinolyticbacter meiyuanensis
TTGCCCCGATACGGGCGCACCCCCACCCCGGCTGTTACTGCAAGCCGAGCGGCGTTGGCCCCGCAAAGGTGGATATAGAGCCCATGCTGCCCCCTGCCCTCGGTCTTGGGTTCCGAGGGTAGCCGGGTCAATCCCCGGCTAGGGCATGGGCGACACGCTGCCGCTTGAGTGCCACCCCGCCAAGCTGATAGCTTGCAAACGTTTGCCAGCTGGGGGTGTTATGGGATCGCTACTGTTCGTTGTGCTGTTAATTGTCGTTGTTGGTGTTGGCGTGACGGTTTTGAAGGGCAAGGTAGGCAAAGACGAGGGCGGTGGAACAATAGGTAGCGGCATCTCGCCCTCGAATCTGCAAGCTAAAGCGGTACTGACTGAGCGTGAACAACCCATGTACTGGCGCTTGGTTGAAGCCTTCCCTGAGCACGTCGTCTTGTCTCAGGTGTCGTTCTCACAGCTCGTTTCGGCCAAGGGCGGTAACCGCAGCCAGAACCTCCAGCTTTTCCGGCGTATCAGCCAGAAAACAGCCGATTTCGTCCTGTGCCGCAAAGACTTTTCCGTTATCGCGGTGATCGAATTGGACGACAGTTCGCACAAGGGAAAAGAAACCAAAGACGCTGAGCGCGATGGCTTCTTGAAGCAGGCAGGCATTAAGACGCTGAGGGTCAAGCAGCCCCCGCCAGTGGAGCTGTTGCGGCAAGCCTTCGCGTCTAAGGCATCAGCTGAGCAGGTTGTGAAGCATGAGGCCAAAGCGAGCCCCTAGGCCGTATTCCTTTAAGCTGGCTAAGCTTCGAACAGTTCGGCTTGGGCTGTAGCTTCTGCCCTGCTGATTGCGCGTTTGATGCTGCTGATGTGCACGCCGTAGCGCCTGGCCAACTCGCTCTTGTTGGTTACCATGCCACCGTGCCAAAGGCGTACCGCTTCTGCTTCGTCCTCTGCGGACATTCCCCGTGGCCGGCCGGGCTTAGAGCCTCTGGCTACTGCAGCTTGTATGCCCATGCGGGTGCGCTCTGATATCAACTCGCGCTCGAACTGGGCAAACGCACCGACGACGTGCGTCATCATCCGCCCCATCGGTGTCGAGGTGTCGATGCTCTCAGAGAGGGAACGGAAGTCGGCGCCGCTTTGCTTGATCATCTCGATGATGGTCAGCAGGTCTTTGAGTGATCGGGCCATGCGGTCTAGCTTGAGGATAACGAGCGTATCGCCGGGACCGATTCCAGAGAGGATGCTGTTGAGGACTGGCCGCTTGGAAAGCTCCTTGCCGGAGCGCTTCTCTTGGTGGATCACGTCGCACCCAGCGGCCGCCAGTGCGTCGAGTTGTAGGTGGGTTTCCTGCTCTTTGGTTGAGACTCGGGCGTAACCGATCAGCATGCCTTCTCAGTCGTCGTTGTATGGAATACCCATTGTAGAACCAATTCCGACGAACGGTAGTGTAAGCGACATAGACGTAAAACGATCGAAATCGACCGCTTCCGCCAAACCTATTTTGTAGTGCCCGAACTACAACTCCCAAAATGCGTATCAACGCTATCGCCACAAGCGACACACCAATTGGGCTAGCGCCTGCCTGAATGATTTCCGCGCAACACGAATCCATTGGTTTCTTATCCGCAACGGCAAATTCCTTTCCAGCGGAATCCTCCTAATACGGAATCGCATAGCCATTTGGCAGCGGGACGTAGGACCAGACCGACGCATGCTTCGGTCAATCACCGATCCCGCTAGCCACGCCGTTTCGCGATCATGGCTTCATTCGTTCAACGAAGCGCTAGCTCGCGCAGGAGGTAACCATGCCCTACTCCTCGTTGAAGCAGTTGCCAGATGGCGTACGCGACCATCTGCCCAAGCATGCTCAGGAAATCTACCGCGCGGCATTCAACAGCGCTTGGGATGAGTATCACCACGACGAATCGCGTGCCCATCGCGTTGCGTGGGCAGCGGTAAAGCAAAAGTACGAGAAGAACGAGAAAAGCGGAGCGTGGCACACCAAGTCGGACTGACGGGTGTGCAAACCCAGGAGACCGGTTCAACCGGCATCAACGCCATCGTGGCAATCATCGACACAGCAAAGGAGTTCATCATGCAAAACCAATCCGGCACCTACTCCAACCAGCAGCAAGGCGGCGCCCGTATCGTGGGCAGCCAGGACACCTTTGATACGGCAGCCGGCCCCGGCCCGAACCTGATGCTGGCCGATACGCTGGAAGGCAACGATGTGGTCAATCCGGCTGGCGACGACCTCGGGCACATTAAGGGCATCATGCTGGACGTTCAGCGCGGCCGTATCGCCTATGCTGTGCTGTCGTTCGGTGGCTTCCTCGGCATGGGCAACAAGCTGTTTGCCATTCCTTGGCAGGCGCTGACGCTCGATACCGACGAGAAGCAGTTCGTGCTGAACATCAGCGAAGACAAACTAAAGAATGCCCCTGGCTTCGACAAGGATCATTGGCCGAGCATGGCCGATCCGAGCTGGGCAGACGAAGTGCACCGCTACTACCAGACCGAGCCGTACTGGCACTAAGCAGCCACTGAACGAAAAAAACGGATCTCCGAGGAGATCCGTTTTTATCTTGGTGCCGGCGGCAGGAATCTTCGCATACACCTGCTTTCCCCTGCTCTCGCCGTAAACCCAACGCACACGCCACTTTCAAGCGCATTCTGCGATCGCTTCCCATCGCGTTTACCCCGTTATTGGCGTAAATTCCCGGCTGTCTCTACGCCAAATTTACGCCATGGCCACATACCGTAAGCGCTCGTCCGGCTGGCGCGCCGAAGTTGCCCGCAAGGGGGTTCGTGACTCAGGCACGTTCGATACCAAGGCCGAGGCGGTGGCCTGGGCGACGCAGCGCGAGGCCGAGATACTGGCCGGGGAAAACGGCATTGTCACTGATCGCACGTTAGCCGATGCCTTCGAACGCTATGGCAACGAGGTGAGCCCAGGCAAGCGCGGTGCTCGTTGGGAGCTCACTCGACTGCGCGCATTCCAGCGCCGCAAGCCGGAACCGTTCTTCCCTTTTTTGGACCAGCCGTTGCATTCGATTACCGCGGCCGACTGGGCTGCTTGGCGTGACCGACGCTTAACAGAAGTTGGCCCTGCGACGGTGAACCGCGAGATGAACCTTGTGCATTCGGTGTTGGAAATTGCTCGCCGTGAATGGCAGTGGATCGACTCGCACCAGCTATCTGATGTGCGCCGGCCAAGTAACCCCCCGCCTCGCGACCGACGTATCAGCGACGACGAGATCGAGCGCATGTGCCTAGCGCTCGGCTACATTCGCGGCGAGCGCCCCAAGTCCAAGAGCCAGTATGTTGCCGTGGCTTTCCTGCTAGCGCTTGAAACAGCCATGCGTGCCAGCGAGCTATGCGGGCTGACCTGGGACCGGATCAACCTGTCCGGACGCTACGTCACCTTGCAGCAGACCAAGAACGGGGACCGCCGCAACGTGCCTTTGTCACGGGCGGCAATCGCGCTTTTCCAGCTGCTGGACCGGATGCCCGAACCTGCGTTGCAAGTCACCCCCGCCACGCTTGATGTGTTGTGGCGCAGGGCACGTGAACAGGCTGTGATCGCTGATCTGCACTTTCACGACAGCCGCCACGAGGCGTTGACGCGGCTGGCGAAAAAGCTGGGCGTGCTCGAACTAGCGCGGATGGTCGGGCACCGTGACCTTAAAAGCTTGATGATCTACTACAACGCGACGGCGACCGAGATCGCGGCACAGCTGGATTGAAAAAAAGGGGCGAGAAAATCTCGCCCCTTTCTACTGGTGCTTACGTCTTGGCCCTGGCTTCTTTCTGCCGCTAACTGCTTGGGCTTCGTCATCGTTGCTGGCCACCGGCGAGATGCGCGTCGGGCGCTTGCGCTCGTCGTCGGCCCAGCGCTGAACTTCGCTGGCCAGCCAACGCGGATGCCCGGAACCATTTACCCGCAACGGCTTCGGAAACTCAGGCCGGCAAGCGATCGTTTCCAGCACCTGCCTGCCCGAATAGCAGAGCATCGCCCCTACCCCGTCCGCATCCAGCCAGCGCGATTCATAAGGGATGCTTGCGGCCTTGGTTGCGGCGATCAGTTGGTCGAGCTTTTGAAGCATTGCATCCGTCATGCCGCCTCCAAGAATGCGTCGATCACCTTCGCGGCGCCCTCGGGTGGGATCGCATTGCCCAGCATCTCCATGGCCAAGCGTCGTTGACTCGGCAGCTTGTAGTCCTGCCCAAAGGTCATTGCGTCGCGGGCCTCTGGTACAGATAGCATGCGCATCTGGTCGCCCTTCACGATGGCCCAGCGGTCGCGGGTGGTGATAGTGCCGATCGGTCGATCAATGCTCCGTCCGGTCAGACCAGAGCCGCTGCTGTAGTACGGCATCAGAAACGTGTCGCCGAACTCGGCACGGCCACGCGCTACTCGCCGCAGGGTAGCGTTCGAGCGCCCCGGCTTCTCGATGGGGCTCCATGCGCCTTCATCGAGCCGGAGGAACGACGAGGCTGGCACATGACTGTGCTGTGGCAACCGCAGCTTGATCGGGTGCTTACTGCGAGTCAGTGCGATGAACAGGCGGCGCCGGTGCTGCGGTACGCCCAAGTCGGCCAAGTCGACCACATGAGGCGAGACAGCCAAGCCCAGCGAGTTCATGGCGGCAACCCATGCTGGGTACAAGCGCCATTGCATGAACTCAGGCACGTTCTCGATCAGCGCCCCGAGGCGTGGCCGGCACACCTCAATGGCAGATACCGGTGCCCAAGCCGTCGACCGGCTGGCGTCATGCTGCGGGTTGCCGTTGGCCTTGCCTCTGGCCGGGCTGTGGCCTTGGCAGCAAGGCGCTGCCAAGCATAAGTCATGCGCCGGCACCTCGTGCCAGTTGGCCTGATGAATATCCTGGCATTCGTGCTGCGTTTCGGGATGGTTGGCTTTGTGCGTATCGACGCAGGCCTGTTTGTGGTTTGCTGCCCATACGACATGCACCGACGCACGCTTAGCGCGCCGTGCGCCTTCTGTGAATCCGCCGGCGCCGCACAACAGGTCTATCGCGGAAATGGCGATCATTGGTCCACCTCCAGCCGCTTAAACTCAACCACCCACACCCACGGGTTTGCGGCCCAGCTGTCGGGACCGTTGATGGATTCCCATAGCGAGTGATAACTGCCGATCGGATCGTCGGGGAATACGACGGCTTGCTCTTCGCCCTTCGTATAGCTTTTCCAGCATGGGCAATTGAAGAAGTCGTTAGCGCGCTCAATTCCCTCGGCGACCGCGTCCGCTTCGCTGATCGACTGCAGTCGCTCAACGCGCACTGCCGTGATCTCCAGCAGGAGTCGGCTGTACCGGCGTGGAAGGTGGATGCTCGGTACCGAACGCTCCGGCAGCAGTCCGTCATAGCTGTAGCCGGTCTGCGCGTCCTCGTCGTCAAATAGCGAGCAAAGGTAGACGGTCTGACCATGCTGGCCGCCGGCAGCGTAGAGGTGGCCGTACTCTGAGTCGTACTGCAGGCTCTCGCGTACCCATAACCGGTCGCCGGGCTGTCCATAGGGGCAGCGTTTCGCGAATCCCTCGGTCGTGGTCGTTGCGTGATAGTGCGTGCCCTTTGGCACCTTCACGCCATCCGTACCAACCCAAGGCGCTTTCAGCACATCGTCGTAATGCAGCAATGCCGGCTCGTACTCAGATTGGTAAGGCTGGGGCTTCACTGTCCGCCGTGTCTGCTTCTTGGTGCCGGCCAGGATGGCGAGCACCATCGGCGCGCTCATCAGAATGGGGCGCTCTTTCATGCCATCACCCCCGCCCGCTTGGTCTGGGTGTGCTGCAGCGCGATCAGGATGCGTCCGTGCAGCTCGGGCACGGTGCCGTCGTTGAGGATGATTCGCTCGATCAGGTGTTGCGGTATGGGCTGCTCGGTGATGTGGCTATCGCCCGTGGCCAAGCCTGGGCGGTGGATGTTCCAGACCTCGCCGCCCTGGTGCAGCACGAATTGCGGCTCGACCAACCGGTGCGGCTCGGGATTGCAACGGATATCGGTGATGACCACGTTCCGGCCGGGCATCACATCTAGCCGATCCTGCATGCGGTCGATGAAATAGTGCGGGTTCTGGCTGCGGCGCCAGTCGCCCCACAGCTGCAGGATGCGACGGGCGCTTTGTGGGTTGGCCAGCCATTGCTCGGAACGATCGCGCGAGCGATAGACGTCTGCGCTGGGCAAAGTGCGACTGACGGATTGCACAAAATCGGGAGCGCGGCAGCGGCCGAAAGCCAGCATGGCGTTCGGCTCTTCCTTGCTCGCCCGCGCGGTGAGCATCACGGGCTGGATGCCGAAGGCAAAGCACACTTCTTCGCGCAGTGCGTCGGCGAAGGCCAGCGCGATGAAGCCGTGGTCGAGCAGCGCCATGGCGGAGGTGTCCTTGCCTGCGCCCTTCTGGCCTGTAAGTCCGATCAGGATGCGGGGCATGATCAAGCCCCCATCCAGTAGTCGCGCGTGGCCACGAAGGCCGAAGCAAGGCGGGTGAAGCCCATGGCTCGTGCATGCCCGTAGCGGTAGCTCCATTTGATCCGGGCGGATAGCGGCGCTCGTGCGGCCAGTGAGGTAAGCCAGGCGATCTGAATGAGGTAAATGCATACCAGTACCACCAAGGTGGCAAGGTAGTAAGCCATCGTGGTTGCGAACGCTTCGTTGGCGATGCCGTATTTGATGGTGCCGACAAGCACCATCAGCTGCAGCAGCGTGGTCACGACGGCAATAGCCGCGACCTTGAGGTTGTGGGCGAGCACGTCACCCTTGAGCTTCGGCTTCATCTTGGGGTTGTTCCTGTTTGGTGCGAGGAGTCAGGTGGTAGTCGTCGTATTGCTGGTAGGGCGCAGTCGGCTCGGGTGGGTCCGTGCCGTTCGCGAGCACCTGGTCTGCGAAGTCGGCCACGTGGCGCAGCTGCCTGAGCGCGGCTGCTCGGCCCTCCGCAACTGCCAAGCCGTCTAGACCGAAAGCCAACGTGCGGAGGTATTCGCCGGGGCTGGTGGCCTTGGTCAGCTCGCCGAAGCTGCGCATGAGTCCCAGGCACGGGCGAGCAGCCGGACCCAAGCCGGCGAAAGCTGCTTTCAGCGCGGCTGCGTTAATTGGCTCTGGAGCGGTGGCCAATGCGGCGCAGGCCTGATCGAGCGGGCTCAGTTGCATGGCGCCACCTCGAACTCGGGATCGTTCACCGATGCCGCACGGGTGGCGCGGTACTGGTGGCCCATGCGGTCCAGTGACACGATGCGCCAGCCACGGTCGGCCCACTCGCCCAGGCACTTATCAAAGTCGGCGATGATGCCGTTGTTGGTAAGGACAACATTTAAGAGTTCAGTTGTCATATGAGGATGCCGCCGTGGCAAAAGCGAAGTCAGGACAAGCAATTGCCCCGACCTCCACTTGGAATCGAGCCCGCATGAAATTGGGGTTGTCGCCAAACGGGGATGCTTGATGGAGCGCGACGGGTTGCAATCGGTACGGAACCGGGCTATATCGAAGAATTTTTGGATTTGTGGGCTTGCAGGCAATGTCGCAACAAGTTGAACAAATGTGCTGCAATGTGAGTACATTGACGCTAAAGCAGCATCGCGCCAAGGCGACCCAATTGTCGTTTGGAATAATATTCATAGCTCTTCCTCAAAAATCGTCAAAAAGAAAGCGCTCACTTGGCCGGAGCGCTTCAAAGACAAAAAGCATTTACTAATTCAGTAGCAATCTAGCTTATCAATTTGAATAACAGCCCCCACCAATCACGCCACCCCAATAGGATTCCAGCAATGCGGCTAAATTTACTAGAGCCATTTAAATCATTAAAAACAATCAACACCTCCGACCTTCCCGACTTCATAGTACTGACTGGGAAAAACGGCACTGGCAAAAGTCAGCTTATCGATGCAATAACTAAAAACAAGATCCTGATAAACCAACAGCACATGGTCCATGCTTTGCATGCCAGAGCTTATTCAATACTGCCACCACACCAAGAGAACATTAACGGCAACATAAACAAAACCACCTTAGAGGGCCACTGGTCCAACTATCAATTTTGTGTAGATAACGCAACAAACCAATTGACTCAATTCAATAAGGAAATTTGCGATCTTGGAATCAACACAAAGGTTTACCTCAATTTACCCCAAGAGGATTTTGATTTAAGCATCAATAAACTCGACCTACCTTTAAAAACTAAATTGACGTCGTTACGCGAGGCTTTTTTCGCCCACTTCCGAGCGGGCCTTGCCCCAGACCAGAATATCCAGTTTCAACGCTTGGCAGGAGTTGCAAATCGCGCAGGCAAAGGCCTGTTCGAGCTTGAACTTGAAGACATAGTTAACTACTACCCCCTAGATACCAATCGAAAAACACTTCTTCACCACGACATTGCAACGCTATTTACCAATTATCGCGACGCATTAATTTCCAGAAATTTCTCCGATTTTCTTCATTCAACCCAAAACTATGGAAGGCGGCCTATAAGTTTAGCGGCATTTATAGATCGTCACGGACCATCACCATGGGAAGTGATAAACGACCACCTACGCGATTTTGGTTTGGGTTTCCGATTTTCTCCTCCCCACGAATATGATCGGCTTCCCTACACCACCGCACTTGTCGACATAGCGACAGAAAATACCGTACCGTTCTCTGAGCTTTCGTCAGGAGAATCTCTATTGGTGTCGCTAGCACTTTGTGACTATCATTTGAAATACAAAAAATCGGAAGTCACATTGCCAAGCGTACTATTGCTGGATGAAATTGATGCCCCGCTGCACCCGGCCATGGCGAAGAAGGTAGTCTTGTTCTTATACGAGCAGCTACATATTGAACATGGGCTGCCAATAATCCTCACCACGCACTCTCCAACAACTGTGGCCCTCTCGCCGGAGGATTCGATCTACGTCATGAAGAAAGAAGGTGAGCGGATATTTAAAGCCACCAAGGATGAGGCGCTGCAACTGTTGCTCGACGGTGTACCTACGCTAAGTGTAGATTACGAAAATCGACGTCAAGTCTTTGTTGAAGATGAATCAGACGTTGCCATTCTAGAGGGTCTGTATTCCCGATTACGCGGCAAACTCAACCCCAACATTTCGCTTTCATTCATGTCGGCGGGAAAGGGGGATGGAGGCAAAGACCGGATCAAGCACATCGTTTCCGAGCTAATTGACGGTGGCAATAAGAAAGTTCGAGCGCTCTTAGATAGAGATTCGGACCCTCCTGCCTCGCACCCTTATTATCAACTTGGTGGAAGCGAGCGTTACAACATTGAAAATTTCATTCTCGACCCCCTATTGGTGGGCTTACTGTGGTATCACGATCGAGAAAATGGCTGGGAAGTGCTTGGATTGCCCGAGACGCAGAGTATTTTCAATATTCAGGAAAATCGAGAAATATTGCAAAGTATTGCCAATAAGATTTTGACTATTCTTGCCGAGGATCACCCGCATCTAATAGCCGGAGAAACCTGTGATGTTATGTATGCAAACGGTGTTGTATTAAAGCTTCCGCTAGCATTTTGCAACACAAATGGGCACGACTATTGTTCGTGCGTACTCAATAAATTTCTATGGACGAACAGGTATAAGAATAAATCGGGCGGGGTACCAGTCGCGATTGTTACTCGAGTGCTCAATGATGTGCCCGGCCTAATACCTTCAGGATTCCTGAAAACATTCCAAGAGCTACAAGCTGGCTAGTCGGCTTTAATAAAGCCCGCCGTCTGTGAGCTCGTTTTTCACCGAAGCTGCCTTACGCGAACCAACTGTGAAGTGCTGCCGATCGTGACCGGCAGCGGGTCGCAGGCCTCGTTACGGTGGCCTGCCGACTCGGGGCGGATTGGCGCGCGCCCGCGCGCTGCCCGGCGGCGTGTATTTCCTCTGCGCATGTGGCCAGTGCCATCGCCGACGTTCCGCCCCTGTCGTTGAGCGCGGTCCGTCGGCGCGCATCCATGCAGGGTTCGCCGGGGTTAGTTGTGCTGGTTTGTTAAGGAGCGGTAGTGCGGTGTGAGATAAGATTAGCAACGAGCTACGATTTATACAATAGCACGTTGCTAATTTTATTGTGCAACAAAAAGCCCGCCGAGGTGGCGGGCTGTGTGCGAAGGGGGTATCAGCGGGAAGGCGCTTGTCCTCATCGGACAGTTTCTTCATGGCTGGGGCGAGGTCGGTTTCCCATTCGGCTTGGTCGCCAGGGATGACTGTGGACTGGAGATCGGGGCAGCTGATGAGGGTGCGTACGAGTAAGGCTGCAGCGTACGTTAAGCGATGCGCATAAAAATACCCCTGATGATGTAGTCATGCAGGGGTAAGAATAGCTGACAATCCAAATTCTGACAGTGGAGGCTCACATTGGGAACGAATCCGGGGCTTCTGCTTCGGACATATCCTTAATCCATAACTTTCCGCCAAAATGCGATACACCGCTCGATTCGGCGATCACTTCGAGTACTGTTTCCCCTTCAAGTACTAGATCGTGAATGAAAAAACCACCGGCTAGTTCTTGTGAGGTGTGCTCATCACGAATCACGGCATCAAAGCCTTGTTGGAGATTCGTGGCGTGTACCGTTGCCTTGTAAAGCTCCTCATTGCCCTTTCGAACAATGATTGAACTATCGTCGGTAAAGGGATTGGTGAGCGGTGTGCGAAAATAAAAATTTACGCAAAGTTGACCGATCTTGATCGGGAAGGCAGAAACGTACATGTACGCATTGTAAACACCGACTAACGTTGTTTTGCCGTTTTGCTCATGCCGAATGTCATCGCAAAAAATAGCGTGGAATTGACGATTAAGCTGCATTTTGCGCTCGTTTGTATGTGTTGCCAGCAATGGCGGCGATTACCTCGTATTGCACATTCAGCGAGTCTGCTAATTTGAACATAGTTTCGACAGTTAAATTGCCCTCGCACTTTTCCAGTTTGGCCAAGTACGGTTGTGAGGTGCCGAGGCGTGCCGCCAACTCGCGTTGAGACAGACCTGCCCTCATGCGTAGACGGGCGATTGAATCCGGCTGGCCGGAAAAAAAGCTTTTCTCCACCCATTTGGTGCCTTCGCTAACCGAGGCTGCGACACGTGGGTCAGCCCTGGAAGCCTCATCAAAATAGCTGTCCAGGTCGAGCTCGCCATGGGCATCAATTTTCACAGCCTCATAAACCTGAAGCTGTCGTGTGATCACGGTTGGGCGACTTTTCAACGAGAAGTCGCGCAGCTCGCAAGTATTAGAGCTGATTGTCATAGTCATTTTGAATGCGCTCAGAGAGAGGGTCGTCGAGCTGGTAGTCGTAACTACGCTCCTCGTCGATCTTGGAACGATAAGGTATCGCTAAAATCGCAACTTCCTGTTCTCTTCGGTGCTGTCCTGCAGGGAAAATGCCATAAATGAACCTGAATGGTTCAAGTCGTTCATTGCCGTTTGCATCCGTGGTCCATAATTTTAGCCTCCAGATATTCCTATTGCCATTGTCTCTAAAGACAATAAGCCTGGTGGTGTTGCCAAAAGTGAACTCGTTGATGTCCAAGTCTCCATGAATACAAAAATCTTCAAGGAGGCCCTTCGACAATTTCAGTTCGCGCAAAAGTGCAAACGCGCGGCCATGTGCGTTGATGTCCCGTTGCCGTAAGTTTTCAAGGCACTGTTGCACACTCTTACAGACGAACAGGACCGTCACATCGCACTCCACTTTAAGATAACTTCTAAGTTATCAAGCGTCAACGCGTAGTTTTGACGGAACTCTACCGGTCGGCTGCGATACATGGTTTCACAGCGCTCCACTCACCGCGATCACCCGGCCGATGATCTCCAGCTCGTCCAGGTGGTCGGGGGCGATGTCGATGTCGTCGCGGTTGCGGTTGGTGGAGTAGAGCTGCAGCCCGCCGCCAGAGAGCTTCTTGAGCTGCTTCACGTAGAACTCACCGCGCCAGCATAGCGCGTAAATCTTGTCATGCAGGATGGTCTTCTGGCTGCAGTCCACTACCAGGCTGTCACCTTCGTGGATGCGCTCTTCCATGCTGTCGCCTTCGGCGACGATGGTGGCGCAGCTGGCCGGATTGATGCCTATGCGCTCGGCCCAGCCCCGGCGGAAAGCGTTGCGCTGGCCTTTCTCGTCAATCTCCCACATCACCTTTCCGGCGGTGCCGCAGGCGGCTTGCACATTCAACCGGGGGATGAATACATAGTTGGCCGGGTCCAGCTCGTCTTCGTTATCCCAAGTAGTGACTGGCCGTGGGGGTGCTTTGCTAACGTTTGACGGCGCGAAAGATTGCGGCTTGACGGGGGCGTTTGAGCTCTGGATTTCCCCTGTATGCGCTACATCCAGCCACCCTTCGTGTTTGCCGCAGGCGGCTTCCAGCTTTCGGGCCAGCTTGGCGCCGACGTCCCGAGCCTTCCCGGTGCGTGAAGGTACGCGCGTGATGATCTGGCTGAGGTAAGAAGCGGACGTATCAGCACGGCGTGCGACTTCGGCGGCACTGCCGAAGTCAGCGACGAGTGCGAGCAGGTTCTGCAGACGTATTTCTTCTACGGTCATATCACTTTGTAGCAAGTTGCTATACGTTATGCGATAAGCACGTTGCTATTGCCATTTATTGTGCTCATTGCTAATCTTCGCTCATCTACGCGATGAGGCGAATCCATGAAGCTGTCCGAGCTCACTGTTGCTGAGCGCAACGGCCTGGCCGACGAGGTCGGCAAAAGCCGCGTGTACCTGTATCAGTGCGCCGCCGGTATCCGGCAGCCAAGCCCAAAGCTTTGCCGCGAGCTTGTCGCAAAGGAGCCGCGTCTGACGCTTGCCGAGCTGCGGCCGGATTTGTGGGCCGTGATGCTTTGCTCCGATTGATGCACGAACGATCGCCAGACCAACACCAGCAGGAGGCCGCATGAGCCCACTGCCCTGCCCCGCTTGCTGGTTTGAGTCGTTCGACCGTACCAAAGATCGCCTGCTCATGGCCCGCGAAGAAGCGGGTGGCGCCTTCTGGCTGGCGCTGGTGAACAACGAGGGCGCACCAGTTGGCTGGCTGCACTTCTCGCCGATCACCGTGGCTAAAGGCCAAGTGCTGTTCGAATTAACTGAAATGCGGCCGGCGTCTGGTCCAACGCCCGATCAATCAGGGATGTGGTCAGGTGTTTCAAAGCATCAGCCGGGATTTCCTTCAATCGAGCGATGAGTTTGGATTTTTCTGTTCCCGCCACTCAGGAGGCGCTATGCAAACCCCTCTCAACCCAGATTTCTCGTCTACGCCGGTGCATCAGGCCATCGCGCTCATCGCCCGCTCTCTGCGGGGCGGTGGTGGGCTCGGAATCAATGACTACCGCGCGTTCGGGATCGATCCGTGGCGGACGTATCCCTGCCGCGAGGGCTTCGATGAGCGCGCCCAGTTACTGCTGGCTCAGCTAGCGCGCTATCTCCAGCAGCATGCTGTCGAGCTGGCCGTGGGTGATCTGCCCGGTTTCGACGAGGTGAGCGCCGAACAGGGCGAGTAGCTTGGTGGTGCGGTGTAGCTGAAGCAACTGCTGCCGCTGCTTTTCTTCGGTGGTGATGGCGGGTTCATGGCCGCACAAGGTGTAGAAGATGCGCCGTTCCGTTTCGATGCCTTCTTCCTTGAAGGTGAGATTGGCGAGCAGTTCTGCTTCGGTGGGCATTGGTTTTCCTTGAATTCGGTTCACTGGGCTTGCGGTTTTCCATCCGCCGCATGCTTTTCCGGGCCTTGCCGCCCGGCTTTTTCTTCCGCTGCGGCGCATGGCGCTGCGGCAACTGCACTGTAGGCCTGTTGGAGACGGAAATCATGCGGCATGAGCCACACAAAACAGTGATTGGTGCGGCACGCGACGCTTTACATGCGCTGATGAATCTGCGTGGCTGGAAGTTCGCTTCGCTGGCGCAGCATGTGGTGGAGGTGCACGTGTCTGCGACGGGTGATGTGCACACGTTTCAAGCCGGCGGTGATCCGCTGCGGGCGATGAAAACCAACAGCGAGCGCCTGGCGCGCTGGCTGGACGACGTGACGAAGGACAGCACGCTGCTGCCGGCCAACCTGCTGCCCTCGGTGCTGCTGGCGCTACCACCTGATTTGCGGGTGAGCTGCGCGCAGGCGCTGCTGGATGGCACCGGCCTGGCGGTGTCGCTGGTGGGTGATGGGGATTCGGCTGCGGGCCGGGCGGCGGTGCTGGCTACGGGCATCAAGGAAGGTAGCGAGGCCATCAGTGCACTGGCGGGCTATCTGGCAACGCCGCAGCCGAGCGCCGATCAGGCGCGGGCGGCCTTGGCGGAAATCAGTGAGGCGAGCGCGGCGCATGCCGATGCGCAGCGCCTATTACATGCCGATCTGGTGCGGATGGGGGTGGGGCATGACTGAAATCATGGCGGCCGAGGCGCTGGCCTTGAAGCGTGCCCAGGTGGATGGCTTGGGCGTGCGCGTGTATGTGGCGCTGGCGCGGTTGAGCTCGTGGGGCAAGGTGGTCGGGCCACGCCGGGAGACGCTGACGATACTGGTGGGCCAGATCGGCCCCGTCGCCAGCTTGATGCGGCCGCTGCAGCACCAGGAGCTGGTGCGGGTGATCTGCAATCTGGCATTCGCTGGAGTGGTGGACGATCGCAGCGATGCGCTGGTGTTCGATGTGGTGCTGTTGCCTCGGATTTCTAATTAAGCTTTGCCAAATATGTGTTGGTGTTCAATTTGAAATCGCTAAAGTTCTGTTCAATACCATCAAATATATAGTTAAGTATCGAAAAACGGTCTGCCACATTTGGGATATGCTTGAATGCTTGGTCGTTGGTTGCCGCAGACAAAAGGTTCTCCATGAATAGCTCCATGTCCTTTTGAAACATGAAAAACTGCCCTAAAAGTGCCGGATCATTAATGGTGTATCTCTGCTCAACGGTCCATTTTTTGTAATACAACAGGGAGCTATTAAGCCTTACGAGCGCAAGTAGGCTGTTTAACTGATTTTGAGCATCCAGTGGGTTGTTGAATTTTGAGACGCGCTTGATGAGGCGCCCAAGGAATAACATGTTTTCAATATGGTGTTCGAGCGTTACCAGCATTACGAGAAGATCATTTCTCTCCTTTTCCAGATCCCGTTTGAGCGCTTCGCTTCGACCTTTGTTCGCAATGCGCCATGTCAAGAAAAAAGCAAAAATAGTTCCTAGGCCGCCAACCCACTCCCCGAGCGATCCGAGTTCATATTTTATTGGTTGCTGGATTTTAATAACCCAAGCAAGCGTTGCGAAAATAAAACCGATGGATATGGATGCCACTACATCAGTTTGATGCATCGATAACAGTTGCTTTGTCATGTGAGTCCAGGTTCGCAGTGATTCAATATGAATATTCTACTCAATGAAGCTGAGCAAGCGGCGTTGCTTGAAGCGTCAGCCGATGCTGGCCGTGTTTACACGCTTGGCTTGCGGCCTGCCATGGACATCCGCACGGGGTTGGTGGGCGTATCGTCACCGGTGAGCAACGGTGGGCTGGCTGTGCGCCTGGCGTGGCGGCCGCCGCGTGGGTCCAAGCGTGAGGCCTTTTTGCCCAGCCCGAAGGTGATACGGGGGCTGATCGACGAGCTGGTGCGCGTAGGTCTGGTGAAGCGGTATTCGCTGCAATCCAAAGACGAGATGCGCCTGCAAGTTTTGCTGGTTCTGGCCGATCGCGCCCTCGCTCGTCCGCAGGAGGATGGGCAAATGATGGGCAAAGGCACTCCGCCAAGCGGAAGCCACGCCAGTGCTGGGTTTGCGCCAGATGATGGGCAAATGATGGGCAATGAGGACAGGCAAATATCGGTTAATCGGGGAAAAAACCCTCTCTCCGATCTAGCAGCAGCTGATGCACCACCAGTAGTGAATGGCGCGCGCGAGGCTGGGGCTGCGCTGCCGAGGGAGGTGGCTCTGTGCAAGTTGCTGCGAGCCGAGGGCATCGAAGCGACACCGGCGCTGATGCGCCGTGCGGAAGTGCTGGCGCTGGTGGATCGCAGCAATGCGGATTGGCTGGCTGCGGCTGCCACGGCGCTGCAGCGCAAGCCCGGCGAACGGGTTGGGGTGATGTACCTGCTGCCGATCATGCGCGAGATCGCCAAAACCGCTGGCAATGTGGTGAGGCTGCATGCAGGCCGTAGTGGAAGTGGTCAACGCGCTGGGCGGTTTAACCCGGGGGCGCATCTGGATTCGCTGTTTGGAGGACGGGACGATGACTGCATTGTCGGTAGCGCCCAACGCGTGGACTAAGCGAACTGGCACGGAACGCATCGTGCCGATTCGCGAGCTGTGGAACCGATTGGATGGGATCTTCAGCGGGCAGTGGCGCAGCCGCTTTCCGGACGAGCAGGCGGTGGAGAACTGGTGCCGGGAGTGGGCGGCCGGCCTGCACGATGAGATGGTGACGTTCGCGATGGTGAAGAACGGCTTGGAGCAACTGCGGCGGCAGATGGGCGATGAGGTTTACCCGCCGACGCTGCCGGAGTTCGTGGCGATGTGCAAAGGATTGCCGGACATGGAGTCGGCCTTTATGGAGGCGCAGCTGCAGGCTGGGGCGATGAACTTTGACGAGGATGTGTGGAGCCATCCGGCGATCTACTGGGCGGCAGTGGATTTCGGCATGCAGGCGCTGCGGCTGACGACGTGGAAGGCAAGCAAGGCGCGCTGGGTGCGGTTGCTGTCGGCGCGGTTGAGTGGGGTGTGCTCGCCTGTGCCCGCGAAGCTGCCCAAGCCGGTGTATCGGCATGAGCGCACGGAAGTGGGACTTTCGGCATTGCAGGGGTTGCGGCAGCAGCTGGGGCTGCGCTCCTGAACAAACACAATAAAGCCCGGCACGACCGGGCTAGGTGGCCCTCTCGGATGGAAAATCGGGGGCGAAGATGCAAAACGATGTGGAAGTGGTGAAGCTGTTGGACAACTGGGCAAAATGGTCTTGGACGTTGGCGAGCGGTGGCGGTATGCCAAACCTGTACATGTCGCCAGAGGAACGCTTGAATGCCGGCGGTGCATCGCGCCCGGCCACGGTGGATGAGGAAAGCGCGATGCGGGTGGAGGCGGTGGTGTCGGTGATGCAGGAGAGTTTTCGCGAGCTGCTGCGCAAGCATTTCGTGTTCAAGGCGCACCCTGCCCGCGTTTGCCGGCAGCTGCGCCTGCCTATGGCCGATTACCAGACCCATGTGAACCATGCGGTCGGGGTGTTTGGGGCCCGCTGGTCGGAACTGCGTTTGACACCAACGAAAATGATCCGCTATCTTTCGCTCAACAATTCGAATCCGCTTCGGCGCGTGTCCACCCGGGAAAGGGTGGCATCGCACGTCTAGCAGAAACGAAGCAACAACCCCAGCGCAGCGATGCCTGGGGTTTTTTGTTGCCCGCTGTTAGCGCTGCGCAGCTGGTGCTTGGTCCGGCCCAAACGGGTTCTTCACGACGTTGAGCAAGCAAGACGAATAGACAGCGGCAAACGAACGATCAATCAGCTCGCCGCCCGGGAAGAGCGGTGTGAAACTCTTGTCAAGCTTGCCATTGCGGACCACCGAACGACTGGAAACGGATTCTGTGCTGAACTCGGTCACGCCGAAGGCGCGATCACTTAGCAGTTCGGAAGTCAGCGAGATGTTCACCTTGTCGCCAAGGTCGAGCGTCACATACAGCGGTTTTGTGCAGTTGCATGGCCCCATTACCGACAGCAGTTCTTTCGGAGGGGCTTCTTTGAAGCAGTAGCTGATGCGAGTACCGCCACCTCGATTCAGGATGTTCAGCGCCGCTTTCCCCAGCCCCGCGACAAATGAAGGTTGGAATAGTGCGGCAACCACAAAAAAGGTCAGCACAATGAATGCCTCTCTTGGCTTTTGAGCGTACGACGTCCCCCCAAGTTTGAGTAGCACGCAGCTTTAGAGTCCAATCCCTTCCATCAAGGAGACTGGACGTGAAGAAACGCTTTTCCGAAGAACAAATCATCGGCTTCCTGCGCGAGGCCGAAGCGGGCTTGCCCATCAAGGAACTGTGCCGCCGGCACGGTTTCTCCGAAGCCAGTTACTATCTCTGGCGCAGCAAGTTCGGCTGCATGAGCGTCTCCGACGCCAAGCGGCTCAAGGAACTCGAGGCCGAGAATGCTCGGCTCAAGCGCATGCTGGCCAATTCGATGCTCGAAAACGAGGTCATCAAGGAAGCACTGCAAAAAAAGTGGTGACCGCACCAACGCGACGCGAGCTGGTGCGGTTCCTCGCCGGACGGGGTCTGAGTGAGCGCTGGGCGTTGCGCATCGCCCGAATGAGTCCGAGCGCCTTGCGCTACCGGCCCAAGCCGGATCGGAACGGCATGTTACGGCAGCGGATCGTCGAACTGGCGCAGCGCCATCGTCGCTACGGTGCAGGGATGATCTATCTGAAGCTGCGCCAGAGCGGCTGGGCAGTGAACCACAAGCGGGTAGAACGGCTATATGCACTGGCCGGGCTGCAAGTGCGGCGACGCAAGCGCAAGAAGGTGCCGCCATCGGAGCGGCAGCCGCTGATCCGGCCGCAGGTCGCCAATGCGGTCTGGTCGATGGACTTCGTGTTTGATCGCACGGCCGAAGGACGAGTGATCAAATGCCTGACCGTTGTCGACGATGCCACGCATGAAGCCATTGCGGTGATCCCGGAGCGAGCCATCAGTGGCGAAATTCTGACGCGGCAACTGGATCGATTAGCGGTCTCACGCGGCTTGCCGCAGGTGATTCGCACTGACAACGGCAAGGAGTTCTGCGGTCGAGCGATGCTGCACTGGGCGTACCGGCGCGGCATCACGCTGCGGCAGATTGAACCGGGCAAACCGAACCAGAACGCTTACATCGAATCATTCAATGGCCGGCTGCGGGACGAATGTCTGAACGAGCACTGGTTCACCAGCTTGGCGCATGCGCGGGTGGTGATCGAAGCCTGGCGACGGGAATACAACGAGGAGCGGCCGAAGAAGGCGTTGGGCGGGCTGACGCCATCGGCCTATGCCCGGCAGCTAGCGAGGAAGAAACCGGTAATATCGGGGGCCGGACTCTAAAGCGAAATGCTATTCATGAGGGGGTGACGTCGCACCTGCTACGCGATCGCGTTGATTGCCGACTACTTGGCCAATGACGCTTGGCCGGAGGATGGCAAGCCAATCAGCGATGAGCTATTCGCCGAAGTGGTGCTTACCCGCTCGCCTGAGAAAGAGATGCAGCCCGGACCCGGCGGGCTGCCTATCCTGGTTGATCGGCCTGGCCCGACTATCGAAGAGCGACGTGCCAGCGCAATGCTGCTGCTTCCCGCTTGGGAGGCGTCGGAGCGCGCCGCGGGAATCGACCATGCCGGCCGGCGCTGGCTCACAACGCCAGAAGCGCTGCAGGACATTCGCGATTCCCTTTTGGCTGCCTTGGTGCCGGGCAACCAATGGATCGACGCTAACCGCAATGCGGTGCCCATGGATCTTCCCGGGCTGCAGGCGCTCTGGCAGGCCTGCGTCTCGCGCGGGGCGTTGATCTATCAGCGCCGGCTGCAGATGGAGGCAGACATCGCCGCCATGACTGCCGAAGCAATGCAGGCTTTTGTACCTGGCTGGTGATTATGTTATGCAATATGGCCCCGCTTCGGCGGGGATATTTTTATTGTATGTATGCGTCCAGCGTTTTGCTTTGTTTACATCTTTACTTTTTGTGCACGCCACTAAAGGCAAAGCCTACCTTTAGGCTGCCTTTTGATTCATTATCCAAATCGGCTCTCATACCTTCATGAACATTGCCGCCCTTCGTATGTTCTGCAAACACAACCTTGTATGACATATTTCCGAGATTTGTTACGCTTTTGAAAGATCCCTTCACGCTTGGTGTTGTTGAATATCCTGCCGTTGGGGAGCGGAGCATTTTGAGGGTGTCTTTCACCTGCGTTTGTGCATCCGTCGTCAAACCGCCGGATTTAAACTCCAACATCGTTCGCTTAATTTCTCCATTTTCCTTTCTTACCAACTTGAGCATGTCAGGCTTTCGCCCCTTGGTCTTGTTTGCATAATCACCGAGCCCGACTTGCGGATAATATGCTCGACTCTTTTTTTGCTCCTGCGTCATTTTCGAATATTTTTTATAGTAGGAATAATACTGTCTTGCTTCATTTTTCCATCCTTTTTGTAGCGAGGAGTCATGTGCATCCCTATCGAAATTCGCTTTCGCTTCTTTCATTGCACTGAGCAATCGCTGTTGGTTGGCATCATGCCCTGTCTGTGCACTTCGCTTCTCAATTTTTTCCCAAATTCCTTCCGCCTTCGGTAGCGTTCGCAAGCGTTTTTCAGCGGTTTGAGCGGACGAGTCTACTGGCTGTGCAATGCTAGCGAAGCTCGTACTGGCTTGATTGGGAGTGGGAATGCTTGACCAGTTTGTATTGGGCTTTTGTCCCGTGGTTTTTTTAGCAGTGTCGATTACCGGAAAATGATATGGCGAACTCGAAGAAGTGGGCTGTTGAAACGAAGAATTAGATGAGCTTGGCTTCGGCATGCCAAGTCCGCCCCCAAGACCCGTCGAAGTAGATATAGGGTCAGATTGGATTTGGAGTGGTTGAAAAGTCGGCCGAACAATTTTGCTCGTGCTCTTAGGCGCATAGCTCGGAAAGGCATTCTTTGAAGAGCTATTCCCTTGTCCACTTGGCTTAGGCTGATATTGGCCACTCGTACTGGAACTTGCAATCGACTTAGGAGCTTTGAACGGTGGGAGATTTAACGGGCCGCTGCTTGATGTAGCACTGGAAACAAATGTTAACGGAGCGTATCCCTTCTTTAGGGTCTGCTTCGCTTGCCTTCTTGGCTTAGGCGTTGTTCCTTGCGAATTCCCCGACATGATGAGGCGGTCACGGAATGACCCACTTAGCACTCGATCCTGATCAGGATGCGTATTCCGGCCTGGGGATGATTGCTCGGCAGGCTTCGTCACTTTATACGAGGAACTATCGGCAAAACTACGTTTTCGCTTTGCTTGCTGTTCACGATTTCCCCCATCATTCATGACCATCTCCTTGACGTTGATTAAAGGAACTTAGCCCAAAGCGTAAAAAAAGCAATCTGCATGTTTTCTGACTCAAATCACTGAATTCAACCTTTGCCCGCATTGCGGGCTTTTTCTTTTGGAGCGTACCGTGCCCGCCCCTACTGAAATGCCAACGAAGCATTCGACGCCATATCCCACCTGGGAGCAATTCCAGCAGATGGAAAAGCGCCAAGACGCCTTGGAAAAGCGTCAGGACACCACCGACCGCCGCCTGGATTCTGGTGCGGGCGAGTTCGCGGAAATCAAGAAAGCGCAGGACACACTGCGTCAACAACAGGCCGCCCACGGCCAGACCGTTGCCGAGGTCCGGGAAATCCTGGCCGAGCTGCGCGAGCTGGTGGAGAGCTTCGGCAACCTGAAAGGCACCATCCGCGTGATGCGTATAGCCGGCGACGTGATTCGCTGGGGCTGCACGCTCGGCGCTGCTGCGTTGGGCTTGTGGGTCGCCTTCCGCAGCCTTGGGGGTGGCCTGTGATCGCTCGATCGTGGTGGGGTATTTTGCAGCGCGGTCAGGTGCGGATCAGTGCGGCCGTTGCTACCGTAGCCAG
This sequence comes from Chitinolyticbacter meiyuanensis, assembly GCF_008033135.1. Lineage (NCBI taxonomy): Bacteria > Pseudomonadati > Pseudomonadota > Betaproteobacteria > Neisseriales > Chitinibacteraceae > Chitinolyticbacter > Chitinolyticbacter meiyuanensis. The sequence goes on from NZ_CP041335.1 coordinate 3,729,510, forward strand.
TGCGGCCTTTGCAGCGGCAGTGCTGAATTTGGCCGCACCGACAGTGAAGCTGTGGGAAGGCGAGCACAAAGACAAGGCGACCGGCGAGCACGTCGCCTATCTGGATATCGCCGGCATTCCGACAGCGTGCTACGGCCAGACCGGTAAACACATCCGCGCTGGCCAGCGATACACCGATCAGCAATGCAACGAGATGCTGGCGCGCGAATTGCGCGCCAAGTGGGACGAAGTGTCGCTTTGCCTGCGCCAGCCTCCTGGCTATCTGCCGCAGCATGGCGCTGCCTTCCTGATCCGCGCCTACAACATCGGCAGCCAAGCCGAATGCGCCTCGGCGGCCACGCGCTATGCGCAACGGGGCGACTGGCGCAATGCCTGCCGGGCGTTGCAGACGAACGACTACGGTCGGCCGGCCTGGAGCTTCATCAAGACCGGCAAGCGCCTGTCCGACGGCAGCCCCGAACTGCGCTATGTGCAAGGCCTGGCCAACCGGCGCGCCGACGAGCGCCGCATCTGCGAAGGCCGGTTGACCGATGCCGAGCGCCGCACCTTGGTAAGGCTGGGGGTGTCGCTATGAGCCGCCTGCAAATCATCCTGGGGGCCGTTGGTGCGGCCGTGATCCTGTCCCTGGCGGGCTGGGTCGGCTACCTGCTCGGCGCCGACGACACCCCGGTACCCGAAAACACGGCGCCGGCCGCCAGGCAGGTGCAGCGCGACGGCAGCATGGTCGCCGAGCGTTCGCCCGATCCCTCGCCATCCCCGCCGCCTCATGTGCTGCCCCGCGGCAGCCAAGAAGAGCGCCGGGTGTCCGTCACCGTCAGGCCAACCAAACAGCCGGCACCGACCGTGGCACCGGACGGCAGCGTGCGCTGCGAGTGCCCGCCCGTCACGGTTGATCTGAGCCTGGTGCAAGTGGATGGCGGCCGCCGGGTGGTCGCCAGTAGCCCAGATGGCCAAGTGATCAGCGCGCTCGACGTGCCGATCGATCCGGCGCCATTGCCGCCGCCTGAGCGGGCTTGGGCGGTCGGGGTTAGCTACAGCACCGCGCAACGCTGGGGCGTGTGGGCTGAGCGGGATATGAGCCGGGTCCGGGTCGGGCTCGATCTGGAGCAAGGCGGCGGCGGCGACGTGGTCGCGCGTGCCCGGCTCGGCTGGAAATTCTAGGGGGCACAAATGCAAGACATGAACATCGTTTGGGACAGCTTGGTCCCTGGCCGGTCGCCGTACTTCGTGCCCCGTGTGGGCTGGCGCAACGGCATCACCGAGCTGCAGTTGACCGTTACCGGCGACGGGGCGGTGAGCGTGACACTCAACTTTTACGGCAGCAATGACGGCATCGGCCTGGTGCCGCTCGGCACCCTGGCCGTATCCGGCACAGCGACGCCAGCGGTGCCGCTGACTGCGTCGGACTCCATCACGCGGCCGTATCGGTTGTTGCTGGCTGAATTGGTCAACCCGGTAACGGGTGCGCCTACCCGCATCCTGCTCACGCAATCGGGGGTGTGATATGCCGCTTTTAGCAACTGCAAAAAGAGGCCGCACGCCTTTTCCCGCCGGCCGAATCCCGCGCGTGGCCCTCTTTGGCGATTCGTTCGTCGCACTCTTTCACTGGTTGACCGGCGGCCATACCAAGACCATGGATCAAGCCATTTTTGGCTGGATGCTGGCATTGATCGGCTACCACCGCTTTCAACTCACGGTCTTTGCGGGTGTTGGTGGCAATACTGGGCCCATGATGCTGGACCGGTTCTGGCGTGACGTTGGTTCGAAAGCCGATCAATTCGACATCCTGCTTGGTGGGCAGAGCTGCGCGAATGACTTCTTCGGCTTTGACTTGAGCGTCGATACGTCCTACGCCGCTTCGCAGACCATGATCGATGTGCTGTGCAACCAGCTCGGCAAGCGGGTGGCGTTTCTGACCTCGGCGCCCCAGGCCGCCGCACGCAGCAACTACACGCAGGCCCGACAGGACCGTGGCCCCGCCTATGATCGACGCCTGCAGTCGCTGCAGGCGGTAACGGACAACTTGGTCCTGCTGCCGACGCGTCGATCGTTGGTGAACTTGAGTGACACCGCCATCGGCGCGCCGCGCGCGGGCCAACATGACGGGCACCGATGGCATCCACGTCATCGGTCCAGGAGGCTACGACTTCGGCAAGGCCGCAGCGCCGGTCATTCAAGACTGGTTCCCGAAGATCGTCCGTAGTTTTAGTCCTCGCGAGGGCGTTGGCGACGGCTACAGCGGCAACCTGCTGCCTGTTGGCATGTCGGTGTTCGCTGGTGTGCCGGTGGCTGTCAGCGGCGGCGGTACCGGGGTTAGCGGCGTGGTTCCGCCTGGCTACGCCCTGGCCCGCGTCGGTAACCCCGCCACGCCGCTTGCTACGTGTGTGGGGTCTATGGTCCCCGACCCTGACGGCGACTGGTTTCAGATGGAAATCAACTGGGGGGGCGCATCGGCGCTTGAACAGTTCCAGTTTGGCGTTGCGTCTGGGTCCAGCTTTCACGGGCAGGTTGCCGCTGGTGATGTGGTCTGACCTTCCCCCACCCAGCTATACCAAGAATTAGTTAGCATGACGGCCAAGGAGCCCGCATGCGCAAGTCCCGTTTTACCGATGAACAGATCATCGCCATCCTCAAAGAGGCCGAAGCAGGTCTGCCAGCTGTCGAGCTGTGCCGCAAACACGGCATCTCGGATGCCACTTTCTACAAGTGGCGCGCCAAATTCGGCGGCATGGACGTCCCCGAAGCACGGCTCCTCAAACAACTTGAAGACGAGAACAATCGCCTCAAGCGGCTGGTCGCTGACCAAGCCCTCGACATCCAGATGCTCAAGGAAGTGCTGGCAAAAAACTGAGCCGGCCCGCTCAACGCCGTACTGTTGCACGCCAGTTGATGCTGGCGCACGGCATCTCGGAACGGCGGGCCTGTGCATTGGTCCAGATCGCGCGCAATACCCTGCGCCATCAGCCACCGCCTGACCCCAATGCGGTATTGCGGCAACGCCTGCGTGAGCTGGCTGCACAACGGCGGCGCTTTGGTGCGCCGCGGCTGCATGTGCTGCTACAGCGGGAAGGCTGGCGTATCAACCACAAGCGGGTGGAGCGGCTTTACCGTGAAGAAGGCTTGTCGTTGCGTTTACGTCATCGCAAGAAACGCCCCAGTCACTTGCGCGTGGTGTTGCCGCTGGCAGCCGGACCTGATCAGCGCTGGGCGATGGATTTTGTGGCAGACAGTTTATGGAATGGCCGACGTATTCGCCTGCTGGCGATCATCGACACCTGGCATCGTGAGGCCGTCTGGATCGAAGTGGATCACTCACTCTCTGGTGTCAGAGTGGCACGGGTACTGGAGCAACTGCGCCTGGGTGGCCGCTTGCCCGCGCTGATTCAGGTCGACAATGGTCCGGAGTTCACCAGTCGGGCACTGGATGAATGGGCGCATCGCCATGGGGTGAAGCTGCAATTCATCCGGCTCGGCAAACCGGTGGAGAACGCCTTCATCGAGAGCTTCAATGGCCGACTAAGGGAGGAGTGCCTGAACCAGTTGGTGTTTCACAACCTGGCCCAAGCCCGAACCATGATCGAATCTTGGCGACAGGACTACAATCATGTCCGGCCGCATAGTGCCCTGCAGTACCAGACCCCGATGCAGTATTGGGAAACCCATCAACCCCAACATGAGCAAATCGCTAACTAATTAGTGGTTCACTCCGTGGGGGAAGGTCAGGTCGACTTCACCGCCGAGTACCGAATTATCAATGCGGGCGGTGGGCGCGTTCAGCGGTTCATCCACCGCATGCTGCACCAGAACAATGGTGCGGTGTGGGCTACCGGTACCAACTACGCCGCCGGCCAGCTGGTGCGCGGTGGCTCGCAGGACAACACGGTCTATCGCGCCGTCAACGGGGGTGTCAGCGGCGCCACCAAGCCCATGCACGCCAGTGGCCAAGCCAGCGATGGCACGGTGACTTGGGAGTACGTCAGCGCGCGGTTGTTGCTGATGGACTGGAATTCGCCCGGCGCCAACGACGCAGACTACGGCTTCGGCGCCGCGGCGGTTTCGATTACGCCGGGAACGATCCCGCAAGCGATGCCTTGGGCGCCAGGCCTATCGCAATCGCTGTTTAGCGTCGGCGGCCTCGGTACCGGCACCACCATTCTGCAGACCCGGCTTCCGCGGCCTCGCAAACAGCTTTAACCAGGAGACAAGCATGCGTATTGAGATCGAAGAGCACGGCGAGCGCTTCGCGTTTGAAGTTGTGGCCAATCCTGGCCACGAGCAGCAGCTTGCCGACGATCCGCCGCAGGATCGGGCGTCCATCGACGCTGGCGAGGTCTATGGCTGGTGGGAAGTTACTCGCGGCCAGGCGCCAACTGGCAAGGCTGAATACGAACCGCAGGGTTGAAATGCAAAAGGGCCGGTTGCCCGGCCCTTCCTCACTTTTACTCGCGCTTTCGCGGCGTCGGCTTGCGCGGCGCATCTTTGCGCTTCGACTTGCCATTGTTGCGATCACCCTTCATCGGGCGGTCCTTCTCTGGCGTTGCCGGTTTTGCCTTCGTGCCCTCGCGGATCACAATGCGAAACGGGCGGCCGTTGGCCCGATAAATGCGTTTGCCGTTCACGGTAATGAACTGGCGGTAGATGACTGTTGCGCCATCTGGGACAGCAGAGTTGGCCATGATGGCTTTCTCCAGTGGTTGCCCCGGGCTGGCCTGCTAACTTCCTGCACCGCTTTTACAGATCATTAAGACACGATCTAGCCGTGTAGTAACTCTGGAGTTATAGTGGTGCTGTTGACGGTCCCGTCATCAAGCCGGTCGAGGAAGCCCAGTAAAATCCTCGTCCGCACTAACAATCAAGGTTGCAGCCTTGATCGTTAGGTAGCAGTCGCAATGGTCAGTTCTTCGGAACTGGCCATTGTTTTTTGTGAGCTATTTACAGCTCAGAAATATTTATTGAATTTAAAGATCGTTGAGGCGTGGAGCCGGTTTGCTGGGAGGTTTGTGAACACAACATATAGTGTGTTTTCTCTCCGATGCACACGACTGTATCCAAAGCGTTGGACGTTTTCAACAGCGAAGTTGCAAAACTTACTAGGGCGCAGTACGAGGTAATAGCGTGCCTATTATTCGGTAATCGAAATATCAGTCTTGGTAATCATGAAATCGCTGAATTCCATGCATTTCGAGTGATTTGGCGTTATCTAGGGTGAAGAGCACTAGTTGACACTACCGTTTATCGGGTCGCAACGCCCCCGCACGCGCCTGGCTAGATGGCGATGCACTCCGGGCGGGCGAGCACATGCGCCTTGAGCCCCATGGCCAAGCCATCCGCGCAGAGCTGATCGAGATCGAACACGGTAGGGTGACGCACAGTTTCCGCATGGGCACGGGGCTCGCTATGGGCTGCTTGATGATGCGTTGCCTAAGCGAAGTGACCTACCTGGTGCTGTACCAGCGGGAGGGGCTATGGGTGCCGCGGGAGGTAGACCAAAAGCCTACGAACGGTCTGGGTCGCTACACGAGGGTGAAGCGCCAGTAACTCGGAAGCGAGCTCCCACCATCTGCGTCGGCGAAAAAAAACGCAGACCGAAGTCTGCGTTTTTTCTTCACTACGCCAATTTTACGCCAGATACCGATTAAGTCATTGATATCTAACGGTGTCTTGGTGCCGGCGGCAGGAATCGAACTCGCGACCCCCTGATTACAAGTCAGGTGCTCTACCAACTGAGCTACACCGGCGAAGCGCCGCATTCTACGTCAGCGCCGCGCGGCAGACAACCGCCATCGGCATGGCTCACGCAGCAATCAGGCGGATGGCCAGCGCCTTGCCTTCGGCCTTGATCGCGGAAAGGCGATCGATGTTCGGATGCTTGCCGGGATGGGTGAGCGCGTCGGCAGTGTGCTCGCGGTACAGCACCAAGCCGCGATCAGCCGCAATAGCGTCGATGGCACCGAATTCCTGGAACAGCGCATGGTAGAGCCTCAGGCTGCCGGCTTGGCCGGGTTTGTTCTCGATACGGGCCACGATGGTGTCGCCATCCAGCAGCTCGAGCGCGGCAAGGTGATCGACGGTGGGCAGGGTGGCCAGGGTTTCGGCAAAGTTCATCGCTGTTCTCATGACGGTGTGCAATTCGGTGTCAACCCGCGTGCCTGGCAAGGCGTTGATGACCTGCCCGGGCAATACCGATCACTCAATGGAGAAACCGATGAAACGCTGGACGATCACCCTGCTGGCAGCGAGCTGCGCTGTGGGCGCAGTCTGGGCGGCCGATGGTAGCTGGAAGCAGCCGTTGCCGAAAGAGATGAACCGCGCCGATTTCGTGCGCCATGCCGAGGAGCGCTTCGCCGCGCTCGATGCTGACAAGAACGGCATCGTCACCGAAGCCGAGCGTAAGAGCGCCTGGGAAACCAAGCGCACCGCGCATCAGCCGCTGCCGGACCAGACCGAGGCGCAGTACCTCGATGCCGCCAAGACACGCTTCCAAAAGCTGGATGCCGACAAGAACGGCGTACTGACCGGCGCAGAGCGCCACGCCGGCCGCCCGGCACATCATGGCCGGCACGTCGGCTTCAAGGGGCAATGGCCGCAAGGTGACGTCAACCGCGCCGATTTCGTCCGTCAGGCCGAAGCGCGCTTCGATGCACTCGATGCCGACCACAACGGCGTGGTGACTGCCGAGGAATTCAAGGCGGCACGCAAGGCCAAGCCGGCTGGCTAACCCCGAGCAGACGAGCCGCCGAGCTGCGCGCCGACGGCTTCGTCCTGCCATACCTCGGTCAAGCGGAAGAACTGCGCCACCTTGTAGGCGTCAAGCACGCCGGTGACCGTGTGTTCCTCGGCGCGGGTGTCGCGCTCGTGGCGGCGATTGAGGATGCGCCCCTGGGCATCGAACAAGGTCATTACCAGCGGGGCACTTTCCAGCTGACCCGGCCGCTTCACCACGCCGATTTCCCCGTTGAGCAACTGCACCACCGAGCCGGGCGGATAGATGCCCAGCGTCTGGGTGAGCAGGCGCCCCAGCTTGCTGTCGATATCGCCCGAGAGCGTCTGCTGCAGGGCGATGTCGGGCCGTTGTGCGTTCCGCCAGGCGCTCTGCGTCAGCAGTGCGCAGTAGCGGTCAGCAAGGCCGATCAGCCGCGCCTCGAATCGGATGGCGGTACCGGACAGCTTGTTGGGGTAGCCGCTGCCGTCGGGTGCCTCGTGGTGCTGCAGCACGCAATCGAGCCATAGCGCATCGGCGACACCAAGCATGCGCAGCATGTCGCGACCGCGTTGCGGATGCAGCTGGATCTCCTGGCGCTGCTCCGGGGTCGGTGGGGTATCCTGCGCCGCCAGCCTGTCCTGCAGCGTGAGCATGCCCAGGTTCATCGTCAGCGCAGCCGCCACCACGGAGCGCCGGTCGGTGGACGAATAGCCCAGCCGTCGTAGCGCCAATTCGACCACCACGGCCACATCGGCGGCATGGCGCACGCCGTAGGGCTCTTCCTGGCTGAGCAGGATCATGGCAATCGCCAGATCCGGATGGCGATCACACGCGGCCTGGATGGCCTCGACCACCTGGCCGATGCGAGCGACGAAGCCCAGCGTGCTGGCCGATTCATCGAGCGCCGCCACCAATGCAGCCGCCAGCGCGGTGCGCGATTGGCGCACCAGGCGGCCTGCAGTCAACTGCGCCGGTTCGGCGAGATTCTCGATCGGGCTGGCATCCATCGGGTGGAACTTGGCTGGCGTGGAGATGACGCCGTTATGCACCAGATGTCAGCATCTGGTCAATTGCGGCGAACCCGTCGGTTGAACTGCCGACTCAGTCGGCTTCGTCGATCCAGGTCATCTGGATTGCTTCGAGGATCTTCTCGCCACAGTGCTTGGGATCGTCGTCAAAACCGGGCAAGGCCATGACCCAGTTGCGCAGGTCGACGAAATTGACCTTGAGCGGGTCGATGTCCGGATGGGTGTCGGCGAGTGCAATCGCGATCTCGCGGCTGTCGGTCCACTTCATGGTTTACTCCTTGACGCTGGCGACACGGCCAGCAGTCAAAGCGACGAGTTGCTGGGGCTGGATGCGGAACACGCTGTGCGGCGTGCCAGCAGCAGCCCACACTTCGGTGTGCTGCAGCAGGTCTTCGTCGATCAGCGTGATCGGGGGCTCGGCATGCGCCAGCGGCGCCACGCCACCAATGACAAAACCGGTACGGCTGCGGACGAACTCGGCATCGGCACGGCCGACCTTCTCGCCCAGCAACAGCGCCACACTCTTCTCGCACACGCGATTGGCGCCGCTTGTCACCACCAGCACATGGCGCTCACTCTGCTTGGCCTTGAGGATCACCGATTTAGCGATCTGCGCCACCGTGCAGCCGATGGCGTCGGCTGCCTCCTGCGAGGTGCGGGTCGACTCGGCGAAGCTGCGGATCTCCGCGAAGACGCCAGCCGCCGCCAGCGCAGCAGTCACGCGGACCTGGCTCTCGCTCATCTAGTGATGCTCGCGGGCGTGGTTGATCGTGTATTTGGGCAGCTCGACGGTAAGGTCGGTTTCCGCCACCACGGCCTGGCACGACAGCCGCGACACCGAGGTCAGGCCCCAGGCCTTGTCGAGCAGGTCTTCCTCGGTCTCCTCGGCCTCGTTCAGGCTGGAGAAACCCTCGCGCACGATGACGTGGCAAGTGGTGCAGGCACAGGATTTCTCGCAGGCATGCTCGATCTCGATGTCGTGTTCGAGCAGCGCATCGCAGATGGTGGTACCCGGCTCCACATCCAGTACCGCGCCCTCGGGGCACAGGTCGGCATGGGGCAGGACGATGATCTGGGTCATTACAGTTCCTCGATCTTGTGGCCGGTCAGGCCCTGCTGGACCGCACGGTCCATGCGGCGGGCGGCAAATTCCTGGGTGGCGTGGTTGAGCGCATCGGTCAGCTCGCGCAGCACATCTGCATCGTGGCCGGCCATGGCCGCGGTCAGGCGCTCGATCTGGTCATCAACGGCGCTGCGCTCTGCTGGGCTCAGCAGATCGCCATCGCTGGCAAGCGCCGCCTGCGTAGCCGCGATCAATGCCTCGGCTTCGACCCGCGCCTCGGCGAGCTTGCGCGCTTCCATATCGTCGCCCGCATGGCGTATCGAATCCTGCAGCATGCGGCCGATTTCTTCGTCGGACAGACCATAGCTCGGCTTGACGGTGATGCTGGCCTCGGTACCGGTGCTCTGCTCACGGGCCGACACCGATAACAAGCCATCGGCATCGACCTGGAAGGTGACGCGGATGCGCGCTGCGCCCGCCACCATCGGCGGGATGCCACGCAGCTCGAAGCGCGCCAGTGAGCGGCAATCGGTGACCAGCTCGCGCTCGCCCTGCAGCACATGCACCGCCATTGCAGTCTGGCCATCCTTGAAGGTGGTGAAATCCTGCGCACGCGCGGTGGGGATGGTGCTGTTGCGCGGAATGATCTTCTCGACCAGGCCGCCCATGGTTTCCAGCCCGAGCGACAGCGGGATCACATCGAGCAGCAGCCACTCATCGTCACCCTTGTTGCCGGCCAGCACATTGGCCTGCATGGCAGCGCCCAGCGCCACCACCTTGTCCGGGTCGAGATTGGTCAGCGGCGGCTGACCAAACAGCTCGCCCACCGCGCGGCGCACATGCGGCATGCGGGTGGCGCCACCGACCAGCACCACGCCCTTCACGTCGCTCACGGTGAGCCGTGCATCGCGCAGCGCGCGGCGCACCGGGTTGATGGTCTTTTGCACCAAGTGGGCAGTGATGGCTTGGAAAGTCTCGGCCGACAGTTCCAGATCGATCACCATATCATTGGTCAGCTTGGCGGTGATGCGGGTGTGGTCGTGCTCGGTCAGTGCTTCCTTGGCTTCGCGGGCGCGGGTCAGCAACAGCCGGGTATCGCGCTCGGACAGTTGCGACAAGCCCGCCTGCTCGAGAATCCAGCAATACACGCGATGATCGAAATCGTCGCCGCCCAGCTGCGAATCGCCGGCCGTGGCGCGCACTTCGAACACGCCGCGGGTCAGCTCAAGAATGGAGACGTCGAAAGTGCCACCACCGAGGTCATAGATGACGTAAGTGCCTTCGGCCGCGTTGTCGAGGCCATAGGCGATCGCCGCAGCGGTGGGCTCGTTCAGCAGCCGCAAAACATTGAGGCCGGCAAGCTGCGCCGCGTCCTTGGTGGCCTGGCGCTGCGCGTCGTCGAAATAGGCCGGCACGGTAATGACTGCGCCCGCCAGCTCGCCACCCAGGCTTTCCTCGGCTCGCGTCTTCAGCGCACGCAGGATGTCGGCGGAGACCTGTACCGGGCTCTTCACGCCAGCGGCGGTGACGAGTTTGAGCATGCCCGGCTCATCGACAAAGCGGTACGGCGTGGCGGCGTCGGCCACATCGGCAAGGCCACGCCCCATGAAACGTTTGACCGAGACCACGGTATTGGCCGGGTCCTGGTTCTGCCTGGCCTGCGCCTCGTGGCCGACGACGATCTTGTCGGCGGTGTAGTGCACCACCGAAGGCAGCAGCGTGCGGCCGTGATGGTCCGGCAGGCATACGGCGCTGCCACTGCGCACGGTGGCAACCAGCGAATTGGTGGTCCCGAGATCAATGCCGACCGCCAGCCGGTGCTGGTGCGGCGCGGCGCTCATGCCGGGTTCGGAAATCTGCAGAAAGGCCATGGAGTTCGGGATCGGGCTTGTGCCCGGATTTCAGCTAGGGATCAAAACAGCGCGGCTTCGATGGCATCGCCGACTTCGGCGTCGAGCTTTTCCATGAAGCGCAGCTTGCGCACCGCCACTGCGGCCGCGTCGTTGTCACCGCGATCGAGCAGACCACCAAGCTCAGCTTCCAGCGCTGCCGTTTCGCCGCGCAGCTCGGCACCGAGCCGTTCCAGCGCCTCGACGTTCTGGCTGGCCTTGGCCTCGGCGATGGCCTCGCGCCATTCCATCTGGCTCATCAGGAAATCCATCGGCATCGCCGTGTTGGTTTCTTCCTGGGTGTCGACACCGACGAGCTGCAGCAGGTAGCGCGCCCGGGCCAGCGGCGACTTCAGCGTCTGGTAGGCCTCGTTGATGCGCGTGGCGATCTGCAGCGCAAGCCGCTTTTCGGCGTCAGATGCGCTGGCGTAGCGGTCGGGATGGTATTGCGCCTGCAGCTCACGGTAGCGCGCGTCGAGCGCGGCGCGGTCGATGGCGAACAGCTCGGGCTGGGCGAACAGATCGAAGTGGGAGCGGGAGAAGTCGAAGCGCATCATGGGTCGCGGCGACTGCGTCACACGCCGAAGCTCTCACCACAACCGCATTCATTCTTGACGTTGGGGTTGTTGAACCTGAATCCTTCGTTCAACCCTTCCTTGGCGTAGTCGAGCTCGGTGCCATCGATATAGGGCAGGCTCTTGGCATCGGTGAAGATCTTGACGCCATGGCTTTCGAATACGACGTCGCCATCGCCTTCCTGGTCGACGAATTCCAGCTTGTACGCCATGCCCGAGCAGCCCGAGGTCTTCACCCCGAGCCGCACGCCCAGGCCCTTGCCACGCCGGGCCAGGAAGCCGGCCACGTGGTTGGCGGCGCGTTCGCTCAAAGTCAATGCCATGAAGTTGCTCCTTGCGGCGGCGGCAGGCTGTACCTGCCGACCGGCTGGTGTTAGTCGTGCTTCTTCTTGTAGTCCGCCACGGCGGCCTTGATCGCGTCTTCGGCGAGGATCGAGCAGTGGATCTTCACCGGCGGCAGCGCCAACTCTTCGGCAATCTGGGTGTTCTTGATTGCCAGTGCTTCGTCCAGCGTCTTGCCCTTCACCCACTCGGTGATCAGCGACGACGAGGCGATGGCTGAACCACAGCCGTAGGTCTTGAACTTGGCGTCTTCGATCACGCCACCGGCGCCGACCTTGATCTGCAGTTTCATCACGTCGCCACAGGCCGGTGCACCGACCATGCCGGTGCCGACGCTGTCGTCGCCCTTCTCGAACGAGCCGACGTTACGGGGATGCTCGTAATGGTCGAGAACCTTTTCGCTGTATGCCATTTGCTGTACCTCCGATTCCTTGCGGGACACCCCGCGGTCTATCCTGCCTGTGCGCGGTGCGCTTAGTGGGCGGCCCACTCGATGGTGCTGAGATCGATGCCGTCCTTGTACATTTCCCACAGCGGCGACAATTCGCGCAGCTTGCCGATCTTGTCGTGGATCAGCTTGATGGTGAAATCGATGTCCTCGACCGTGGTGAAGCGGCCGATGGTGAAGCGGATGGAGCTGTGCGCCAGTTCATCGCTGCGGCCCAGCGCACGCAGCACATAGGAAGGTTCCAGCGAGGCGGAAGTACAGGCCGAGCCGCTCGACACCGCCAGTTCCTTCAGCGCCATGATCAGGCTTTCACCCTCGACGAAGTTGAAACTCACATTGAGGTTGTGCGGCACGCGGCGATCCATGTCGCCGTTCAGGTGGACTTCCTCGATATCGCTGATACCGGCCCACAGGCGATCGCGCAGCATGCGGATGCGCTCAAGCTCTGTGCCCATTTCCTCGCGGGCGATCTTGTAAGCCGTTCCCATGCCGACGATCTGGTGGGTGGCCAGCGTGCCCGAGCGGAAACCGCGCTCGTGGCCGCCGCCGTGCATCTGTGCCTCCAGCCGCACCCGCGGCTTGCGGCGGATGTACAGCGCACCGATGCCCTTGGGGCCGTAGGTCTTGTGCGCCGACAGGCTCAACAGGTCGACCTTCAGCGCGGCAAGATCGATTGCCACCTTGCCGGTGGCTTGGGCGGCATCGACGTGGAAGATGATGCCCTTCTCGCGGCACAGCTCGCCGATGGCCGGGATGTCCTGAATCACGCCGATCTCGTTGTTCACGAACATCACCGAGACCACGATGGTATCCGGGCGGATGGCGGCCTTCAGGTCGTCGAGGCTGATCAGGCCGTTGTCCTGCACGCCAAGGTAGGTGACCTCGAAACCTTCGCGTTCCAACTCACGCGTGGTATCGAGCACGGCCTTGTGCTCGGTCTTCACGGTGATGACGTGCTTGCCCTTGTCCTTGTAGAAATGGGCTGCGCCCTTCAAGGCCAGGTTGTTCGATTCAGTGGCGCCCGAGGTCCAGACGATCTCCTTCGGGTCGCAGTTCAGCAACTTGGCCACTTCCTCGCGCGCCTCCTCGACAGCGCCCTCCGCCTCCCAGCCGTAGGCGTGCGAGCGACTGGCCGGATTGCCGAAGTGCTCGGTCAGCCAGGGGATCATCGCCTGCGCCACGCGCGGGTCGACCGGGGTGGTCGCGGAATAGTCGAGGTAGATCGGGGTATTCATTTCAGCTCCAGGTGTGGCGGCCGGTCAAAGCGAGGGGGCCGCGCCCGTCAATTCCTTGTGGCGTTGATCGATCAGCACGCATTCGGTCTTGCGGCGCTGTTTTTCGTGCTGCTCGTCGATCAACTGCGCCAGCGTGATGCCGGACAGGTAGTCGTAAATGGTGCGATTGAGGCTGGCCCACAGGTCGTGCGTCATGCAGCGCTTGTCGTCCAGACAGTTTTCCTTGCCGCCGCACTGTGTGGCATCGAGCGGCTCGTCCACCGCACAGATGATGGCCGCCACGGTGATCTCCGCCGCTGGCCGCGCCAGACAGTAGCCGCCGCCTGGGCCGCGCACGCTGTCCACCAGCTCGCGTCGACGCAGCTTGCCGAACAGCTGCTCCAGGTAGGACAGCGAGATGTGCTGGCGCTCGCTGATGCCGGCCAGCGTGACGGGACCACCTGCCTGGCGCAGCGCAAGATCCAGCATCGCAGTAACGGCAAAACGACCTTTGGTGGTCAGGCGCATCGCGGTTCGGGCTCTCTCGGTTCGGTGTTCAGTTCGGGCGAATGGTAGCAATAACCCACTGTTTTAGTCAACTAAAAACCCGACTCGTTCAGTCGGGTTTTTAGTGCCGAACCGGCTTCAATCGACAATCTTGTTCAGGTAGCCCGGATCGAAGCGATCACCTGCCGCGCGTTCCTCGGCGCAGTCGACGCCCAGCTGCTCCAGCTTCTTCAGGATGGCCTCGACCTTCTGGTCGGTGATCACGGTATGGTCGAGCAGGCCGTGGATGGCCTTCACCACCGGATCGTTCATGTCGCTGGAGATGCCATAAGCGGAGAAGCCCAGTTGCTCGGCCTTCTCCTCGCGCTCGCGATCACGCTTGTCGACCTGGCGAGCCAGGTTGGCCACCATCACCGCGCCGGCCGGCACATCCTTGATCACCACCGCGTTCGGGCCGATCTTGGCGCCCTCGCCGATCTCGATCGGGCCGATCACCTTGGCACCAGCGCCGACGACCACGCCCTGACCCAGTGTCGGGTGACGCTTGCCCGGCTTGCTGGCAAGGCCCAGGCCACCAAGCGTGACACCCTGATACAACGTGCAATCGTCGCCAATCACCGTGTGCTCGCCAATCACCGTGCCCATGCCATGGTCGATGAACACGCGGCGGCCGATGGTGGCCCCTGGATGGACCTCGATGCCGGTGAGGAAGCGGCCAACGTGCGACACCAGCCGCGCCAGCCACTTGCAGTCACGCGTCCACAAGCCGTGCGCCACGATGTGCAGCGTCAGCGCATGGAACCCCGGGTAACAGGTGACCACTTCCCACACGGTACGGGCGGCGGGATCGCGGTCGAAGACCACGCGCAGGTTTTCACGCAGGCGGTCGAGCATGGGGGCACTCGGGGTGGCGGGGAAAGTCGAGTATTTTACTCAAGTTTCGCCCGGCGTGTAAGCGTCTGAGCTCAGGCCGTCAGCGCTCCGATGTAGCCGCCCCACGGCTGTAATTGCAGCATGCCCGCCGTCACCGCCGCGCCGGTGAGGCCATGGCCATCGAGGGCGCGCACCTCGCGCCAGGCCTTGGGAAGTTTCAGCGTCTGCGCAGTGCCACTGAGATTGAACGCCAGCAGCAGTTGATCCCTGCCCTTGCCGCGAGTGAACAGCAGGATCGGCTCCGGCGCCTTGAGGAAATCGATCGCCCCTTCGATCAGCTGGGGATGGCGGCGGCGCCAGGCGAGGAAGCGCCGGGTGAAGTTCAGCACGGAGGCCCGTGGCTTGTCCTGAGTATCGACCGCCAGCGCCAGATGCTCCGGTGGCACCGGCAGCCAGGGCGCGCCGGTGGTGAAGCCCCCGGCCGCTGCGGTCTGCTGCCAGGGCATCGGGGTGCGGCAGCCGTCGCGCCCCTTGAAATCGGGCCAGAACGCCTTGCCGTACGGGTCCTGCAGCAATTCATAAGGAATATCCGCCTCCGGCAGGCCGAGCTCGTCCCCTTGATACAGGCAGGCCGAACCGCGCAGCGTGGTGACCAGCACCTGCATCAGCTTGGCGAATTGCGCGCCGCCGGTGCCCTTGCCCCAGCGACTGGCCACGCGTGCCACGTCGTGATTGCCGATGGACCAGCAGGCCCAGCCGGGTACGTCATGCCGCGCCAGCGCGGCGTCCATCTCCTCGACCTGGCGTCGGATATGCGCGGCGGAGAACTCCTCGGTCAGCAGGTTGAAGCTGTAGGCCTGGTGCAGCATATCGCCATCGCTGGTGTATTCGGCCATGCGCGTCAGCGAATCATCGTCGCCCACCTCGCCGACACTGGCCGCGCCATAGCGGTCGAGCAGCTTGCGCAGCTTCTTCAGGAACTTGAGGTTCTCCGGGCGCGACTTGTCGTAGCGATGGCGCTGCATGCCGTAGGGATTGACCGCGCTGACCGTGGTGGTGTCCGCATGCAGCGCGGGTTTGTTGTCGCGTAGCTTGCGATCGTGGAAGTGGTAGTTG
Organism: Chitinolyticbacter meiyuanensis; assembly: GCF_008033135.1. Classification (NCBI taxonomy): domain Bacteria; kingdom Pseudomonadati; phylum Pseudomonadota; class Betaproteobacteria; order Neisseriales; family Chitinibacteraceae; genus Chitinolyticbacter; species Chitinolyticbacter meiyuanensis. The sequence goes on from NZ_CP041335.1 coordinate 3,745,268, forward strand.
CAGGCATCGAAACGGAAACCGTCAACGCCGCGCTTGAGCCAGAATTCGACGCTGGCGAGGATGGCGCGCTGTACTTCGGGGTGGTGGTAGTTGAGGTCGGGCTGGCTGGTGAGGAAGTTGTGCAGGTAGTACTGGCGCCGCCGGCTGTCCCACTGCCAGGCGCTGCCGCCGAACACCGACAGCCAGTTGTTCGGCGGCGTGCCATCCGGTCGCGCCTCGGCCCAGACGTACCAGTCCGCCATGGGATTGTCGCGGCTGGCACGCGATTCGACGAACCAGGGATGGCTGTCGGCGGTGTGCGACAGCACTTGATCGATGATGATGCGCAGGCCGCGCGCATGGGCGGCATTGAGCAGTACATCGAAATCGGCCAGCGTGCCGAACAGCGGATCGACGTCGCAATAATCCTCGACGTCGTAGCCGAAATCCTTCATCGGCGATTTGAAGAATGGCGAAATCCACAGCGCGTCGACATTGAGTGATGCCAGGTAATCCAACCGCGTCAGGATACCGGGCAGATCACCGACGCCGTCCCCATTGGCATCCATGAAACTGCGCGGATAGATCTGGTAGATCACCGCGCCACGCCACCACGCTTTCGCCATCTTCTCCTCCGGATTACGGAAGCAACACGTCAGCGTGACGTGTTTGCTCCGAAAGAAGTTTCTTATGCACAATGTGGCAGCAATGCTGCCATGCAGCAACCGTGCTGACGCAGGGCCGTCTATAAATCCAACACAAGGCAGCGCGACTGCCGTAGCTCCAGGTTATCCGATGTCCAGCACCCTGCCCCAAGCCACCGTCGACGCCCTGTTCCGCGCCGACCACACCGACCCTTACGCCATCCTTGGCCTGCACGACCACGACGGGCGCCAGATCGTGCGTACGCTGCAGCCGGGCGCACAGCATGTCGCCGTGATCGACGCGGCAAGCGACAAGCGCATCGTCGATCTGGTTCGCCACGATGAGCGCGGTTATTTCGAAGGCATCATCCCGCGCCGCAAGCATCGCTTCGCCTACCGGCTCGCCATCACCTGGGGCGCAGAGGAAGTGGAGCACGAGGACCCCTACCGCTTCCCGCCAGCCTTGGGCGAACAGGATCTGTGGCTGCTGTCCGAGGGCACGCATCTGCGCCCTTATGAGCGACTGGGTGCGCACTGGCGCGAGCTCGAAGGCATCGGTGGCGTGGCCTTTGCCGTGTGGGCGCCAAACGCCCGTCGCGTCTCGCTGGTCGGCGACTTCAACCAGTGGGACGGCCGCCGCCACGTGATGCGACTGCATCGCTCCTGCGGTGTGTGGGAAATCTTCGTCCCCAACCAGCCACCTGGGCTGAACTACAAGTTCGAGATCGCCGATCGCCATGGCGCGATCTACCAGAAGGCCGACCCCTACGCCTTCGCCGGCGAGCTGCGCCCCGGCACTGCATCGAAGATTGCCGGCCTGCCCGACTGGATCGCGCCGTCAGATAGCCGCCGCCGTGCCAATGCATTCAATGCGCCGGTCTCGATCTACGAAGTGCACCTCGGCTCCTGGCGCCGCGTGCCGGAGGACGGCAACCGCTGGCTCAGCTATCGCGAGCTCGCCGACACCCTGGTGCCCTACGCCGCCGACCTCGGTTTTACCCACCTCGAACTCCTGCCGATTAGCGAGCATCCGTTTGATGGTTCCTGGGGCTACCAGCCACTGGGACTCTATGCACCGACCAGCCGCTTCGGCTCGCCGGCCGATTTCCGCTACTTCATCGAGAAGGCGCACGAGGCAGGGCTCGGCGTGCTGCTCGACTGGGTACCTGGCCATTTTCCGTCCGACCCGTTTGGCCTCGCCTACTTCGACGGCAGCCACCTCTACGAGCACGCCGACCCGCGCGAGGGCTACCACCAGGACTGGAACACGCTGATCTACAACTTCGGCCGCAACGAAGTGCGCAACTTCCTGATCGGCAACGCGCTGTACTGGATCGAGCGCTTCGGCATCGATGGCCTGCGCGTCGACGCCGTGGCCTCCATGCTCTACCGCGACTACAGCCGCAAGGAGGGCGAGTGGGTTCCCAATGAGCATGGCGGGCGCGAGAACCTGGAAGCGATCGCCTTCCTGCGTCGCGCCAACCAGGTGATCGGCGTCGAGCGTGGCGAAGCGATCACGCTGGCCGAAGAATCGACCGCCTTCCCCGGCGTGAGCCGCCCGCCCGAGATGGGTGGCCTCGGCTTTCACTACAAGTGGAACATGGGCTGGATGCACGACACGCTGGGCTATATGCAGAAAGACCCGGTGCATCGGCGCTACCACCACAACCAGATGACCTTCGGCATGGCCTATGCCTACAGCGAGAACTTCGTGCTGCCGCTGTCGCACGACGAAGTGGTACACGGCAAGGGCTCCCTGCTGTCGCGCATGCCCGGCGACACCTGGCAGCAGTTTGCCAACCTGCGTGCCTACTACGGCTTCATGTGGGCGCACCCGGGGAAGAAGCTGTTGTTCATGGGCGGCGAATTCGCCCAGGGCCGCGAATGGGACCACGATGCCAGCCTGGACTGGCACTTGCTCGATCCGGCCGTGGGCGGGCCGTGGCACAGCGGTGTGCAGGCACTGGTGCGCGACCTGAACCGCAACTACAAGACCGAGCATGCGCTGCATGCACAGGACTTCGACCCGGCCGGCTTCCAGTGGCTGGCGGTGGACGATCACGAGCACTCGGTATTCGCCTTCCTGCGCCGCGCGCCGGACAGCGAAGCGGTCATCGTGGTCAGCAACTTCACACCGGTACCGCGCACCGGCTATCGCTTGGGCGTGCCCGAGCCCGGCCGCTACGTCGAGCTGGTCAACACCGACTCGACCTTTTACGGCGGCAGCAACACCGGCAACGTGGCCTGCGACAGCGAACCGGTACCGGCCCAGGGCCAGCCACATTCCATTGTGGTGACGGTGCCGCCGCTCGCCACCGTCTACCTGCGGCGCGGCTGAGGACGCCGCGATGACTAGGCTCAGGACCGGCTCGCCCTATCCGCTGGGCGCCAGCGTGACCAAGGATGGGGTGAACTTCGCCGTCCACGCCGGCTACGCCAGCCGAGTGGAGCTGTGCCTGTACGACGCGCACGGCCACGAGGAGATCGCGCGGCTGGACCTGCCGGCAAGCACGCATGGCGTGTGGCACGGCCTGCTGCCGCATGCCACCGCCGGCCTTGTCTACGGCTACCGCGTGCACGGCCCCTGGGCACCGCGCGACGGTCATCGCCACAATCCGAAGAAACTGCTGCTCGACCCGTACGCCCGCGCGCTGGTCGGCCAGTATCGCGACCACCCGGATTTCGAGGGCATGGACCTCGGCAACCCGGGTCAGCCCGACCCGGTTGACAACGGACCACTCGCAGTCAAGGCGCAGGTGGTCCACGAAGCCTACGACTGGGGCGACGACACTGCGCCCGCCACGCCGTGGTCACAGACGGTGCTCTACGAAGCGCATGTGCGCGGCCTGACCATGCGTCACCCGGCCATTCCGCCGGAGCTGCGCGGCAGCTACGCCGCGCTGGCCCATCCGGCGCTGATCGCCCATTTCAAGCGGCTGGGCATCACCGCGCTCGAACTGTTGCCGGTGCATGCGCACGCCGACGAGCCGCGGCTGCAGCGGATGAACCTCTCCAACTACTGGGGCTACAACACGCTGTCGTTCTTCGCCCCGGAGCCGCGCTACTGGTCCGGCCAGGAGGGCAGCACCCCGCTGTCGGAATTTCGCGATGCGGTGAAGGCACTGCACGCTGCCGGCATCGAGGTCATCCTCGACGTGGTGTTCAACCACAGTGCCGAGCTCGACGCCGAAGGCCCCACACTGTCGCTGCGTGGCTTCGACAACGCCAGCTACTACTGGCTGGCCGGCGACGGCGGCTTCGAGAACTGGACCGGCTGCGGCAATACGCTCAACCTCACCCAGCCGCGGGTAATCCAGCTGGTGATGGACAGCCTGCGCTACTGGGCGGTGGCATGCCGCGTCGATGGCTTCCGCTTCGATCTGGCACCGGTGCTGGGCCGCACACCGCGCTACTCGGCCATCGCCCCGCTGCTGGCCGCCATCGCGCAGGATCCGCAGCTGGCGCGGCTCAAGCTGATCGCCGAACCGTGGGACATCGGCCCCGGCGGCTATCAGATCGGTCAGTTCCCGGCCGGCTGGGCCGAGTGGAACGACCAGTACCGCGATACCATGCGCCGCTTCTGGCTGCACGACGGCGTGAGCCGCGGCCAGTTCGCCCGCCGCTTCGCTGCCTCCAGCGACCTGTTCCACCAGCGCGATCGCCGGCCCTGGGCCAGCGTCAATTTCGTCACCGCGCACGATGGCTTCACCCTCGCCGATCTCGTCAGCTACAACCGCAAGCACAATCTTGCCAACGGCGAGCACAACCGCGACGGCCACAATCAGAACCTCAGCTGGAACTGCGGCGTGGAAGGACCGACCGACGATGCCGACATCCAGCTGGTGCGGCTGCGGGCACGCAAGGCACTGCTGGCGACGCTGCTGCTGTCACAGGGCACCCCCATGCTGCTGGCCGGCGACGAGCTGGGCCACAGCCAGAGCGGCAACAACAATGCCTATTGCCAGGACAACGACCTGACCTGGCTGGACTGGGGCAACGGCAAGGCGCCGCTGGCGGACTACATCGGTGAACTCGTTGCACTGAGGCGCGCTTGCCCGGCGCTGCGCTCGGGGCAATGGTGGCCGGAGGACACGGCGAGCGATCACGATGCGGTGGAATGGCGCAACCCTTCGGGCGAGCCATTGAAGTCGCACGACTGGGAAGACAGCGCCGGGCGGGCGCTGATGATCCAGCTGTCGGGCTTCTTCCTGATCCTGATCAATGCCTCGGCCAATCAGGTGCCGTTCCGTCTGCCGGCCGGCTGCTGGCGCGTGAAGCTGGCCAGCACCGAAGACCGCGACAGCGTGCTCTACCAGGGTGAATGCCGGGTAGCGGCGCGCAGTCTCACCATCCTGACCGAAGATGCCTGCGAGCCGGGCCTCTTCGCCAATCCGTTCTTGAAAGAGGAAACTCCATGACCACGGTAGCGACGCAGCCCTTCTCCGGGCAAAAGCCCGGCACCTCGGGCCTGCGCAAGAAAGTGACGGTGTTCCAGCAGCCGCACTACCTCGAGAATTTCGTGCAGAGCATCTTCGATGCACTCGGCGGCATTGCCGGCCAGACGCTGGTGGTGGGCGGCGACGGCCGCTACCACAACCGCGAGGCCGTGCAGACCATCATCAAGATGGCCGCCGCCAACGGTGCGGCCAAGGTGCTGGTGGGTGCCGGTGGCATCCTCTCCACCCCGGCCGCCAGCTGCGTGATCCGCAAGTACGGCACCTTCGGCGGCATCGTGCTCTCGGCCAGCCACAACCCGGGCGGCCCGGATGGCGACTTCGGCATCAAGTACAACATCGCCAACGGCGGCCCGGCCCCGGAGAAAATCACCGAGGCCATCTACGCCAAGAGCCAGACGATCACCAGCTATCACATTGCCGAAGCCGCCGATTACGACATCGATACGCTGGGCAGCGGCGAGATCGGCAGTTGCCGGATCGAGGTGATCGACCCGGTGGCCGACTATGCCGAGCTGCAGCAGCAGTTGTTCGATTTCGACGCGATCCGCGCCTGGTTCGCCGCCGGCCACACGCTGTGCTTCGACGGCATGCACGCCGTCTCCGGCCCGTACGCCCATCGCATCCTGGAAGGCCTGCTCGGCGCCCCCGCTGGCACCGTGATCAACGGCACGCCGCTGCCCGATTTCGGCCAGGGCCATCCAGACCCGAATCCCGCTTATGCCACTGAGCTGGTTGCGCGCATGAGCGGACCGGACGCGCCCGATTTCGGTGCAGCCAGCGATGGCGATGCCGACCGCAACATGGTGGTCGGCCGCGGCATGGCCGGCGAGCCGTTGCTGATCTCGCCCTCCGACAGCCTCGCCATCCTCGCCGCCAATGCCACGCTGGTGCCGGCCTACCGCGCCGGGCTCAAGGGCGTGGCCCGCTCGATGCCGACCTCGACCGCGGTCGACGCCGTGGCGCGCGCGCTGGGCATTCCCGCGTTCGAGACACCGACCGGTTGGAAATTCTTCGGCAACCTGCTGGATGCCGGCATGGCCACGCTGTGCGGCGAGGAAAGCTACGGCACCGGCTCCGACCACGTGCGCGAAAAGGACGGTCTGTGGGCGGTGCTGTTCTGGCTCAACCTGCTCGCCACCACCGGCAAGAGCGTGGCACAGATCGTGCAAGAGCACTGGAGCCGCTTCGGCCGTCACTACTACAGCCGTCACGATTTCGAAGGCATCGCCACCGAGAAGGCCGACGCGCTGATGACCGCGCTGCGCGGCAAGCTCGCCACGCTGGCGGGCCAGGGCAGCCACGGCCTGGTGATCGCCGAAGCCGACGATTTCGCCTACACCGATCCGGTCGATGGATCTGTATCGCGCCAGCAAGGCGTGCGCATCGTGTTCCAGGGCGGCTCGCGCATCGTGTTCCGCCTCTCGGGCACCGGCACCGAAGGCGCCACGCTGCGCGTCTATCTGGAGCGCTTCGTCGCCGACCCGGCCGGCCATGGCGAGCCGACGCAGACCGCACTGGCGCCGCTGATCATGGCGGCACACGAGCTCGCCGGGATCGGCCAGCACACGGGGCTCACCGAGCCGACGGTCGTGACCTGAACCACGGGCTCCTGCCCGAGGGGCAGGCCCGACTACGGACCGGCGGCGACAGCACCGCCGGCCGCTTCGACGAGGGAGCTAGGAGAGGAACATGGAAACCCAACTGATCGACAAGGCCACGCTGGCGCGCCAACTGCCCAACAAGGCGGTGGCGCTGGTGCTGGCCGGTGGGCGCGGTTCGCGGCTGAAGGCATTGACCGACCACAGGGCCAAGCCGGCCGTGTACTTCGGCGGCAAGTTCCGCATCATCGATTTCGCACTGTCCAATTGCCTGAACTCGGGCATCCGCCGCATCGGCGTGGTCACACAGTACAAGTCGCACTCGCTATTGCGCCACCTGCAGCGCGGCTGGGCCTTCCTGCGTTCCGACATGAACGAGTTCGTCGACCTGCTGCCTGCGCAGCAGCGCGTGGACGAGGAACACTGGTACCGCGGCACCGCCGACGCCGTGTACCAGAACATGGATATCATCCGCAGCTACCGCCCCGAGTACGTGGTGATCCTGGCCGGGGACCACATCTACAAGATGGATTACGCCCGGATGCTGGTCGATCACGTGCTGCAGCAGGCCAACTGCACCGTGGCCTGCATCGAAGTACCGGTCGAGGAAGCCACCGCCTTCGGCGTGATGGCCGTGGACGAAACCCGCAAGATCACCGCCTTCGTCGAAAAGCCGGCCAACCCGCCCGCCATGCCGGGCAAGCCCGATACCGCGCTCGCGTCAATGGGCGTCTACGTGTTCAACGCCGAGTACCTGTATCGGTTGCTCGACGAGGATCTGGCCGATCCGGAATCCGATCACGATTTCGGCAAGAACATCATCCCCAAGGCCGTGACCGAAGGCAGCGCGCTGGCGCACCCGTTCTCGCTGTCGTGCGTGAAGAGCGATGTGGACGGCAAGGAATACTGGCGCGACGTCGGCACCGTCGATGCCTATTGGGCCGCCAACCTCGACCTCGCCTCGGTTACGCCGGAGCTCGATGTCTACGATGAGACCTGGCCGATCCGCACCTACCAGGAACAACTGCCGCCGGCCAAGTTCGTGCAGGATCACAATGGCAGCCACGGCATGACGCTGAACTCGCTGGTGTCCGGCGGCAGCATTGTCTCCGGCTCGCTCGTCATCAATTCGGTACTGTTCTCGCGTGTGCGCGTGCACTCGTTCTGCACCATCGATTCCTCGGTGATCCTGCCCGAGGTGACGGTGGGCCGGAATTGCCGGCTACGCCGCTGCGTGATCGACCGCGGCTGCCAGTTGCCCGACGGCACCGTGATCGGCGAGAACGCCGAGGAAGACAAGCGCCGTTTCCACCGCTCCGACAACGGCGTGGTGCTGGTCACCAAGGACATGCTGGCCAAGCTGTGAACGCCCGTGGTCGGTGGAGCTCCTGACTTGCAATCAGGTGCTCCACCGCCAGGATCGAATTCAAGGAATACACACGGATGTCGCGAAAGCCCGCCAAGATTGACGCCCCTACCGCCAGCGAGCCCCCTGCCATGCGCGTATTGCACGTCTGCTCCGAGCTGTTTCCCCTCCTCAAGACTGGCGGCCTCGCCGACGTCACCGGGGCGCTACCGCCCAAGCTGATCGAGCTGGGGATCGATGTGCGCGTGCTGGTGCCGGGCTTTCCCGCGATCAAGGCGGGGCTCGCCGAGGAAGGCGACGTGACCCACCTTGATACGCCGTTCGGCCCGGTGCGGCTGTGGTTTGGCCGGCTGGGTGCAGTCGGCATCTACGTGATCGACGCGCCGGAGCTGTATGACCGGCCCGGCAATCCCTACGAGGACGCGGCCAAGCAACCCTATGGCGACAATCATCGCCGCTTCGCGTTGCTCGCCTGGGTCGCCGCCGAACTCGCCAGCGGACTCGATGGCTTCTGGCAACCCGAGGTGGTGCACGGCCACGACTGGCATGCCGGGTTGACCCCAGCCTATATCGCCGCGCGTGGCCATCCGGCCAAGACGGTGTTCACCGTGCACAACCTCGCCTACCAAGGCATCTTCGGGCCGCGCGAGTTCGCCGAGCTCGCTCTGCCCGGCCACTTCTTCGACGTGAACGGCATCGAATTCAACGGCGATGTGTCGTTCATGAAGGCCGGCCTGTTCTACGCCGACCACGTGACGACGGTGTCGCCCACCTATGCCCGCGAGATCACCACGCCGGAGCAGGGTTGCGGCCTGCAGGGCCTGCTGCAAAGCCGCGGTGCCAGCCTGACGGGTATCCTCAACGGCGTGGATGAAGCGGTGTGGGATCCGGCGCACGACGCGCTGATCGCCACCGCCTTCACCGCCGAGAAACCCACCGGCAAGGCCAAATGCAAGGCCGCGCTGCAGGCAGACATGGGCCTCACCGTCACCGACGAGGTACCGCTGTTCGCCGTAGTCAGCCGGCTCACCGAGCAGAAAGGCCTGCACCTGGTGCTGCAGGTCCTGCCGCAGATCGCGGCGGCCGGTGGCCAGTTCGTGCTGCTGGGCAGCGGCGACCCTGGGCTGGAAGCAGCCTTCCGTACCGCTGCCGAACTGCATCCGGGCCAGGTCGCCATCCATATCGGCTACGACGAGGCGCATTCGCACCGGGTGATGGCGGGTGCCGACGTGGTGCTGGTGCCCAGCCGTTTCGAGCCCTGCGGCCTCACCCAGCTCTATGGCCTGAAATACGGTGCGCTGCCACTGGTGCGCCGCGTCGGTGGCCTTGCCGACACCGTCATCGACTGCGCGCTGGAGAACCTTGCGGACGAAAGCGCCACCGGCTTCGTGTTCCAGGATTTCACCGTGGCCGGCATCGCCGCCGCCACGCGCCGCGCCTTCGCGTTATGGGCGCGCAGCAAGGAATGGAAAGCAGTGCGTCGCCAGGCCATGCGCCGTGACTTCGGCTGGCAGGCCTCGGCCGCCGCCTATATCGATCTGTATCGCCATCTGCTCGGACGTTGAGTCCGACTCGCCATCCAAGACATGCGGAGAGAACCATGACCATTGATTTCGTGCACGACTCCCCCGGCAACGACGTCGCCTCGCTCAAGCGCTCGATCGCCAACAAGCTGGTGTTCGCCATCGGCAAGGACCCGATCACCGCGCAGCCGCGCGACTGGCTGTTCGCCACCATGCTGGCCGCACGCGACCGGCTGGTCGAACGCTGGATGCGCACCACCCGCGCCCAGTATTCGCAGGACGTGAAACGCGTCTACTACCTGTCGATGGAATTCCTGATGGGCCGCGCGCTGACCAACGCGCTGCTGGCCATGGGCCTATACGAGGACGTACGCCATGCGCTGGACGATCTCGGCGTCGACTATGACGAGATCGACGAGATCGAGCCCGATGCCGCCCTCGGCAACGGTGGCCTCGGCCGGCTGGCCGCCTGCTTCCTCGACGCGATGGCCACACTGGGCCTGCCCGGATACGGCTATGGCATCCGCTACGACTACGGCATGTTCAAGCAGCGCATCATCGAGGGCAACCAGGTAGAAACGCCGGACTACTGGCTGGCCAACGGTTACCCGTGGGAGTTCGTGCGCCCCGAGGTGCAGTACCTGGTGCGCTTTGGCGGCCGGGTGCAGGAGGAAGGCCACAAGAGGATGCGCTGGGTCGAGACGCACGACGTGTTCGCCGAAGCCCACGATCACATCATCCCGGGCTACGACACGCTGGCGACCAACACGCTGCGGCTGTGGTCGGCGCGCGCCTCGAACGAAATCAACCTGACCAAGTTCAACCAGGGCGACTACTTCGCCGCGGTCGAGGAAAAGAACCTGTCCGAGAACGTGTCGCGCGTGCTCTATCCGGACGACTCCACCTACTCGGGCAAGGAATTGCGGCTGCGCCAGGAGTACTTCTTCGTCTCCGCCAGCCTGCAGGACATCCTGCGCCGCCACGTGCGCGCCTATAACACGGTGGCCAACCTCGCCGACAAGGTGGCTATCCACCTGAACGACACCCACCCGGTGCTGGCCATCCCCGAGCTGATGCGCGTGCTGATCGACGATCACCACATGACGTTCGAAGCCGCGTGGAAGATCGCCACCCAGGTGTTCAGCTACACCAACCACACGCTGATGAGCGAAGCGCTGGAAACCTGGCCGGTCGACATGCTGGGCCGCGTGCTGCCGCGCCACCTGCAGCTGATCTTCGACATCAACGACAACTTCCTCGACGAGGTGCGCGACAAGCTGGGTGACGACACCGAGCTGATCCGCCGCGTCTCGCTGATCGACGAGCACGGCGAGCGCCGCGTGCGCATGGCCTACCTCGCCGTGGTCGCCAGCCACAAGGTGAACGGCGTCTCCGCGCTGCACTCCGATCTGATGGTGCAGTCGATCTTCGCCGACTTCGCCAAGCTCTACCCCGAGCGCTTCACCAACAAGACCAACGGCATCACGCCGCGCCGCTGGCTGGCGCAGGCCAACCCGGCGCTGTCCGACGTGATCGACCACTACGTCGGCAAGACCTGGCGCGGCAACCTCGACGAGCTGGCCGAACTCAAGCAGCACCTGGACTACCCCGCTTTCGTCAAGGCGGTGATGGAAGCCAAGTTCGCCAACAAGCAGCACCTGGCCCAGCTGATCGCCCGCAAGCTCGGCGGCGTGGTCGATCCGCATGCGCTGTTCGACGTGCAGGTGAAGCGCATCCACGAATACAAGCGCCAGCTCTTGAACGTGCTGCACGTGATCACCCGCTACAACCGCATCCTCAAGCACCCGGATCGCGACTGGGTGCCGCGCGTGGTGATCTTCGCGGGCAAGGCCGCCAGCGCCTATCGCATGGCCAAGCTGGTGATCAAGCTGATCAACGACGTGGGCGTGAAGATCAACAACGATCCGCGCATCGGCGACAAGCTCAAGGTGGTGTTCATCCCCAACTACGGGGTGAGCCTGGCCGAGGTCATCATCCCGGCAGCCGATCTTTCCGAGCAGATCTCCACTGCCGGCACCGAGGCATCGGGCACCGGCAACATGAAGTTCGCCCTCAACGGCGCGCTCACCATCGGCACGCTCGACGGCGCCAATGTCGAGATCCGTGAACAGGTCGGCGAGGACAACATCTTCATCTTCGGCAACACCGCCGACCAGGTGGAAGCGCTGCGCCGCAACGGCTACAACCCGCGCAAGTACTACGAGGAGGACGAGGAGCTGCACGAGGTGCTGAACATGCTGGCCTCCGGCTACTTCAGCCCCGGCGATCCCGAGCGCTACCGGCTGATCTTCGATGTGCTGGTGAACTGGGGCGACCACTACCAGCTGCTCGCCGACTACCGCAGCTACATCGATACCCAGGACCAGGTGGACGAGCTTTACCGGCACAAGGAGGAGTGGGCCCGTCGCGCCATCCTCAACATCGCCGGCATGGGCAAATTCTCCGCCGACCGCACCATCCGCGAATACGCCGACGAGATCTGGAACGTGACGCCGGTGAAGCTGTGAAACCCGGCCCGGACCACAGAAACATTTGCGCAAATTGATTTGCGTGTTAGCCTGATCGGGCGCAAGTGCCGGAACCCCAAGGACCGGTCTTGGAGCAACCCCTGTTTGACGCGGCCCCTGGCCGCGTTTTTTCTTGGGCTGCCCGGCAGGCGGCATGGCGCAGCCGGGCCTCGTCTTTGCCGGCGGCTGGCCCTACAATCGTCGCTTGCTCCCAGGTTCCGTCATGCCCACCGCCACTCCTGAAACGGCGCTCGCCGTGCTGCAGCAATTCCGCCTCGTCGTTTCGGCCATGCAGGGTCAATACCAGCGCATGCACCGGCAGACCGGGCTCTCCGGCGCGCAGCTGTGGTTCCTGCAGGAGATCGCCAGTGAGCCAGGGCTGACGCTGGGCCAAGTGGCGCAGCGGCTGGCCATCCACCAGTCCACCGCCAGCAACCAGCTGGAAAAGCTGGTACGGCGCGGCCTGGTGCTGCGCAACAAGCAGGCAGTGGATCGCCGCGTCACCCGCCTGCAGCTGACCGAGGCCGGGCACGCAGCGCTAGCCGCCAGCAGCGGACCGGCACGCGGCTTGCTGCAACAGACACTGCTCACCATGCCCGAGCCTGAACTGCAGATGCTGCATGCCGCGCTTTCCGCGCTCGGCCAGCGGCTCGGCCCCTGGCTTTCCGAACACGATGCCCACACCCCCCTGGCCACCCTGTTGGGTCAGCCCGGCCAAGACGAGTGAGACCGCCATGTACGTCGAATTCCCCAACTCCCCGTACAAGCTGTTCCAGCCTTTTCCGCCGGCGGGCGATCAGCCCACCGCCATCGGCCAGCTGGTCGAAGGGCTGGAGGACGGCCTGAAGTACCAGACGTTGCTGGGCGTGACCGGCTCGGGCAAGACCTACACCATGGCCAACGTGATCGCCCGCACCGGGCGCCCGGCCATCGTGATGGCGCCGAACAAGACGCTGGCCGCACAGCTCTATGCCGAGTTCCGTGAGTTCTTCCCCGAGAACGCGGTCGAGTACTTCGTCAGCTACTACGACTACTACCAGCCCGAAGCCTACGTTCCCAGTCGCGACCTGTTCATCGAGAAGGATTCGTCGATCAACGAGCACATCGAGCAGATGCGGCTCTCCGCCACCAAGGCGATGCTGGAGCGGCCGGACTGCATCATCGTCGCCACGGTGAGCGCGATCTACGGTATCGGCGATCCTTCCGACTACCACCAGATGATCCTGCACCTGAAGGAAGGCGAGAAACATCCACAGCGCGACATCATCAAGCGACTTTCGGCGATGCAGTACGACCGCAACGAGATGGACTTCGGCCGTGGCACCTTCCGTGTGCGTGGCGACGTGATCGACGTGTTCCCGGCAGAAAACGCCGAGCTGGCGCTGCGCATCGACCTGTTCGACGACGAGGTGGAAAAGCTCAGCCTGTTCGATCCGCTTACCGGCCACGTGAAGAGCCGGGTCGGCCGCTACACCGTGTTCCCGTCCAGCCACTACGTGACGCCGCGCGATACCGTGCTGCGCGCTGTGGACAAGATCAAGGACGAGCTGCGTACCCGGCTGGAGTTCTTTCACAAGGATCAGAAGCTGGTCGAAGCGCAACGGCTGGAACAGCGCACCCGGTTCGATTTGGAAATGCTCAATGAAATGGGCTTTTGCAAGGGCATCGAGAACTACTCGCGGCATTTCTCCGGCAAGGCGCCGGGCGAAGCCCCGCCGACGCTGATCGACTACCTGCCGGCCAATTCGCTGATGTTCCTCGACGAAAGCCACGTGATGATCGGCCAGATCGGCGCCATGTACAAAGGCGACCGCGCGCGCAAGGAGAACCTCGTCGACTACGGCTTCCGCCTGCCCTCGGCACTCGACAACCGCCCGCTGCGCTTCGAGGAATTCGAGCGGATGATGCCGCAAACGGTGTTCGTCTCGGCTACACCAGCCGCTTACGAGGAACAGCACCAGGGCCAGGTGGTCGAGCAGGTGGTGCGCCCCACCGGCCTGGTCGACCCGGTGGTTGAAGTACGGCCGGTCGGAACGCAGGTCGACGATGTGCTCTCGGAGATCAACAAGCGCGTCGCCGTGGGCGAGCGCGTGCTGATCACCACGCTCACCAAGCGCATGTCCGAGCAACTGACCGAGTATCTGGCCGAGCATGGCGTGAAGGTGCGCTACCTGCACTCGGACATCGAAACGGTCGAGCGCGTCGAGATCATCCGCGACCTGCGCCTCGGCGTGTTCGACGTGCTGATCGGCATCAACCTGCTGCGTGAGGGCCTCGACATCCCCGAGGTCTCACTGGTGGCCATCCTTGATGCCGACAAGGAAGGCTTTTTGCGCAGCGAGCGCAGCCTGATCCAGACCATCGGCCGCGCCGCACGTAACCTCAACGGCACCGCCATTCTCTATGCCGACACCGTCACCGATTCGATGAAGCGCGCCATCGGCGAAACCGAGCGCCGCCGCGCCAAGCAGATGGCGTTCAATACCGAACACGGTATTTCGCCCAAGAGCGTTACCAAGCGCATCAAGGACATCATCGACGGCGTCTACAACGAGGAGGACGCCGCCGCGGCGCGACTGGAGGCCAAGCGGCTGCGCATGGTCGACGAGCTGGACGAGAAACAACTGGCCAAGGAGCTCAAGCGCATCGAGAAGGACATGCTGGAAGCCGCCAAGAACCTGGAATTCGAGAAGGCCGCCAAGCTGCGCGACGAACTCAAGCAGTTGCGCGAGCGGGTGTTCGGCGCCGAATAGCCGCTACGTGCGTTACTGGTGAGCAGGGCGGCCACCAGGCCGCCCTGCTCCATGACGGCGACGTCAGTTGTAATACGCCGAGGTCGGCCCCGCCCACAGGCTCGGCACATCCTTGGCCTTGGTTCCCGGCACCAGGTTGGCCTGATACATGCGGAACTCGCCATTGGCGGTACCCGCGGTGGGGAATAGCAGCTGCTGCGAGTAATCCAGCTTCATCAGCTCGACACTACCACTCGATTGCACCGTGTAGCTCTGCCCAGCCGCCACCGTCACCGGTGCCGCCAGCGTGCATTTGCGCAGACCGTAGCCCAGGCTTGGCGTGCAGCTCGATTGCGCGCCAGTGCTGATATTGCGCAGCGTCAGCGCCCCCACATTGCTGCCCGAAGCGGTAAAGCCGCCTACTTCGGTAAAGGTGCGCGCATAGCGGGTATTGGCATAGGTCACGGTGCAGCCGACGCAATCGGCGCTGTAGGCGTAATACGGCTGGCCGCCGAGCCGGGTGCCATTGCTCAAGCGGAAGCCATATTGCGGCAGCCGCGTGGCCGGATGCGCCAGATCCCGGTCGTTCATGTAGGAGCGATACTGGCCGTTCTCCGACCCATACTTCCAGCTGTTACCGTTGTCGGAGGACCACGCCACGTGCTCGCGCGGATCGAGCGACATCAGCGCGCCCTGCGCATTCGGGTTCAGTTCGTTGCGGGCGTGTGGCCCCGCCAGGGTGGTGTCGGCCAGTGGCATGTTGAACGAGAAGAAGTTGCCAGCCGGATCGGCGTGCGCATTGCTGATCACCACGCCGTACATGGTGCCGCCCTGCAGCGTGGCCGGCGTGTTCACCCAGGCCAGCACCGGGGTCGAGCCGTCGAGCTCGGCCTTGGCCTCGTTATGGCGGGTGCAGGCATTGACGGTTTCGGTGGCGATCACCGCGCCCGGCAAGCCGGTGGCCGGATTGATCTGCACCAAGTTGGCCCGCAGCAGACCACCATCCCCCTTGCCGTAGCCCGCGACATTGGGCTCGTCGCAGCTGGCGCCACGCAGCTTGAAGCCAAAGTAGAACCGATCGATAGTGATGGTGCCCGTCGGCACGAAGCGCAACAGCGTGCGGTAGCTGGCCGCCTTCAGCGGCGAGTCGTTCACGTTCTCGATGCCGATGGGCAGGGCCGCCGCCCGCCCACCGGCAGCCGGTACCGGCGTCGGGGTGGCCACCGGTGTGGGCCGGGGCGTGGGGGTTGGGGCCGGTGTGGGCGTTGGCGAACTGCCACCGCACACCGCACCGATGATCCAGGGCTGACCACTGCCTGCGGCACCGCTGTTGCTCGTCGGGTTCTGGCCCTGTGTCCAGTAGGCCGCCGTGTAATTGCGCCCCGCCTGACTCGCCACGGAACCGCCCCAATACACGGTGCCACTGTGCCATGCCGGCTGGCATGCCACTGCTGCGGCCGCCAAGTTGGGCGCTGCAGAGGGCATGGCCACATCGGCCTCGTCCCCGCCGCCACATGCACTCAACATCGCTGTGGCTATACCGGCCACGCAGCCACTTTTGCTCCACTGCTTCATGTTGCCTTCTCCATCTTTTCGAATATGCGCCAGCAAAAGAAAGCGCTTTCATATTGAAGTGTGCCATGACGAAGGCATCGAAAATATCCGATGCCCGATTAGCGGCAATCAAATAAGCGTGAAAGGAAAACGGGTGGGACGTCGGCAGGAAATCTTCCTGCCGACCGAGAAGAGACAAACGAGGTGCAGACCGGCCTCCGGCATCAAGCTGCCAGCCGGGGCGGGTTCTAGCGCGATGACTTGGGGCCCGGGCGGCACCAGCCGAACCAGATGCCAACCACCACGGGAAGCGCGAGGCAAATTCCGGCGGCCACATCGCCAGCACCACCATCGCTGAACAGGCCGGCCACGAGGCCGACGCTGGTCAGCACGCCGAGGATCATGGGCCAGCCCCAGATGGCAAGGCCGGTGCGATTCGTCGTTTTCTTCATGCTGCCACTTCCATTTTCATGCCCTGCTTCTTCGGCTCGGTGGCACGCCCTTTGCGCAGCCAAAGATAGAGGCCACTACCCAGCACGATGATGGAGGCGATATCCAGCAATGCCCACAGTATCTTCATCGGCATGCCGGCGTAGTCGCCGAAATGCAGCGGCTGCGACACCAGCAACGCCGTCAGATACCACGGCAGGCGTGGCGATGCGGTCACCTCGGCGGTGCGCGCATCCACCAGCACCGGCTGCAGCAAGCGCGAGGTGAGCGGCTCGTCGCCACGCAGGAAGAATGTGGTGTGATGCGGGCTGGAGAACGCCGTGCCCGGGAACGCAACAAACGACAGTTGTGTGCCCGGTTCCGTCTTCAACGCCACATCCAGCGAGCGTTGCACCGAGGCGCGCTCGGCCACGGGCACCGTCGCCCGCCCCTGATAAGGCGCCAGCAGCACGCTGAGCTTGTCGTACTGCCAGTACTTGATCAGCAGATCGGCCCAGGTATTGATCATGCCGGTGCCGCCGACCACGAACAGCCAGACCAGCGTGACGGCGCCGAGCAGGTTGTGCAGGTCCAGCCATTTCACGCGCGGGCGGCGATCGCGGCGCACTGCGCCGAAATCGAGCTTGCGCATGAAGGGCGCATATAGCACCGTGCCGCTGACGATGGCCACCAGCAGCAGCAGGCCCATCAGCCCGAGGAAGAGCTTGCCAGGCAGGCCGGCAAACAGATCCACGTGCAGCTTGAACATCACCCACATGAAGCCTTCGTCGAAGCGCGGCTGCGCCAGGACCGCGCCGGTGCGCGCATCGACCGCCACCGAGCGGAAATCGTCGGTGGGGGCCGGCGTGGGCGTCATGGTGACGAACCACAGATCCTGGCTGTCCTCAGGCTGGGAGACGAACTGCACCACCCGGTCCGGATGCTGGGCACGGGCAATGTCCAGCACACGATCCAGACTGATGCGCGGCGTACCTGCCGGCATCCGCGGCGCTTCCACCTCGGTACCGAGCAGATGCCCGATCTCGTGGTGGAAAATCAGGGGCAGCCCCGTGATACAAAGCAGCAGCATGAATACGGTACAAACGAGGCTGCTCCACTTGTGTACCCAGGACCACGTCCTGATCGTCTTGTTTTGCATAGCCGATTAGAACTTGTAGTTGGCGCTCAGGCTGACGCTGCGCGGCGCGCCGTACGTGATCTGGCTATACGCGTCGAACATGCCGTAGTAGGTCTCGTCGAACACGTTGTTGATGTTGAGCTGGGCCGATAGCTGACGGGTGATGTCGTAACGCGCCATCAGGTTGACCAGCGCGTAGTCGTCCTGCTCGATCCGTTCGGTCACGCCCAGCGGGTTGGTGGCATTGGTGTAGGTCTTGCCTTGCCAGTTCACGCCACCGCCCACGGTCAATGCATTGCCCAGTACCGGCAGACGATAGCTGGTAAACAGGCGCAGCAGCTTGCGCGGATAGATGGTGTTGATGTCCTCGCCGTTGGCATCGGTCAGCTTGAACTGCGAATAGCCAGCGCTGACGTTCCAATCCTTGAGCACCTCGCCGGACACTTCGAACTCGAAGCCCTTGCTGGTGGCACCCGACGATGCACGGTAGGCGGTTTCCGGCGGCACCGTGCCTGGGATGATCTGGCCGGTGCTCTGGCCCAGGTTGTCCTGCTTGATGCGGAACACCGCGAGCGATGCATTGAGGCGGCCTTCGAAGAAGGAACTCTTCACGCCGGCTTCCGTGGCATTGCCCTCGACCGGATCGAGGTAATTACCGTTGATGTCGCGCAGTTGCTGCGGCAGGAAGATGTTGGTGTAGCTGGCGTAGACCGAATAGTTCTGGTTCAGGTCATAGGTGATGCCAGCGTACGGCGTGAGCTCGTGATCGAACTCCATGCTGTACGGATTGGTGAACGCATCGTCGCCCGATTGCTTGTAGTTGGTCACACGCAGGCCCAGCAGCACCTTGAGCGGGTCGGCCAGATTCAGTTGCATCGCACCGTACAGCGCATCCTGGCGGATTTCCTTGTCGCCGTAGTAGGCGAGCGGACTCCACGATGGCTCGGGGAACGAACCATCCCAGTTGTTGAAGTCAGGCGCCGTACCCGCGCTGAAGCCCGGCGTGCCGGCACGGCTCTGGGCGTCGAACTGCTGGCGCGAGCTCACGTAGCCGACGGCCAGTTCGTGCTTGCGGCCAAACAGTTGCAGCGGGCCATTGGCCTGCACCCCAAAATCATCCTGCTTGGTGCGGGTGTTGTAGGAGCCGGGGAAAGTGGACATGCCAAGGCCGGTGTTGCGATCCGGCGCCCCGGATAGATAAAGCAGATAGGAATCGGCCTCGCGATCGCCGTGGCTGTAGGTCGCCTTGATGGTCCACTCATTGGCAAAGCGGTGCTCAAGTGCGGCATAAGCGTTTTGGTACACCGAATTCCAGCGCACCCAGTCGGCCGAAGTGGACTTGGACCGATCCCAATCCGTACGGCCACCATCGGCGTAGAACACCGGCAGGCCGCCCCACATGGAGCCGCTTGGGTCGTTTTCCTGGCGGCTGTAGCCGGCAGTCAGCAGGGTATTGTCGGTCAGGTCGACCTCCACCGTGGCAAACAACGTGCTGGTTTCTTCCTCGCGCAGATCGAGGTAGCTGTCGCTGCGCTTGTATTCACCGACCACGCGACCACGCACGGTCTTGGCTTCGTTCAGCGGCGTGGCCACGTCGACGGTACCGCGTAGCTTGTTCCAGCTGCCGAATTCCAGCGCAGCGCTGCCGGTCAGCTCCTTGGCGGTGGCACGCTTGCGCACCAGGTTCACGGCAGCCGAGGGCTCGCCAGCACCCGCAGTCAAGCCAGTGGCGCCACGCACCACTTCCACCCGGTCGTAGATCGCGAGGCTGCTCAGGATTTCGCCGGAGCTCCACGGCTGATCCCAGGTGGTCGGCACGCCGTCGATCATCAGCGAGTTGATATCGAAGCCGCGCGCGGTGAACTGGCCGCGATCGGTTTCGTACTGGTTCACCGACACGCCGGTCACATTGTTCAGCGCATCGGTGATGGTTTGCAGGTTCTGGTCTTCGATGCGCTGGCTGGTCACCACCGACACCGATTGCGGCGTTTCGCGCAGCGACAGGCTGAGCGGCGTCGAGGTCTTGACCTTGCCCGTGGTGTACGACTGCGTACCTTCGGTGCTTTCACCCAGCCCTTCACTGCCCGCGGTGACGGTGACGGTCGGCAGCACGACCTCTTTTTCCGGCTCTGCCGCCTGCGAGAAGGCCGGCAAGGCCAACCCGATCATCAGCGTGAGGGTTTTGATCTGGAATCGATTATGTGTCGAGGTTTTGAGCGGCATGGGCGAAGTGCACTTCTTGAAGAGTGAGTCGATCGGGTGAGGCACGCTCCCTGAAACGTGCCCTTATACGATAATGATAACATATCTCATTTGCAGTTAAAGAATTTTGCTTACAACATTTCGATTCGTTGATTGATGTCAAATCGCGTCAATTTCGCGCATATTGCAGACAAATCAGCCTGTAAATCCCTCGAAAACGGTTTGGCGAAAATACGAAAACCAGGAAAGCACTGAATCAGAAACGGCAAAGTAAGCTTTATTTGCCTGCCCTGCCCTGTGCCCTCCAGCCATCGCCGACCGATGCCCTCATCCTCCACGCATGCCTTCGGCATGATGAGCACGCGCAATATGCGCGATAGAAGGATGGAGACAACAATGAAAGCAACAACAGCAATCGCATTGGCACTGGCCAGCAGCGCGGCTTTTGCGGCACCGGCATGGCAGGCCGGACAGGTCTACCAGGCGGGAGATCCCGTCACCGTGGCCGGCATCGACTACCGCGCGCAGTGGTGGACGCAAGGCCAGGCCCCGCAGACCCATAGCGGCCCGATTGGTGGCGGCCAGCCCTGGCTGGTGCTGGACCCAAACCAGCCGCCGCTGGCCTGCGGCGATGTCTGGCGCAACGAGACCGCCTACGCCGGGCGCGCCGTGGCGAGCCGCCTGGGCCGCAACTACCTTGCCAACTGGTGGACACGCGGCAACGATCCGCAAGCGGCGGGCAGCCGCGAGGTGTGGCGTGATCTGGGGCCCTGCAACTATGTGCAGCAATACACGTTCACGCTGAACGCGCCGCAGGTGCCGGTGCTGCAGTTCGACAATGCCACGCTCGGCAATGATTACGCGATCGAGGTGATCCTGCCCGCTGGTTTCCAGCCGGGAACAAGCTACCCCGTGCTGTACGTGCTCGACTGGTTCGCCCTGCGGGATGCCTTCCTGATGCAATACCAGCCGCTGCAGGAAGCCGGACAGCTGCAATCATTCATCGTCGTGGGCGTTGGCTGCGCGCAGGATGAATTCAGCTGCTGGGCGCGGCGCGGGCGTGACTTCACGCCGACGTACACGGCCAGCGAAGACGGCTACTTCCGCACCGACTTCGGGCTGCAGGGTGCGCCGGAGGTCCAGATCACCGGCCGTGCGCCGCAGTTCCTCTCCTTCCTCAAGCAGCAGCTGATGCCGCGCATTGAAACGCGCTACCTCACCGATCCGGCCAAGCGCGGCATCCATGGCACATCGTTCAGCGCGCTGTTCGGCAGCTATGCACTGGTACATGACACTCCCACCTTCAGTCGCTACCTGCTGAACAGCCCGTCGCTGTGGTACGACGAGCACAAGATCGTCACAGAGGCCCAGCTCAGCACGACGGGCCAGTACGCCAAGGTCCAGCGCGTATTCGTCAGCGTGGGCAGCGAGGAGCCATCGGACTTCCGCCAGGATGCCGACACCTTTGCCGCGCTGTTGCGCAGCAAGCAGGTCGCCGTCGGCGAAGCCACGCTGGCCGGCGAAACGCATGAATCGGCACCGCTAGCGGCCACCGCCGCCGGCCTGCTCGACAGCTACGCGCGCTGATGGCGCTCGGGGCAGGCCGGCTGTCTGCCCTACCGTCCATCCCATGGCATCGGCCGGCCATTCGGCTGGCTGACGCCATGCTGGCGATATCGCTGTCTATGCTGGCTGGCACCCGCCCCTCCCCCAATTCAAGGAGCTGCAATGAAGACCGATCCCGCGCAACAACACCGCTGGCTGCAAAAGCTGCTCGGTGAATGGACCTACGTTTCCGAAGCCGACATGGGCCCCGACCAGCCGCCGTACAAGGGCGAAGGCAGCGAGTCGGTGCGCGGACTCGGCGAGTTATGGGTGTTGCTCGAAGGCGAAGGCAAGATGCCGGATGGCACGCCGGGCACCATGCTGATGACGCTGGGCTACAACCCGGAGACCAACCGCTTCGTCGGCAGTTGGGTCGGCTCGATGATGACGCACCTGTGGGTCTACGACGGTGAGCTCAACGACGCCGGCACCGTGCTGACGCTGTCCGCCACCGGCCCTGATTTCGAGCACCCTGGCCAAACCCGGCACTACCACGACGTGATCGAGCTCCTCAGCGACAGCGAGCGGCTGCTCTATTCCGAGATCGAAAACCCGGACGGCAGCTGGACGCGCTTCATGGAGTCGCGCTACACCCGGCGCTGATCACCGCAGGCCCGGCCACGCTGCGCCTAGTAGATGGCGTGTGTTGCCGGGCGTAACGCTGCGGCGATGTCCGCTGCCAGCCAATCAACCTCCTCGCCCTCGACCGTCCCGCTGCAGATACGCACCGCCGGCGCGCTCAACAGGCGGAACGGCTTGCCCGCCTGGATCGCCCAGCCGCGCGAGGCCAGCACCTGCACCACGGCCGTTTCATTGTGGACTGGCAACCACAGATGCAGGCCCTCGCCGCCACCGGCCAACGCGACGCCCTGCCCCATCAGCGCCTGCCGCAAGGCCTCGCGCCGCGCCTGGTACCGCTGCCCCACCCGGGTGATGGCGCCTTCATCCAGCATCTGCTGCCACGCCAGCGCCACGATACGCTGCAGCACCGTGCTGACCCAGCGGGGGCCCAGCGCATGTCGGCGCTGCATCGCCCGCAACACCGGGCCATTGCCGGCGGCAAACGCCACGCGCAGGTCCGGCCCGAGGAACTTGCTGACCGAGTGCACGTAGATCCATTCGCTGCTGAATGCGGCAAGCGGCGGCGGCGGCTCCGCACTGAGCGGCCCCCAGTGATCGTCGATCACCAAAAGACAATCCGCCGCCCGCGCCAGTGCAAACTGCCACGCCTGCCAGCGCTCGCGCGTAATGCCCACCCCGGTGGGATTCTGCGCCCGCGCAGTCAGCACCACTGCGGCAGCCTGTTGCAACTCGTCCTGCGATGGCGGCACCACCCCCGCCGAATCCAGCCGCAACGGCACCGGCTTGAGGCGCAGATTGGCCAGCAAGGCCAGCAACGGAGGCCAACACGGATCCTCGACCAGCACCGCCGAGCCGGGCCGGCAGCGCTGCATCAGCGCGCGCTCCACGGCATCGAGCACGCCGGAGAACAGTACGATCTCGCCATCCGCACCGGCAGGCCGGAACAGTTGCTCTGCCGCCAGCGCCAGCAAGGGCGCATGGTCACTGCGCGCGTCGTAACCGGAGATATGCGGGCGCTCGGCAAACCATTCGGGCAACAACCGCGGCAGCAATGCTTCGTCGACGTTGCCCGAGGCCAGGTCGCGCAAGCCGGCCGCCAGCGTGGACTGGGCGGCAAACGCATCGGCGACATCGGCCACCCGCGTGCCGCGGCGCCCATCCGTCTGCACCGTGCCGGCGTCGCGCAGCAGTTTGTACGCCGCCGCCACCGTGTTCGGATTGACACCAAGCTGCCCAGCCAGCGCGCGCAACGCCGGCAATTGCTGGCCCGGCCGCCATTGGCCGAAACGGATCAGGCGCTCGATCGACGCCGCGATCTCCATCGCAGTGCCGCCCTCAACCTCGTATGTACTCATGCAAAAACCATTTCGTGGCAAACAGGATGCCCCTGGCAACGAATCCGCTCCACTGCCAGGGGCTGCCAGTATCGCCGAGTCGCGGGTGGCGCGCATCCCGCAGCACATCGTCGCCGCTTGACGCAATGACGTTGCGATTGTTTAATGAACCAATACATACATATTTTTGTATTAGTTCAAAATGAAAGATACCTCACCCAACCCGGGCCCAAACTATTCCCAGGCGCAGACACCGGCAGCGCTGCTGGCCAACTTCGCAGCCGTACAAGCGCGCATCGACGCGGCCTGTGCCCGGGTGGGGCGCGATCCGGCCGAGGTGCAGTTGCTGCCCGTTTCCAAGACGATCGATCACGAACGGCTGCGCTGGGCATACGCCGCCGGTTGTCGCTGCCTGGGCGAGAACAAGGCCCAGGAACTCGCGGCCAAGCAGCAGCGACTGACCGAGCTGGCGGATCTGCGCTGGATCGCGATCGGTCACCTGCAAACCAACAAGGCCAAGCTGGTGGCCCAACACGCCAGTGCCTTTCATGCACTCGATAGCCTGCGGCTGGCCGAGGTGCTGCAACAACGCCTGGCCATGCTGGATCGCCAGCTCGATGTGCTGGTGCAGGTGAACACCTCGGGCGAGCCCAGCAAATACGGCCTCGCCCCAGACCAGCTGGCGGATTTTCTCGCGACGCTACCGCGTTTCGATCGGCTACGGGTGGGCGGCTTGATGACGCTGGCCGTGCAGTCGCCAAACCCGCAGCAGGTCCGTGGCTGCTTTTCGCTGCTGCGCCAATTGCGCGCCACGCTGCGGCCACACCAGCCCGCCACGATCCGGCTCGATACGCTGTCGATGGGCATGTCCGGCGATTTCGAGCTGGCCATTGAGGAGGGCGCCACCCAGGTTCGCGTCGGCCAGGCGCTGTTCGGCGCCCGTGCCCTGCCACACCAGCATTACTGGCCGGATCAGCCGGCCCCCCATTCCAACTGACCCGGTCCATCGCCATGAAAACACTGCTCGCCCTGCGCCACCTCCACTTCGAAGATCTCGGCACGCTGGAAGCCGTGTTCAGCCAGCGCGGCTACCGCATCGACTATGTGGATACCCCCATCGCGGCATTGGGCGCCGTCGACGTCAATGCTGCAGACCTGCTGGTAGTGCTGGGCGGGCCGATTGGCGCCTACGACGATGCACCCTACCCCTTCCTGCTAGAGGAGCTCGCACTGATCCAGCAACGGCTCGCCAGTGGCCTTCCGCTGCTGGGCATTTGCTTGGGGGCGCAACTGATCGCCCGGGTACTGGGCGCCCGCGTACAGCCCATGGGCGTGAAGGAGATCGGCTACGCGCCGCTGACGCTGAGTACCGACGGCCTGCAATCGCCGCTGGCAGCGCTCGCCGGGCAGCCGGTATTGCACTGGCATGGCGACCAGTTCGACATCCCGCCCGGTGCCCAGCACCTGGCCGGCACTGCGATCTGCCCGAACCAGGCCTACGCCCATGGCACCAATGTGCTGGGCCTGCAATTTCACCTGGAACCCGATCCGGCGCGGATCGAACGATGGCTGGTCGGCCACGCCGGCGAACTGGCCGAGGCGACGATCGACCCACGCCAACTCAGGGCGGCTGCGGCAACACATGGCCCGGCCCTCGCGGCTGCAGCGGCGCAAACCATAAACAGCTGGCTGGATCAGTTGGTGGCCCCGCAAGGAGCAAGACCATGATGCCGGCCGATACCACGCCGGGCCCCTTGCCGATCGACGTGATCTCCATCCAGTCGCAAGTCGTGTATGGCAGCGTGGGCAACAGCATTGCCGTGCCGGCGCTGCAACAGCTGGGCTTGCGGGTTGCCGCCGTACCCACGGTGCTGCTCAGCAACACGCCGCATTATCCGACGCTGGCCGGCGGCGCCGTGCCGCTGCCATGGTTCGAGGGTTATCTCGCCGAGCTGGAAACACGTGACGTGCTGCGCCATGCCCGCGCGATCCAGATCGGCTACCTCGGCAATGCCGAGCAGGCAGCAGTGCTGGCGCAATGGCTGCGTCACGTTCGCGAACGCTGGCCCGCCATCCGCATCCATCTCGATCCGGTGCTCGGTGACAGCCATTGCGGGCTCTACGTGGCACCGGCACTGGTGCCGGCCTACCGCACTCAACTCTTGCCACTGGCCGACGGGCTGACCCCGAACGGCTTCGAACTCGGCGCACTGACCGGTTGCCAGCCCGATCGGCTCGATGACGTGATCGCCGCCGCCCAAACACTGCTGCCGCGTGCACGGGGCTGGATCGTCGTCACCTCGGCGTTGCCACCCGAACTGGAGCCCGAGCAGGTGACGATGGCCGTGGTGCAAGGCGATCAGGTAGAACGGATCCGGCAGCCCCGGCTGCCAGTCGCCTTCTCCGGCACCGGCGACCTGTTCGCCGCCACGCTGACCGGCTTGTTGCTGGCCGACGTTCCACTGGCGGAGGCAGTACGCCAGGCCGGCGCACATGTGGCGGCGGTATTGGCGCACAGCCACGCCGGCGGCTGGAATGAACTCGATCTGCTTCCCGCAAGGCGCTGACCATGGACAAGTACCGGCTCGTGATCTGGCAACACGAGGCGTTGCTGGGCTTTTTCGAAACCGAGGCGCGCGATGCCCAAGCTGCAGTGGATGCCCTCACCCGGCAGCTCCCCGCTACCGCTGGATTTCAGTGCCAGCTTCAAGTGGCCAGTGGCGAGCGCCGTATCCTGGAAAGCGGGCCGGATGGCCTGCGCCTGCTCGGCATCACCACGGAATTCCAACCCGTCCCGCAACCTGCCTGACCGGAGTGCTTGATGTCGACCACCAGCCCGTACCTGATGCCTTCCTATGCCCGCCAACCGGTGGCGTTCACCCGTGGCGCCGGTGCATGGCTCTGGGACGAGCAAGGCCGGGCCTACCTCGACGCCATTGCCGGCGTTGCCGTCACCAATCTGGGCCACGCCCATCCCGAAATCAGCCGGGTGATCACCGAGCAAGCCGGGCTACTGCTACACACCTCCAACCAGTTCGGCATTCCGTGGCAAGCCCGCCTTGGTGAACAACTGTGTGCGCTCGCCGGGATGGAGCGTGCCTTCTTCTGCAACTCGGGGGCCGAAGCGAACGAAACCGCGCTCAAACTCGCCCGCCTGCATGGACAGCGGCGCGGCATTGCCCAGCCACACGTGGTGGTGATGGACAACGCCTTCCACGGCCGCACACTCGCCACGCTGGCGGCAAGCGGCAACCCGGCCATCCAGCAGGGCTACGCGCCGCTGCTGCCGGGCTTCATCCGCGTGCCGTTCAACGATGAAGCAGCACTGACCAACCTGGAGTCGAACCCCGAGATCGCCGCCGTGCTGATCGAACCAGTACAAGGTGAAGCCGGCGTCCATATCGCCAGCCCGGCCTACTTGCAGCAGTTGCGCCAGCTGTGCAACCAGCACGGTTGGTTGCTGATGCTGGACGAAATCCAGACCGGCCTCGGCCGCACCGGCCGCTGGTTCGGCCACCAGCACGCGGGAATCACGCCGGATGTCATCACCGTGGCCAAGGCGCTCGGCAACGGTCTGCCGATCGGCGCCTGCCTGGCGCGCGGTCCTGCAGCGACCCTGTTCACGCCGGGCAGCCACGGCTCGACCTTCGGTGGCAATCCGCTGGTCTGCCGCGTCGGCAGCCGGGTGCTCGAACTGCTGGCAGAGGAAGCCCCGCCCGAGCGGGCCGCCGCACAAGGTCAGCACCTGCTCTCGCGCCTGCGTACTGGGCTCGCACACTGCAATTCAGTCCGCGATATCCGTGGACTAGGCCTGATGATCGGCATCGAATTGAACGCGCCATGCAAACCGCTGGCCACGCAGGCGCTGCATGACGAAGCGCTCATCATCAACGTGACCCGGGAGCAGACCATCCGCCTGCTGCCCGCGCTGATCTGTTCGGATGCGGAACTCGACGAGATGGCGGACAGGTTGATACGGGCGGTGAAGCACTACGAATCCCGTGCCACCGCCGGCGACGACAAGGCGAAAGATCATGCGTTGCTCTGCAACGCTTTCACCCAAAGCCAGCAAAACAACAGCCACCTTGCATGATATTTGCAATGCAACGTCGGCGCAGACTAGTATCGACGCGGTTTTCAGCCTGGCTTTCCGCCCACGTCGGCCTACAATCGCCCACAGCAGACAGCCCTTCCTTCGACCGCCCTCGCCCGCCTGATGGTGCTTTAGCTACGCATGGACTCCCTGTTTCGCCAAGAGGCAATGAATGCCCAGCAGGAAAGCCAGTACGGCGGTGTCGTGCTCTTGCAGCCGTTGTCGTTCTCGCTGGTGGCCATCGCGGCCGTGGTTATCGTGCTGGCCGCGTTTGCCCTCTTGGTGTTCGGCCAGTACACGCAGAAGGTCGCGGCGCAGGGCAGCCTACAACCGGTCGGCGGCATCACGCGGCTGGCCAGCGATCGCCAGGCCATCGTCACTCGGATGCAGGTGAAGGAAGGCGACCGGGTCAAGGCGGGGCAGACCTTGTTCACGCTGTCGACGGAAAAGGAAAGCACCGACGGCACGCGGGTGCATGCCTCGATCAACGCCGCCTACGATAGCCAGATCAAGAGCCTGGATGCCGAACTCGCAGCGCAACGCCGGTTGATCGACGATGAAACGCGATCGAGCCAGGAGCGGCTGGCGCAGCTGAAGCTGGCGCAGCGCGATCTGGAGAGCGAGATCAAGACCCAGCACGAGAAGATCGACATCGTCTCTGCCGTGGTCGCCAAATACCAGGAGCTGGAAAAGACGCAGTTCGTCTCCGCACTGGCAGTGCGCCAGCAGGAAGCCCTGCTGCTCGACCAGCGTGCCCGCCTATCCGAGCTCAACCGCAACCAGCGGCAGATGCAGATGGAGGTCCAGCAACTGGAATCCACGCTGGCACAGTTGCCGACCAAGCTGCGCACCACCGAGCAGCCGCTGCGTCGCGAGATCGAGACCTACCGCACCTCGCTGCTGCGCAACGACACTGAGCGTGAACAGCAGATCGTGGCAACGGTGGACGGCACCGTCTCCGCAGTGTTGCGCCAGCCCGGGCAGAACGTGACAGCCGGCCAGACCGTGCTGACGCTGGTGCCGGCCGATGCGCCATTGCAGGCGGAATTGCTGGTACCCAGCGACGGCATCGGATTCGTGCGGCCCGGCAACAAGGTGGTGCTGCACTACGATGCCTATCCCTACCAGAGCTACGGCCTGCAACACGGCCGCGTACTCTCGGTGTCGCGCAACACGTTGCGGCCGGATGAGCTGCAGACCGACAGCAAGAGTTCGGTCTACCGGGTGCAGGTGGCGCTGGACCAGCAATGGGTCGATGCCTATGGCAAGCGCCTCACCTTCAATGCCGGCGAAACACTGCAGGCCAAGATCCTGGTGCGGACCAAGACCGTGCGTGAATGGCTGCTCGACCCGATCTACGCGATGCGCGGAAAACTGTGACCATGGATGTACGTAGCCTCACCGACCGCATCGCCTTCCGCAGCGGCGCACGCCTGCCGATGATCTACCAGACCGAGGCCTCCGAATGCGGCCTCGCCTGCCTTGCCATGGTGGCCAACTACTACGGCCACGATTTCGATCTGTCGTCGTTGCGCCGCGAACTGGGCACCTCGCTCTCCGGCATCACGCTGGGGCATATGGTCGACCAGGCCAACCAGCTCGGGCTCACCAGCCGGCCGCTGCGGCTGGAGCTGGACGAACTCGATCAACTGCAACTGCCCGCAGTGCTGCACTGGAACTTCAGCCACTTCGTGGTGTTGAAGCGCGTGAGCAAGAAAGGCCTCGTCATCCACGATCCGGCCATCGGCATCCGCACCGTGACCCGCAGCGAAGCGGATACCGCGTTCACCGGCATCGCACTGGAGCTGATGCCCGGTGCCGACTTCGAGCCGCGCGAGGCCAAGCAACGCATCAGCCTGCGCAAGCTGATCGGCACCGTGCACGGGCTCAAGCGCACCATCGTCAAGCTCTTGACGCTGGCCTTCGCACTGGAAGTGCTCAGCCTCGCCCTGCCCTTTCTCACGCAGTGGATCATCGATGGCGTGCTGTCCACCGGCGATTTGTCGCTGCTGACGCTGATCGGCATCGGCGGCATTGCCATCATCGCGCTGCAGCAATTGCTCAGTCTGGCCCGGGCCTGGTTTCTCATCTACATCAAGACCACCGTCAACCTGCAGTGGGTATCCAATGTGTTCACGCACATGGTGCGGCTGCCGGTCGAGTACTTCGAGCGCCGCCACTTGGGCGACATCGTTTCCCGCTTCGGCGCCATCCACCAGATTCAGGAAACGCTGAGCAGCAGCTTCATCGTCACCGTGCTCGATGGCGTGATGTCGTTCGCGCTGCTGGCCATGATGCTGCTCTACAGCCCCTTGCTGACCGCGCTGACCGTGGGGCTGGTGCTGGTCTACACGGTGCTGCGGCTGCTGTGGTATCGCCCGCTGCGCGAAGCCAGCGAAAAGATGGTGGTGAGCGCTGCCAAGCAGGACAGCCACTTTCTGGAAACGGTACGTGGCGTACGCTCGATCAAGCTGTTCACCCGCGAGAACGAACGCCGGGCCAACTGGCTCAATCTCTCGGTCGAGCAGATCAACTCCCTCGTTCATGTCAGCAAGCTCAACCTCGCCTTCGAGGCCATCAACGGCAGCCTGAACGGCCTGCACATGATCGCCATCCTGTGGGTCGGTGCCAGTCTGGCGCTGGATGGATACCTTTCCGCCGGCATGCTGGTCGCCTATGTCGCCTACAGCAACCAGTTCAGCGCGCACATCACCAGCCTTGTCAACAAGATGATCGAACTGAAGATGCTGGGCCTGCAGTGCGAGCGGCTGTCCGACATCGTGCTGACCGAACGCGAGGACATCGGCAACCCGGCCGATATCGATCTGGAACGGGTCAGCGCCGACATCGAGCTCGTCGATGTGAGCTATCGCTACGCCAGCACCGAGCGCGACATCCTGCAGCATTGCAGCCTGAAGCTGCGCGCCGGCGAATCGGTGGCGCTGACGGGGCCTTCCGGTTGTGGCAAGACCACGCTGCTGAAACTGGTGCTGGGCATCCTGCAGCCGCGCGAAGGCGAGATTCGCGTTGGCGGCACTCCCATCCACACGCTGGGCCTGACCAACCTGCGCAAGCTCGTCGCCACCGTGATGCAGGACGACCAGCTGTTCTCCGGCTCCATCGCCGAGAACATCGCCTTCTTCAGCAAGCAGGTCGACTGGGACTGGATCCACGAGTGCGCCCGCCGCGCCGGCATCCACGACCAGATCCTGCAGATGCCGATGGGCTACTACACGCTGGTCGGCGACATGGGCACCACGCTGTCGGGCGGGCAGAAGCAGCGCATCCTGCTGGCGCGCGCGCTCTACAAGAAGCCGCGCATCATCCTGCTGGACGAGGCTACCAGCCATCTCGACACCGAGAGCGAATACGTGGTCAATCAGGCCATTCGCGAGCTCAACATCACACGGCTCATCATCGCCCACCGCCCGGAAACCATCCGCATGGCCGAGCGGGTGGTCGAAATGCGCGAGGGGCGCATCGTTGCGCCCACCGAGCCCTCCCAGACCGCCGCAGCGGAAGAAGCGGTGACCGGCTGATCACGGCCCGCGATCGGGCCCGCTCCGCGCCGCGGCGCCTCACTCCGAGCGCAAGCGTACCGGTTCGATCTCGTCGAGGAAGAACACGCCGTCGACCCTCGGCGCATCGCCAGCGGCACGGCCCAGCATGTCTTCGCCGTAGGCACGATCATCGGCATAGTTGGCGGCGCGGATCGACAAGCGATTGCGCAGTTTCTCGTCGGCGCCGGGCTCACGCGCGATATTGCGCAAATCGAAGAAGCCGGCACGCGGGCCATGGGCGTGCCATACCGCCTCCCAGCTTCGCGTTGGTGGCGTGTGCAGCGGATAGGCCTGCCGGCTGTCGTAGTTCAGTGCCGCGCCGCCGTGCCCGGTCACCCAGGCGATGTAGACATCGTCGCCGTAGACCTGCTTGAGCAGGTCGCCCATGCTGTACTGGCGCATCGGCACGCAGCGCATGCTGTGCGCCCAGATCACGATGCGGCGACCAGGGTAGGCATGCTCGGCCAGCCAGAGCAGGTTCTCGGCCATTTGCCCATCCCGGCTGCACTGGCCCACCAGCTCCTGCTGGGCAGTGCGCAGGCTGCGCAGTTGCTGCAGCCAGAAACCATCCTGCAGGGTGGCGCCGGCCTCCAACGAGAGCCGCGCCAGCAGCTCGGCGTAGATCGCCTCGAACGCCGACAGTGCCGGTTGCAACGCCGCATCGAGCGGCTGCATCCGGATTGTGGCATCGGCCACGTGGAGGAAATCCGGCCAAGCTGCATGCGCCAGCAGCTCCGGCCAGCCGCGTTCCGCCAGGTAGGCCGCCAGCTCGGACAGCAGTGTGTCCTTGGCATGGCACCCCGCTTGCGGTACGTCGAAGGCGCCCAGTGCCAGAGGCCGTTCGGTATCGCGCGTGGCATCCACGTAGTCGAACAAGGCCTGGGTCTGCTCCGCCTGCGCGTAGATGTAGAACAACGCGCCGTCTACAGCCTGGGCCGCCGGCTCGCCCGCGGCGATGCACTGGCCAACCTTGCTGCCGTCGTACATGCCACTGCCCATCAGCAGCACATCGAAGCCATGCTCGCGATGCAGGTAGCGCACGAGGCGGCTCTTGAGCGCATAGGCATTGCCTTCGCCATGTGTCTGCGAGCCCAGCATCACGATGCGGGCATCGCCGACCGAGCGGCCGAATGCGGCCAGATCAGCGTCATCGGCTTGCATGTCCGTGCCGTGCAGTGCCGTCATCCTCGCTTGCAGCCATGGGCCGAATCCGGCGAGATCGAAATCGTCGCCGGCCTGCGCGATCTCGGGCAGCGCGGTTGGCAACGGCGGAGTCAATGTGGGGGCAAGCTGCGACATGGTGCGTTCTCGGGCAGTGGTAAGCGCAAACGAATAATCAGAGTTCAAGCGCAAAGGACGGCTGCGGCAGGCTGTCGTCGCCGGTATCGAGCTGGACCGCCACGACGCTGGCCGGATGGTGCGCCAATGGCAGCCACAGGCGGATCGCCTGGCCGGTGGTCGACGGCAGGGCCTCGGCATGCACGCCGACACCATCCAGCCGACAATCCGCCGCTGCGAGCCGGCTACCCGGCGCTGCGTCATGGACATCGACAAAGCAGCGCTCGGCACGGGCATCGTAGCCGCGCAGCACGGTGATGCGGCCGCCTGCCCATTGCCAATAGGCCACGATGGCACGCTCCAGATGCTCGGCGAAGAACCGACGCCCCTGCGACAGCAAGGCATCGACGTGCTCGCGCAGCATGGCCACGCCAGCAGGGCCGGCCTGGCGCGCGGCGCGTAGGGCCTCTTCCGATTGCTTCATCATCCGATCCCGGAACAGCACGGTCGGCGCCTTGTTGCGCAAGTCCGCGTTGAGCGCCACCAGCCGGCGGAATCGGTCGGGAGCCAAGCCGAGCGTGCCGGCCACCAGCGTGGCCAGATGCCGGTATTCGAGATAGACCCGCTTGAAGCGTTGCCGCAGCTGCGCATCGGGCAGCACCGACGCCATCTCTTCCCATTCATCATTCGCCGCCAGGCGCAGTACCGCGGGCAGATCGCAATCGCCCATCCGCTCCGGCACCGTATGCAGCGGCTGCCGCTTCATCGCGCCGGCGCGGGCGAGCTCGTATGCCACCTGGGCCAGGTGGTAAGTCGGCTCGAAATCCTGGATCGCTTCGATCACCGGCAGTGGAAAACCAGCCATGTGCAGCATGTATTTCTGCATATAGCCATCGAACTGCTCGGTGAAGGGCTGCTGCAAGCGGCCCTCGTCCACCTCCAGAATCCAGCCGGTGCTGCCCGCCACATACTTGCGGCCGTGGAACAGCATGCCATTCAACACATGCTGGTATTGCCAGTGGTCTTCCCAGAACGAAGGCAGACCACGGGCCACCAGGTAATTGCCGTAGCCGGAGAACGCGGTCATGGTGCCGAAATCAATATACTTGCCGGTGATCTCGATATTCGAGCTGGTGATGGCGCCATGCACCAGCCGGCGCGCCCGGGCTGCCGCATGCTGCCTGGCGTAGCGATGCGCCAACCGGGTCAGTACCGGCACCAGGCTCGCCTGGGTCAACGGGCCTTCCTCTCCGCCGGGCACGGCCAAATGGAGGCGCTCGTAAGCGCCGCGGACGCGTTCGACATCGTGCGGTAGCTCGAGACCATCCTGCGGCTTGTAGAACGGCACCCGCTCGTAATGGGCGGGGCGCAGATTCGGTTCGCGCACGATGATCGCCCCTTCCGGCGCGTCGCCGCTTTGGTTGCCGACGAGCCCGAAGTCGTACTTGGTCGACTTGCCGGTGGCAATGACCGCCAGGATGCGGACCCCGCCCAGTGGTAGTTCGGCGTGGGTGATCTCGCCCCAGATGGCTTCGCGTATCCCTTCCTCGACCGATGCACCACCGTGGGTGTGCCACTCGTCGCCATGCTTGGCAGCCAGCGGATTACGGCCGATGCCCTTGAGCTGGAAGTAGCCATTCAACCCGCAACGCACGCCGCCGCCATTGGCGCAGATGCGCCCATTGGTGCCATAGCGCTCGCCGACGAATTCGCGCTCCTCGTCGAGGAAATCCTCCGGCGCATCCATGCTGGAAGGCACCATGAAGCCGAAAGCATCCAGCAACTGCCGGTGCAGCTCGGCTTCGCTGCGTGGTGCGTCGATGCTCAGGTCGTGGATCAAGGCATGGTTGACCCACACCACGCGCGGCTTCGCCAGACGACGCGCCTTGAACCGCACGAATGCGGCAGTGGGCAGTTCCCGGTCGTAATAGATCGTGTTGTCCGCAGACACCACGTCATAAGTCTTGATTTGAGGGGCAATCGGCATGGTGGAGGCACCCTGATAGAGGACGGAAGCTGGCGTGGTGGCGTTCATGTCATGCCTCGCTACGGCGCCGACTACGCACCACTTTGCTCACTTGGCCTTCTGCCGTGTAGCGTATCCAGTTGATGCCTTCAGCTTGGGGCAGGCGCTGCCGCAGCTCGCGCCGGATGCGATGCATCTGCCCATCGAGCACCACGCAATCGAGCACCCAGGCAGTGCGGCTCTCGTTCCATTCCATCTCGTGTAGCCAGTGCTTGTTGTGCACGGCAAGCCGCTGCTCGACATCCGGCGCCAGCCAGGCCCAGATCACGTAGGCGCAGGGCCAGCCCCCTGGGCCGATGAAGACTTCGCACTGCTCGTGGTGCAGTGCGACGTCGAGAAATTCGGGAATCGCGTCCACCAGGGGGCGCGCTACGGCGCCGGCGCGGGTACGCAGAAAAGTGACATACCCCAGCGTCTGGCAGAAACGCGTTGCGTAATCGTTCAGTTTGGAATCGTCCATGCGGCGCTACACCTGAACCGGATCAGCCGGTATTGAAACGACAAGGCCGGCAGCCACGAGGGCCACCGGCACAGGTATCCTCACAAGCCCCCACGGCAAACGCCGGATCGGGGCAACGTGGGATCAGACGCTTACGAGCTTAGCGCTCGTAGTACCACGGCGGCTCGCTGCCCGGAGGCCACGGATAAGTCGGCGTCGGAGTAGGCGTCGGGGTCGGTGTAGGCGTCGGGGTAGGCGTCGGCGCGCCCGGATAGCCCGGGTATTCGCCGTACGGCGGCTCGTAGCCAGCACCAGCAACCTGGTTCAGCTCATTGAATTGCAACAAACGCATGGGACTTCCTTCCTTGTATGTAGTTAAGGTTGGACAACGCCTGCCAAGCTTCTCAACAGCCAAAGCAAAAACAGGCGTCAGCATCCTCACCCACCTACGTCAAAAATGACAACGATAAACTGCATGATGGCGCTGTCAAATTACGTCAACAACTAGGAACAATCTGACCTAGCCCGAGCATTTTTCCGTGCATTTTCAAGCACAAATCCTTGAGTCGAATTGGCTTTCCTGGCCCCAACACCCTGTCAGCCGAGCAGTATTTACAGGCCAGGATATGTTGCTGAAAAGAAACACGGGCAAGCACGCCGCAACACTTGCCTGCCTAGCCTTGCCGCTCATCGCCAGATTTCAGCCACGCCCACTGGTGCAAAAGCGATGCGACCAACGCTGCCGCATTGACGACGGCAGCGGCCATTGGTTAGGCTGCACATCCTCTCTGATGCTGCTGCAGATGAAGGCGCTCCTCCCGCCAAGTCGGGAGGCCACTCCGCGTCCATCGGAACAGCAGCAATGTCGCACCTCCCCCGTTTGCAAAAAGCCCTGAAAAAACAGGGCATCGCCGTCTCGTATCAGGACGGCATCTATCAACTGCGTAACCCACATGCCGAAGTCACGGTGCTGCTGCCCGCAAGCCTGCCGCTCGAGGAAAAGGCCGTCAGGCAGTTGCTCGAGTTCGCCGCGGTCAGGGTGCCGGGGCATGAAGGCCACGTCTGCAAAGCCTGCGCCACGCCGGATTTCCATCCTGGCAGCATCGCCCCGGTAGGCAGCATCGTCGCCACCTCGCCGGACATGGTCATTCCCGCCGCCATCGGCACCGACATCAACTGCGCGGTACGGCTGGTCCGCACCGGCCTCACCCTCGCCCAGCTCGAATCACGCAAGGCGGGTGTGACACGCAGGCTGACTCGGGCGCTGCTGGAAGACGGCCGCAACATCCCGGTGAAATCCGCAGCGTTCGCGGCCCTGTTCGACGTCGGCCCGCACGCCTGGATCGACCTGCTGCATCGGGATGGACTATGGGCAGAGGCCGACAAGGATCGCCTGCTGGCCGAGACCGCCCAGGCCATCGGCCTCGCCGCATTCGGCGGCCATTCGCGCTACGCGCCCGAAGCCTTGGTTGGCCACCGCGAAGTGATTCGCGATCCCGGCCTCGGCACCGTGGGCGCGGGCAATCATTTCGTCGAACTGCAGGTGGTGGAGGCTGTACTGGATCGCCATGCCGGCTATCAAGCGGGCCTGGCAGCAGGCGAAGTGGTGGTGATGATCCACAGCGGCTCGCGCGATGTGGGGTTTTATGTTGGCCAGCGCTGGATGGACAAGGCCCGGGCGGCCTGGCCTGCCGGGATCAAACACCCCGAGTCCGGCCTCTACGGCCTCGTCGGTGAACTCGCTGGCGAATACCTCGACGCCATGGGTGTCGCGGCGCGCTATGCCTGGGCCAACCGCGTCGTACTCGCCGAAATGGTTCGGTCCTGCCTGCGCGAGGAATTCCAGGAGGATCGATCCGCGCTGGTGGTCGATGTGCCGCACAACGTGGTGCTGCGCGAGGGCGGGCTCAACGTGCACCGCAAGGGCGCAACGCCCGCACACCATGGCGAACTCGCATTGATTCCCGGTTCGATGGGCGACTACTCCTATGTGGTCAGTGGGCTGGGCAACACCGAGTGGCTGTCCTCCTGCTCGCACGGCGCTGGCCGGGCCATCCGCCGGCAGGCACTGCGTGCGACCCGGCAAGGGCTGGGCCATGAATTGCCGTGGCATTGCGTCACACTGCGGGAGGAGCGGCGCGTCGAGGAGGCGCCGGTGGCCTACAAGCGCATCGGCCCGGTGATCGAGGCGCAGGAAGAAGCCGGGTTGATCACGCCAGTAGCACGTTTGAAGCCCTGGATGACCTTCAAGGCTTGAGCCCGGCACCACGGTGGCGATGATTTGAGTTTGCCGTTGGAGGCGCAGCCGTGCTCACACCACCAATAAAAAAGCGAAGCCTGGGGGGCTTCGCTTGTTTTGCCGGCCTGACAGCGGACCGCTCAGAACGGGATATCGTCCTCGAAATCGTCGAAGTTCTTCGGCGCGGCCGGACGAGGCGCCGGCGCGGCTTGCGGGCGGGCCGCCGGAGCCGGCGCGGGGCTGCTGTATTCCTGGTTGAAGTCGTCGCCGCCGCCGTAGCCACCGCCCTGCTGGCCACCACCGCCGCCACGACCGGACAGCATCTGCATCTGGTCAGCGACGATCTCGGTGGTGTAGCGGTCAGCGCCGGTCTGCTTGTCCTGCCACTTGCGGGTCTGGATACGGCCCTCGATATACACCGAGCTGCCCTTCTTCAGGTACTCACCGGCGATCTCGGCCAGGCGGTTGTACATGACGATGTTGTGCCACTCGGTCTTTTCCTGCTGCTGGCCCTGCTTGTCCTTGAAGCGCTCGGTGGTGGCGATGCTGAAGTTGCATACGGCACCGCCCGAGGGCAGGAAGCGGGTTTCCGGGTCGCGCCCGAGGTTGCCGATCAGCAGCACCTTGTTCAAAGAAGCCATCAGTGGGTCTCCGCAATCAGTTGTTGCGCGGCGGCTTCGTCCCAACCGGATTGCAGGACCTTGAGCAACGCCACGCGTTCGTCTATCAGTACGACGGCTTCTTTCACGCCGTCAATCTGCCCGAGTTTAGCAGACAGCACCCCCGGCTCGCCGGCCCAGTGTTCACCAATCGGAAACATCTGCGTGCGCACCGGCAGCGGCGGCTGCATGCCCAGCGACACCACCAGCCAGATCGCCATCAACCCGGCACACAGCAGGAACACCGGGGTGGCGCCGGCATGCTGGTACAGCCAGCCCGCCATGGCGGAGCCGGCGAACATGCTGGCCGATTGGCAGGTGTTGTACACCCCCATGGCGGTGCCGCGCGCAGCGACCGGCGCGATCTTGCTGATCAGGCTGGGCTGGGTGGCCTCGAGGATGTTGAAGGCGACGAAATAGAGCGCCAGCCAGCCAACGATGGCCGAGAGGCTGGGCAACCACAGCGCCATGCCGAGCTGGGCCACGCACATCAGCGCAATCGCCAGCACGAACACCTGCTTGAGCTTGTGCCGCTTTTCGCCAATGATCACCGCCGGCACCATCAGCACGAAGCCGACCAGCACCACCGGCAGATAGATCCACCAGTGGCGCGACAGCACCACGCCGCCGATTTGCGTCAACAGCAGCGGCATCACGGTGAACATCGCCATCTGCGCCGCATGCAGCGCAAATACGCCGTAGTTGAGTCGCAGCAGCTGCGGGTGGCGCAGCACCTGCGGCAGCCGGCCGGTATCGGCCTCGGCATCCGAATGATGACGCGACAGCGCCGGGGTGGGGATCACCCGCCACACGCCGATGATGGCGGCAACCGCCAGCACAGCCGTCAGCGCGAAGATGCCGGGCAAGCCGATCCATTCGGCGAGCGTGGGCGCCGCAACCAGCGAGACGGCGAAGGTAGTGGCGATGCTGCCGCCGATCATCGCCATCGCCTTGGTACGGTGCTCCTCGCGGGTCAGGTCCGCCAGCAGAGCGGTGATGGCCGCCGAGATCGCGCCGGCACCCTGCACCGCGCGGCCGACGATCATCCACACGATATGATCGGCCACCGCGCAGATGATGCTGCCAAGCGCAAACAACGCCAGGCCGATGTAGATCACCTTCTTGCGCCCGACCTTGTCGCTCCACATGCCCAACGGCAGTTGCAGCAGCGCCTGGGTCAGACCGTAGGCGCCGAATGCCAATCCGACCAGTACATGGCTCTCGCCGCCGGGCAGATGGCCGGCATACACGGCGAACACCGGCAGGATCAGGAACATGCCGAGCATGCGCAACGCGTAAAGACCGGCAAGGCCGGTGGCGGCGCGCAGCTCGACCGCGCTCAGGCGGGGCGTGGCAGACATGGGAAGGCGTATCTAAACAGCGAAAGCGCGATGTTACCGCAGCGCGCCGACCCACGCTCGCGCGATCCGGCGCGCAACCGGGCAAGCCGGGCCTGCAATAGAGCGGAACGGACGATGCGCCAGCCCCGACGAGTCCGGTATATTCAGGGGTTTGTTTTCCACCGCGCCGGCCCCATTTAGGGCCTATTGAGACGCCCCAGGCCGCCATGAGCTATCGCCAAATATCCACCGATACCCCCCTGATCCGCATCCGCGGCGCACGTACGCACAACCTCAAGAACGTGAGCCTCGACCTGCCCCGCGGCCAGTTGGTGGTCATCACCGGGTTGTCGGGCTCGGGCAAGAGCTCGCTGGCGTTCGATACGCTGTATGCCGAGGGCCAGCGCCGCTACGTGGAATCGTTGTCGGCCTATGCCCGGCAGTTCCTGCAACTGATGGAAAAGCCGGATGTCGACCTAATTGAGGGTCTGTCCCCGGCGATCTCGATCGAGCAGAAGGCCACCAGCCACAACCCGCGCTCCACCGTTGGCACCGTCACCGAGATTCACGACTACCTGCGGCTGCTGTTCGCCCGGGTCGGCCTGCCGTACTGCCCGGACCATGACCAACCGCTGGAAACGCAGACCGTCAGCCAGATGGTCGACCATGTACTGGCGCTGCCGGAAGAAACACGGCTGATGGTGCTGGCGCCGGTGGTGGTCGGCAAGAAGGGCGAAAACCTCGATCTCTTCGACGAGCTGCGCGCCCAGGGCTTCGTGCGGGTACGCATCGACGGCGAAGTGCATGAGATGGACGCGCTGCCCAAGCTCGACAAGAACAAGAAGCACACCATCGAGGTGGTGATCGACCGGCTGAAGACCCGGCCGGACCTGAAGCAGCGGCTGGCCGAATCGTTCGAGACCGCGCTGCGCCACGCCGATGGTCGCGCCATCGCGGTGGAAATGGATAGCGGCCAGGAACACTGGTTCTCGGCCAAGTTCGCCTGCCCAGTGTGCAGCTACAGCCTGCCTGAACTCGAGCCGCGCCTGTTTTCGTTCAACAACCCGATGGGTGCCTGCCCCAGCTGCGATGGCTTGGGCCAGATCACCTTCTTCGATCCGAAGCGTGTCGTTGCGCATCCGGCGCTGAGCCTCGCTGCCGGCGCGATCAAGGGCTGGGACAAGCGCAACCAGTTCTACTTCCAGATGCTGACGAGCCTGGCCGACCACTACGGCTTCGACGTGAACGCGCCGTGGGAAGAGCTGCCGGAGAAGATCCAGCAGATCGTGCTCTATGGCTCGGGCAAGGAAGACATCCGCTTCAACTACATGAGCGAGCGCGGCACCCGCTTCGAGCGCGCACATCCGTTC
Source organism: Chitinolyticbacter meiyuanensis (assembly GCF_008033135.1). Classification (NCBI taxonomy): domain Bacteria; kingdom Pseudomonadati; phylum Pseudomonadota; class Betaproteobacteria; order Neisseriales; family Chitinibacteraceae; genus Chitinolyticbacter; species Chitinolyticbacter meiyuanensis. Next base: position 3,785,943 of record NZ_CP041335.1, read on the forward strand.
GAAGGCATCATCCCCAATCTGGAACGCCGCTACCGCGAAACCGATTCGGTGACGGTGCGCGAGGAGCTCGCCAAGTTCCAGAACAACCGCGCCTGCCCGTCCTGCGGCGGCTCGCGGCTGCGGCGCGAGGCGCGCCATGTGAAGGTGGGCGACGCCAACCTGCACACCATCAGCCAGATGGCATTGCGCGATACCGCGGCTTTCTTCGGCGCGCTGCAACTGGAAGGCGCACGTGCGCAGATCGCCGAAAAGATCGTCAAGGAAATCCGCGAACGGCTGGGCTTCCTGGTCAATGTCGGCCTCGACTACCTGAGCCTGGAGCGCAGTGCCGATACGTTGTCGGGGGGCGAGGCCCAGCGCATCCGGCTGGCAAGCCAGATCGGTTCCGGCCTCACCGGCGTAATGTATGTGCTCGACGAGCCCTCGATCGGCCTGCACCAGCGCGACAACGACCGGCTGATCGCCACGCTGATGCGGCTGCGTGATCTCGACAACACGGTGATCGTGGTCGAGCACGATGAGGACGCCATCCGTGCCGCGGACTGGCTGGTGGACATGGGCCCCGGGGCCGGCGTGCACGGTGGCGAAGTGATCGCTGCCGGCAAGCCGGAGGATGTGTTCAAGGAACCGCGCTCGATCACCGGCCAGTTCATGTCCGGCGCCCGCAAGATCGAAATCCCCGCACAGCGCCGCGTGCCGCAGCCGGACAAATGGTTCACGCTCAAGGGCGCGCACGGCAACAACCTCAAGTTCGTCGATCTGGCGCTGCCAGTGGGGCTGTTCGTCTGCGTGACCGGCGTTTCGGGCTCGGGCAAATCCACGCTGATCAACGACACGCTCTACGCCATTGCCGCGCGCGATCTGAACGGCGCCTCGGCAGAGCCCGCGCCGTTCCACGAGATGCATGGCCTCGATCACTTCGACAAGGTGATCAACGTCGACCAGAGCCCCATTGGCCGCACGCCGCGCTCCAATCCGGCCACCTACACCGGCCTCTTCACGCCGATTCGCGAGCTCTACGCCGGCGTGCCCACCAGCCGCGAACGCGGCTACGGCCCCGGGCGTTTCTCCTTCAACGTGAAGGGGGGCCGCTGCGAAGCCTGCCAGGGCGACGGCGTGATCAAGGTGGAGATGCACTTCCTGCCCGATGTCTACGTGCCGTGCGATGTCTGCCACGGCAAGCGCTACAACCGCGAAACGCTGGAAGTGCAGTACAAGGGCAAGAACATCACCGAAGTGCTGGAGATGACGATCGAGGACGCGCTGGAATTCTTCGGTGCTGTGCCGACCGTGGCGCGCAAGCTCAAGACGCTGATGGACGTCGGCCTCGGCTATATCCGTCTCGGCCAGAGCGCCACCACGCTATCGGGTGGCGAAGCACAACGGGTGAAGCTGGCACTGGAGCTGTCCAAGCGCGATACCGGCCGCACGCTCTACATCCTGGACGAGCCCACCACCGGCCTGCACTTCCACGATATCGATCTGCTGCTCACCGTGCTCAAGCGCTTGTCCGATCACGGCAATACCGTGGTGGTGATCGAGCACAACCTTGATGTGATCAAGACGGCCGACTGGATCGTCGACCTCGGCCCCGAGGGCGGCGCCGGCGGTGGCCAAATCGTGGCCACCGGCACGCCTGAAGCGGTGGCTGCCAATCCAGCCAGCCATACCGGGCATTATCTGGCGCGGATGTTGGGAAGCTGATCCGTCAACCAGATTTACCATGAGACGAAGGCCGCTATCACAGCGGCCTTTTTCTTACTAATTTTTTGATCAAACTTACTTTAAAAATCAAGAGTTCAGCAAATAACTGACAAGCACGTGGATCAAGGAATTTGCCATTTCCCCAGTAAATACAAGCATCTTCCTTCAATCATCAATTTAGAATTTGCTAATTAATCTTACTCTAATTGAAAAGAAAAACCTTTCAATCCGCTGGCGGCCTTGCTATTCTCCCCCGCGGAGGATGAGCACCACGACGCGCGCACGACGAGCCGGGTGCAGACAAAAACGCCATCATGACTTTGCTTCGATTGTTTGCCGCAGGGATCTTCCTGTTGATCACCCTGGCCTGGGCGGCCATGCCAAACGGCCCACAGGAACGCGCGCACGGCGCCTACCAACTGGTGGACCGCCTTGAGCAGCAGCTGGACAACGTGGTTGCCGCCAAGGATGGCGATCATTTCCTGCAGGAAACCTGGCTGCCGGCACAGCAATCGATCGAGCGCGAGCTGCAAGCCAGCAACCCCGCCGCCCCGCTCGCCTACCCCGGTTGCTACGGCGCACTCGTCGCCTTCCAGCACTACGCCGATGATCGTTTCAGCAACACGCTGCGCGACATCACTGCCCAGCCCAGCAGCCGTCAGGCCTATCTGCGGGCCAAGCAGGATTGCAAACGGGAAATCACCCGGGCCTGAGTGGCTGATTCAGTCCGGCCGTTACCCATCGCACTACCAATCGGCCCGCGGCGCCCTGCTTGGGCAGGCGCCGATCCGACCGGCCAATCCACCGTAGCACCGTCCCTTCCCCGACTCGGGCTCCGAACTCATCGCCCCTTGGGCGGCGTGAGTTCCTTCTGCTTGTAATCACACACATCGTTCACCACGCAGCGCCAGCATTCCGGCCGTCGTGCCTTGCACACGTAGCGGCCATGCAGGATCAGCCAGTGATGCGCATTGAGCCGGAATTCCGGCGGGGTAACCTTGAGCAGCTTCTGCTCGACCGCGTTCACGTCCTTGCCGGGCGCAAGGCCGGTGCGGTTGCCAACGCGGAAGATGTGGGTATCCACCGCGATGGTCGGCTCACCGAAGGCGGTGTTGAGGATCACGTTGGCCGTCTTGCGCCCCACGCCGGGCAGCGCTTCCAGCGATTCACGATCGCGTGGCACCTCGCCGCCATGCTGTTCAAGCAGGATGCGGCAAGTCTGCAGCAGGTGCTTGGCCTTGCTGCGATAAAGACCAATGGTAGCGATATAGGACTCCAGCCCCTCCTGTCCCAGTGCCAGGATGGCAGCGGGTGTATTGGCCACCGGATACAGCCGGCGCGTCGCCTTGTTCACCCCAACGTCAGTGGCCTGCGCCGACAGCAGTACGGCGGTCAGCAGCTCGAACGGCGTCGTGTACTCCAGTTCGGTGGTCGGGTTGGGGTCGAGCTCGGCAAGGCGCTGGTAGAAGGTGTAGCGGGTGGCTTTGTTCATGCCTCACCGGATTGCAGGACGATGGAAGGAGTCGCTGCGCGACGTGCAGTGCGACGATCGAGCAGGTTCTTGCCGGCAATCAGCAGCGCCAGCCCGAGAAAGGCACCGGGTGGCAGGCTGGCCAGCAGGAACTGATAGCCGGATTCGGCGGGGATCAGGTGCAGCGTCCAGGTTTTGGCCACCGGGCCGAACACCAGATCGAGGCCGGACAACAACGTGCCATGTGCCACGAGCTCCCGCAGCGCACCGAGCACCGCCAGCACACCGGTCAGCCCCAGGCCCATGGTGAAGCCATCCCAGCCAGAGGCCAGTACCGGCTGGCGCGACGCAAAGGCTTCTGCGCGCGCCAGCACGATGCAGTTGGTGGTGATCAGCGGGATGAAGATGCCGAGCACCAGGTAGAGGCCGTGGGCATAGGCATTGAACAGCAGGTCAACCACGGTGACGAGGCTGGCGATGATCAGCATGAAGATCGGCGTGCGCAGCGTGTTGGGGACAAGATCGCGCACCGCCGCCACCGCCATGCCGGACAAGGCCATCACGCCGCTGGTGGCCAGCCCCAGTGAGACCGCGTTGACCACGCTGCTGGAGATCACCAGCACCGGGCACAACCCCAACAGCTGCACCAGCCCCGCGTTCTGCCGCCACAGCGCGTTGTCCGCAATCGCCTGCGCCTCGCTCCGGTTCATCCCTGCTCCTTGCCAAACAACCAAGCGTGATGGGCCTCGACCGCCTGCAAGGCCCGCTTCACCGCCTTGACCACCGCCCGCGGCGTCACCGTGGCACCCGCCACGGCGTCGAACGCGCCGCCATCCCGTTGTACCGCCCACGCGGCTTCAGTCGGCTGGCCGAGCGAAGCGCCAGCAAACTGGCGGGCCCAGTCGGACTTGGCCGCATCGATATAGTCGCCCAGGCCAGGGGTTTCCTTGTGATCGACCACGCGCAGCGCCAGTACCCGACCGTCGCGGCCGATGCCGAGCAGCAGGCGGATCGGCCCCGCGTAGCCATCGGGCGCGGTAACCTCCAGCGCCACGGCCTGCACCACGTCCTCCCGCTGTGCACGGTACACCGTCGCGCCGTGCGGCTGGCCGAGCGCCATAGCGAGTTGCGGCGGCGTCGCTGCCGCGTCGCGCAACAGATCGTTGTCGTAGCGCACACCGGGCAGCACCTCGGCCAGGCGCGCCACGTGCACTTCGGCCTCGTTGGCGGCAACGCGATCACGCGTCAGCAGCCAAGTGCCAGACATCAATGCCGTACACACCACCGCGAACACCAGGAGCGTCAGCGCGCCACGCAGGCTGCTTCTTGCCGCCGTGCTCATGCCCGCTTCCTGCCGAATACCGCTGGCTGTGTGTACTGATCGATAAAGGGCGCCGCCTGATTCATGATCAGCACGGCGAAGGCCACGCCGTCCGGATAGCTGCCGAAGCAGCGGATCAGCCAGGTCAGCAGCCCGGCCAGCGCCGCAAAGATCAGCCGGCCACGCGGCGTGGTTGGGGCCGTGACCGGGTCGGTGACGATGAAGAACGCCGCCAGCATCACCGCGCCGGTACTCAGGTGAAACATCGGCGAGGCGAACTGCGCTGGCGCGAGCCAGTGCGACACCCCGGACAACAGCACGATGCTGCCGAGAAAAGCCGCCGGCAGGGTCCAGGCGATCAAGCGTTGCTGCCACAGCAACAATCCGCCGAGCAGCCAGCCGCCAGTGATCCATTCGCTGCCCGCCCCGCCCCAGATGCCGAACAACGGCGCGTCCAGCACCGTCGGCAAGGCCTGCCCCTGATGCAGCGCCGTGCGCACCGCATCGAGCGGTGTTGCCGCAACGAGCGCATCGAATGCCAAGCCGGGCGGTATCGCGCCGCCGAAAATCAACCGGACCAGGTCCCAGCCGGCGAGATCGACCACCGCCAGCGGCAACGGCGCGCTCCAGCGTGCCATCTGCGCGGGAAACGAAACGATCAGTACGGCAAAGCCCACCATGGCCGGGTTGAAAGTGTTCTGCCCCAGTCCGCCATAGGCATGCTTGGCCAGAGCGATCGCCACTGCCGTACCCAGCACCACCAGCCACCACGCGGCCAACGGCGGCATGCACAGCGCCAGCAACCAGGCGGTGACCACCGCCGAACCGTCGGACAGCGCCGGCCCCAACGGCCGACCGCGCAGATACAGGCAGGCCGCCTCGGTAAGCAGCGCCGTGGCACTGGCCAGCACAAGCTGCACCAGTAGCCCGATACCGTAAATGCCGACATGCAGCACGATGCCGGGCAGCAAGGCCATAGCCACGGTGAACATCACGCGCTGCAGCGGCGTCGGCTCGATCAGGAAGGGGGAGGTTTTCATGCGTGCCCCCTGATCGCGAAGCGACCGAAAGACAGCATATGCAGCGGATCGAAACGCCCGGAACGACTTGCCCAGCGCCGCACGAAGCGCAGGTCATCCCCGGTCAGGCCGGTTTCCGGGTTGATCAGGAATACCCCTGCCGCAGCCGGCCGGAACTGGCTTTCGTCGTCGTCGAGCACCAGCCGCTCCTGCACCGCGAAGAAGCGGCAAAACCAGTCGATTTCCTCCTCGCGTGCGCGGCCCGGAAATTCCGGCGTACACCCGATGACTCTGGCACCGAGTAGGCCCAGCAGCGATTGCAGTTCCACGATCGTGCGATTGCAGCGCCAGTTGGAAGAAACCACCACATCGACGTGGGGATAGCCGCGCAACGCCCGCTCCAGCCGCGGCAGATGTTCCAGCGTTTCGACGAACCCGGGATGCAGCACGCCATCGATGTCGAGAAACAACACCGCCTCACCCGGCTGCCGCACGACCAGTTGTGCATCTGCGCTATGCATCGCTGCTCCAGCGCTCCAGCAAGGCCCACCCTTCCGGCCAGGCAGCAAGGCCGGAAGCGGCATTCAGGTGACCGCGCGCACCGGCATCGACCAGCTCGGCGCCCCACACGCGGGCCGCCCGCTCGCTGAATGCGAAGTCGGCATAGGGATCGTCGCGGCTGGCAACCATCAGCGCGGGAAACGGCAGCGCCTGCTGCGGCAGTGTGAACTCCGCGGCCTCGGTAGGGAAAGCCGGGGCAGCCGGATCGGGCACCGCCACCAGCAGCGCGCCGCGAATTGGTTGCGGATAGCCGGCTGCCCAATGGGCAACCAGTAGGCAGCCCAGACTATGGGCCACAAGCACGCAGTCGGGCCCGGCGTTTGCCACCGCGGCATCGAGCCGGGACAGCCAGTCCGCCAGCCACGGCTTGCCCCAATCGGCCTGTTCGACGCGATGGGTATCGGCATGCAGCGCTTCCCAGCGGCTTTGCCAATGCTCGGGACCAGAGCCACCGATGCCGGGCACGGTCAGCACGATCACGACTGGTCCTCCTCATCACCCGGCGCGGACGTTTCCTGCCCCTGGCGCTGCGCGGCTACGCGGGCCATCGCAGCAGCGATCTTGGCCTTCTTTTCCGCTGCCAGCGCAGCACGCTCATCCTCGCTCATCGCGGCAAGGCGCGCGGCCTCGGCATCGCGCTTCTGCTGCTTCAGGTCCACCGGTGGCGATGCCAGCGTACCTTCGCGGCGTGCTTTGGCGGTCGCCATGGCTTGGCGGATCCGCTCGGCGCGTAGCGCGGCGGCATCGTCAGCGGGACTGGGCGGAGCAGCCGCGGCTTCGGCGCTGGTCGGCGGGTCGGCGGCAGGAGGTGGCGGCGCTGCAGGCTCCGGCGCCGTTGTGGCATCGGCTGCCGCCCGGCGCGCGGCAGCGCGGGCCATGGCGGCGGCGATCTTGGCTTGCTTGTCGTCCATGGTGGACGCTCCTTTCGGTGCAGCGACCGTGTCGATTGTGGATGCCACGGCCGGTGCTGTCGCCGGGACCACCGCCGGAGCAGTCGTCACGGTCTTGGCAGCATCGTCGTTTCCCGCCGTCTGTTGTCTTGCTGCGACAGCGCGGGCAGCCAGACGCTCGGCCTTTTCCTGCTTGTCGCGCTCCAGCCGGAACTGGCGGAAGGTATGGCGTTCGCGGGCGAGATCGGCCGCCTGCTTGTCGCGCTCGGCTGCCCAGATCTCGGACTTAGCGTAGCGATAATAATCGACCAATCGGATATGACTGGGGCAGACGTAGGCACAGGCGCCACACTCGATGCAGTCGAACAGGTTGCGTTCCTGGGCACGGCCGAACTGCTTGCTGCGGGCGAACCAGTAGAGATCCATCGGCTGCAGCTCGGCCGGGCAAGCCTCGGCACAGGCGCCGCAGCGAATGCAGGGCATTTCGGACGGCGCGCGCGGCAGGATGGCCTGGCTCTTGGCAAGCAGGCAGTTGCCCGCTTTGGTCAGCCCAGCCGCGAGCGTGGGCAGCGCAAAGCCCATCATCGGCCCGCCGTAGATGCACGCCTCCATCTCGTCGCCGGCTCCAGCGTGATGCAACAGGAAATCGAGCGGCGTGCCGAGCAGCGCCTCGACGTTGCCGGGCTTGGCCACTGCGCCTGTCAGCGTGACGATGCGGCTGATCAGCGGCTCGCCGTACTCCAGAGCACGGTAAGCCGCGTATACGGTGCCGACGTTGAAGCACTGCACGCCCAGCTCGGTACTGCGCACGCCGGCCGCCACTTCCTTGCCGGTAAGGATGCGGATCAGCTGCTTGGCGCCCCCCGATGGGTAGATCGTCGGCACGGCTACGATGTCGATCGTGGTGCCACCGGCGGCCAACTGCATGGCCTCGATTGCCTCGGGCTTGTTGTCCTCGATGCCGACCAGCACTTCGCGGGCACCCGTGAGCTCCGCCAAAATGGCGATGCCGGCGACGATTTCGCTGGCACGTTCGCGCATCAGCCTGTCGTCGCAGGTGATGTAGGGCTCGCACTCGGCGCCGTTGATCACCAGCGTCTCTACACCACCGAGCTTCAGATGCGAGGGGAAGGTGGCGCCACCGAGACCGACCACGCCCAGATCGCGCAAGGCCTCGCGGATGTCCGTGGTGTTGCCTGCTGCCAGCCAATCGCGCCATGGCACGGCTTGCCACTCCACCCACTCCTCCGTGCCATCGGTATCGATCACGATGCAGGGCGCGACCAGGCCCGACGGATGAGCGACCGGCCTGGGCTCGATCGCAACCACGGTGCCGGAACTCGACGCATGCACTGCCGCGGACAACCTGCCGCTCGCCTGCGCGATCATCTGGCCCTTCTTCACCCGCTCGCCCACGGCCACCAATGGTTCGGCGGCATTGCCAATGTGCTGCGACAGCGGAATGATCAATTGTGGCGGCAATGGTGCCGGCTCGATCCGGCTGCCGTTCGATTCCAGCTTGTGCTCAGGCGGGTGCACGCCACCATGAAAACGAAACAGCTTGCGCGCGCTCATGCCACCACCTTGAGCGGGATGGTCGGGTAGCGCCAGGTGGGGATGGTCACGCCCACCGGCAGCATGGCGATGCAATCGACCGGACACGGCGCGATGCATAGCTCACACCCGGTGCACTCGCTGGCGATCACCGTATGCATGTGCTTGGCCGCGCCGACAATGGCATCCACCGGACAGGCCTGGATGCACAAGGTACAGCCGATGCAGCGCGCCTCGTCGATCACCGCCAATGCCTTGGGCTTGGGCGCGCCGTGCTCTACATTCAACGGCTTGGCATCGCGCCCCAGCAATTCGGCCAGCTTGCGCACGCCATCGTCGCCACCCGGCGGGCACTGGTTGATGTCGGCCTCGTCGCTGGCGATGGCCTCGGCATAGGGCTTGCAGCCCGGGTAGCCGCATTGACCGCATTGTGTCTGCGGCAGGATGGCATCGATCTGCATGGCGATGGGATCGCCTTCGACGCGGAAGCGCACGGCAGCAAAACCGAGCACGGCACCGAGCAGCAACGCCAATCCGGCCATCAGCGCGAGCGACAAGGCGAACGCGCTCATCGCACCATCCCCGCAAAGCCCATGAACGCCAGGCTCATCAGCCCGGCGGTAATCAGCGCGATGGGCGTGCCGCGCAAGGCCTCTGGCACATCGGCGCCCTCCAGCCGCTCGCGGATCGCGGCGAACAGGATCAGCACCAGCGAAAAACCGATGGAAGATCCAAAGCCGAACAGCAGCGATTCGGTGAAGCCATGCCGGGCCTGTGCATTGATCAGCGGCACACCGAGCACCGCGCAGTTGGTGGTGATCAGCGGCAGGTAGATGCCTAGCACCTGGTAAAGCGCCGGGCTGGTCTTGTGGATGAACATCTCGGTGAACTGCACGATGGCCGCGATCATCACGATGAACGACAGCGTGCGCAGGTATTCCAGCTGCCAAGCCACCAGCAGCTGATCGATGCACCAGCTGACGCCGGAGCCCAGCGTCAGCACGAAGGCGGTGGCCAGACCCATGCCGACCGAGGCCTCCAGCTTCCTGGAAACCCCCATGAACGGGCACAGACCGAGGATGCGCGTCAGCACCACGTTGTTGACGAACACCGCGCCGACCAGCACCAGCAGGTAGTGATTCAGTTCCATCGTCGTGCTTGCATCACCAGCGCATGGGGGGCGCGCCGCCGTCAATGCAAAGCGGGGCCTTCGCCCCGCCTTGCTCGTTTCAGATCCTGGCTCAGAACCGGGTGCGGGCAATCGCATCCGCGCAATCGGCCACCAGCGCCGGGCCGTGGTAGATCAGACCACTATAGAGCTGCACCAGGCTCGCTCCGGCGTGGATCTTCTCCACCGCGTCGTCGCCAGACAGAATGCCGCCGACACCGATGATCGGCACCTCTCCCTGCAGCAGCTCGGCGAGCTCGCGGATCACGTGGGTAGACTTGGCCCGCACCGGCGCACCGGACAAACCGCCCGCTTCGTTGCCATGGTGCACATGCTCGACACCAACCCGCGACAGCGTGGTGTTGGTGGCAATCACCGCATCGATCTTGCTGGCCACCAGCCGCTCGGCAATATCTTCGATCTGGTTGGCTTCCAGATCCGGCGCAATCTTCAGGGCTACTGGCACATAGCGGCCATGCTTGTCCGCCAATGCCGTCTGCTTTTCCTTCAGCCGCGTCAGCAACTGGCCCAGTTCGTCGGCCTGCTGCAGCTGGCGCAGGTTCTTGGTGTTGGGGCTGGAGATGTTGACCGTGACGTAGCTGGCGTATTCGTACACCTTCTCCAGGCCGATCAGGTAGTCGTCAGTGGCATTCTCGATCGGCGTGTCGAAATTCTTGCCGATATTGATGCCGAGAATGCCCTTGTATTGGGACTCGCGCACATTGGCAATCAGTGCATCGACGCCTTCGTTGTTGAAGCCCATGCGGTTGATGATGGCCTCGGCCAGCGGCAGGCGGAACAGCCGTGGCTTGGGATTGCCCGGCTGTGGCCGCGGCGTGACGGTGCCCACCTCGATGAAGCCGAAGCCGAAATCGGCCAGTGCATCGATGTGCTCGCCATTCTTGTCGAGCCCGGCCGCCAGGCCAACCGGATTGGGAAAGGTCAGCCCCATCACCTGCACCGGATCGGATTCGACGCTGGAGGTGAAGGCACGCAGGAAGCCGAACGAATGCAGCGCATCCGCAGCCTTCAAGGTAACGTGGTGCGCACGCTCGGCATCAAGCATGAACACCAATGGACGAAGCAGGCCGTAAGCCATCATGCCCCCGTGCGGTTGACGCAAGCGTCGAGGGTGTTCTGCATCAGCGTGGCCACCGTCATCAGGCCGACGCCACCCGGCACCGGGGTGATCCAGCTGGCGCGCTCGGCAGCCGCGGCGAACTCCACGTCGCCCACCAGCTTACCGCTCTCCAGCCGGTTGATGCCGACGTCGATCACGATGGCACCGGGCTTGATCCACTCCCCCTTCACGAATTCGGGAATGCCGACCCCCGCCACCACCACATCCGCCCCGGCCACCTTGGCGGCGAGGTCACGCGTCTTGCTATGGCAAACGGTCACCGTGGCACGCGCCAACAACAGCTCCAGCGCCTGCGGCCGACCAACGATGTTGGAGGCACCGACGATCACCGCATCCTTGCCAACGAGGTCGATACCGGTGCGCTCCAGCAGCGTCATCACACCGCGCGGCGTGCATGGCCGCAGCAGCGGCATCTTCAGTGCCAAACGACCGATGTTGTACGGATGGAAACCATCGACATCCTTCTTGGGATCGATCAGCTCGATGATCTTGTCCGCATCCAGATGCTTGGGTAGCGGCAATTGCACCAGGATGCCATCGACGTTGTCGTCCTCATTCAGTTGCCGTACCAGCGCCAGCAGATCTTCCTCACGGGTATCTGCCGGCAGATCATGGGCAATGGACGTGATGCCTGCGTTTTCGCACTGGCGCTTCTTGTTGCCGACATAGACCTGGCTCGCCGGATCGCTGCCGACCAGCACCACGGCCAAGGCCGGCGCACGACGACCACTGGCAACGCGTGCGTCTACGCGAGCGCGCACGTCGCGTATGATTTCCTGCGAAATGACCTTGCCGTCGAGAATCTGTGCAGACATCAGGTAAAACTCCGTGAAAACCGGCTTCGTGTGCCGATCGAATCAATGGAAAAGCGGGGAATGGGTTCGGCGCGTATTGTCTCATCCCAGCCGGGAGCGACAAACCCCGACAAGCCGATGGAATTGTTGCAGCATGCAACATATCGGAGTGATAGCTGGGGCCAAGTAGATTGCGCACCTTGCTTGACCCTACCGCCGAATCCCGCTATAGTCGCGCCTCTGTTCGGGGCGTAGCGCAGCCTGGTAGCGCATCTGCTTTGGGAGCAGAGGGTCGTGAGTTCGAATCCCACCGCCCCGACCAGACTTTGAGATAGGCATAAGAACGTTGCACCGGGCGCTCGTAGCTCAACCGGATAGAGCAACGGCCTTCTAAGCCGTAGGTTACAGGTTCGATTCCTGTCGGGCGCGCCAGATCTCGCAAAACCAGTTTTAAATCAGACGGCTAAAATCGGATGATGCACCGCTCAGCGGTGGCTGTAGCTCAGTTGGTAGAGTCCAGGATTGTGATTCCTGTTGTCGTGGGTTCGAGCCCCATCAGCCACCCCAGATCAAACCCCTTGAGAAATCAAGGGGTTTTTTCTTTTCTACTTTGGGTTTGAGCTGAGCTCTCGATCCTTCGGCCCGCCCTGTCATCGAACGCCCCCTCCCCCTGAAGGCATAGCTGTAGCAAGCCAAGTGAACTAACGGCAATCATCAAGACATCGCTTAACATCCCGGTTGAGTTCTTCCAGCAGATATTTGCAGATTGTGCTCTGGGTGTTGACGATCATCCAGAACTGACCCACTTCTAGCCCTCGCGATCACCTAAAACTGACCCACCTGTCGACACTGTCCTGCTCAAGCGATGAGCAGGGAGCAGGAGTGATAGACGTGGGCATGTTGGCCAAGATCAGACGAATGCACCTGCGCGATGGCCTCTCCATCCGCGAGATCAGCCGCCGGACCGGACTGAGCTGGAACACCGTGCGGCAATGGTTGCGCCAAGACTGCGTGACCGAGCCGAAGTATCCCAAACGCACCACAACCAGCATGCTGGATGCCTGGATCGAACCACTGGCTGCAGCCCTCAGGGCGGATGCGCATCGACCTAGCCGGGAGGGACGGACTGCCAAGGCGCTGGGTTATCCCGGCAGCTATCCGCGGGTGGTGGTGTGGGTGCGTCGTTGGCGCGAAGCACAAGCCAACGCGCCAAGGCACGCGGCCTTTGTGCCGCTGAGTTTCGAGCCTGGCGATGCCTTCCAGTTCGACTGGAGCTGCGAGTACGCCTTTGTTGGTGGCTTGCGGCGGCGGGCCGAGGTCGCCCATACCAAGCTGGCGCACTCGCGGGCGTTCTGGCTGAGCGCTTATCCCATGCAAAGCCACGAGATGCTGTTCGATGCCCATGCGCAGGCCTTTGCGGCGTTTGACGGGGTGCCACGTCGTGGCCTCTACGACAACATGAAGACCGCCGTGGACAAGGTCGGCCTGGGCAAGGCCCGCAGCATCAACCTGCGCTTTGCCGCCATGTGCTCGCACTATCTGTTCGAACCCGTGTTCTGCAATCCGGCGGCGGGCTGGGAGAAGGGCCTAGTCGAGAAGAATGTGCAGGACCGCCGACGCCAAGTTTGGCGTGAAGCACTGGAACGACGCTGGACCGACTTCGCCACGCTCAATGCCTAGTTGGCTGCGCGTTGTCGGCAATATTGGGAGGAGCAGTCTCATCCCGAGTGGCCCGCCCTGACCATCGCCGAGGTATGGCAGGCAGAGCAACCCCGGCGGATGCCATGCCCGAAGCCCTTCGACGGCTATGTCGAGCACCTGGTCCGTGTCTCCGCCACCAGCCCGATCCACTGCCAGCGCAACCGCTACAGTGTGCCGACCCGCTACGTGAATGCACTGCTGAGCGTGCGGATTTACCCCACCCAGCTGGTGCTGATGGCAGAAGACCAAAAAGTGACTCGACATACCCGCTGTTTCGAGCGTGATCAGACCCGCTACGACTGGCAGCACTACATTGCCCTAGCGCAGACCAAGCCGGGTGCCTTGCGCGATGGCGCCCCCTTCAAGACCATGCCGACGCCACTACAGCTGCTGCAACGTCATCTGTTGCGCCACGCGGGCGGTGATCGCGTCATGACACAGGTGTTGGCCGCGGTGCCGATCCATGGCCTGGAGGTCTTGCTGGCGGCCGTGGAGCAAGCCCTGGCATCCGGTCGCCCCAGTGCCGATCATGTGCTCAACGTGCTGGCGCGGCTCAAGCCAGCCACGCCCATCGCGCCCATCGACACACTGCTGCCCTGCCTGCATGAAGTCCCTCAGGCGGATGTGCAGCGCTACGACCGGCTGCGGGAGGGGCGAGCATGAGCACCGAGATCATTGCGCGGCTCAAGGCACTCAAGCTGTATGGCATGGCGGCCAATTGGCCGGAGGTACTGGCGCGTAGCCGCCATGCCGCGTTCGAGCCGGAAACGCTGCTCGGCCAACTCTGCTGGATGCAGAGCATGCCAAGCGACAGGTGCGCGCCATTGGCTACCAGATGAAGGCGGCACGCTTCCCTTCCCACCGGGACCTGGCCGGCTTCGACTTCAGCCAGGCTAAGGTGGATGAAGCGCTGGTCCGTGACTTGCATGCCACCGCCTTCACCGCCCAGGCACAGAACGGTCGTGTTCATCGGTGGGCCGGGCACCGGCAAGACGCATCTGGCCACGGCGCTTGGGGGTGGCGGCGGTGCTGCAGTACGGCAAACGGGTGCGCTTCCACTCGACCGTGGAGCTGGTCAACCTGCTAGAAGCGAGAAAGCCCAAGGCAAGGCAGGGCAACTGGCCCATCGGCTACTGTATGTGGACCTGCTGATCCTCGATGAGCTGGGTTACCTGCCCTTCAGTCAGGCCGGCGGTGCCTTGCTGTTCCACCTGCTCTCCAAGTTGTACGAGCATACCAGCGTGATCATCACGATCAACCTGAGCTTCAGCGAATGGGGCAGCGTGTTCGGCGACGTCACCCCCTCATGAATAGCATTTCGCTTTAGAGTCCGGCCCCCGATATTACCGGTTTCTTCCTCGCTAGCTGCCGGGCATAGGCCGATGGCGTCAGCCCGCCCAACGCCTTCTTCGGCCGCTCCTCGTTGTATTCCCGTCGCCAGGCTTCGATCACCACCCGCGCATGCGCCAAGCTGGTGAACCAGTGCTCGTTCAGACATTCGTCCCGCAGCCGGCCATTGAATGATTCGATGTAAGCGTTCTGGTTCGGTTTGCCCGGTTCAATCTGCCGCAGCGTGATGCCGCGCCGGTACGCCCAGTGCAGCATCGCTCGACCGCAGAACTCCTTGCCGTTGTCAGTGCGAATCACCTGCGGCAAGCCGCGTGAGACCGCTAATCGATCCAGTTGCCGCGTCAGAATTTCGCCACTGATGGCTCGCTCCGGGATCACCGCAATGGCTTCATGCGTGGCATCGTCGACAACGGTCAGGCATTTGATCACTCGTCCTTCGGCCGTGCGATCAAACACGAAGTCCATCGACCAGACCGCATTGGCGACCTGCGGCCGGATCAGCGGCTGCCGCTCCGATGGCGGCACCTTCTTGCGCTTGCGTCGCCGCACTTGCAGCCCGGCCAGTGCATATAGCCGTTCTACCCGCTTGTGGTTCACTGCCCAGCCGCTCTGGCGCAGCTTCAGATAGATCATCCCTGCACCGTAGCGACGATGGCGCTGCGCCAGTTCGACGATCCGCTGCCGTAACATGCCGTTCCGATCCGGCTTGGGCCGGTAGCGCAAGGCGCTCGGACTCATTCGGGCGATGCGCAACGCCCAGCGCTCACTCAGACCCCGTCCGGCGAGGAACCGCACCAGCTCGCGTCGCGTTGGTGCGGTCACCACTTTTTTTGCAGTGCTTCCTTGATGACCTCGTTTTCGAGCATCGAATTGGCCAGCATGCGCTTGAGCCGAGCATTCTCGGCCTCGAGTTCCTTGAGCCGCTTGGCGTCGGAGACGCTCATGCAGCCGAACTTGCTGCGCCAGAGATAGTAACTGGCTTCGGAGAAACCGTGCCGGCGGCACAGTTCCTTGATGGGCAAGCCCGCTTCGGCCTCGCGCAGGAAGCCGATGATTTGTTCTTCGGAAAAGCGTTTCTTCACGTCCAGTCTCCTTGATGGAAGGGATTGGACTCTAAAGCTGCGTGCTACTCAAACTTGGGGGGACGTCGGGTTCACTCCGTGGGGGAAGGTCAGTCGCGTCCTCCAAAACTCAGCCCCACTCCAAACAAAAACCCCCTGATGCGCGGCATCAGGGGGTTCGATGGGGAGTCTGGCGATGACCTACTTTCACACGGGAATCCGCACTATCATCGGCGCTAAGTCGTTTCACGGTCCTGTTCGGGATGGGAAGGCGTGGGGCCAACTCGCTATGGTCGCCAGACGTAACTGGTTGCGTTACGACTGTTATCGTTTCGCTGAATTCGATAGAAGAAGCACTACTTCATGGCCTGGCTTGTGTCCGCATTCGCGTCCCTCACCACACCACACTCAAATTTGTTCAGGGTTTGTATCGAGTCTCGTCACAACACCCGAACCATCGCGGCTCAGGTTATAGGATCAAGCCTCACGGGCAATTAGTATCAGTTAGCTTAACGCATTACTGCGCTTCCACACCTGACCTATCAACGTCCTGGTCTCGAACGACCCTTCAGGGGAATCAAGTTCCCAGGGAAGTCTCATCTTGGGGCAAGTTTCGCGCTTAGATGCTTTCAGCGCTTATCTCTTCCGCACTTAGCTACCCGGCGATACCACTGGCGTGATAACCGGTACACCAGAGGTGCGTCCACTCCGGTCCTCTCGTACTAGGAGCAGCCCCCCTCAAACTTCCAACGCCCACTGCAGATAGGGACCAAACTGTCTCACGACGTTTTGAACCCAGCTCACGTACCACTTTAAATGGCGAACAGCCATACCCTTGGGACCGGCTACAGCCCCAGGATGTGATGAGCCGACATCGAGGTGCCAAACTCCGCCGTCGATGTGAACTCTTGGGCGGAATCAGCCTGTTATCCCCGGAGTACCTTTTATCCGTTGAGCGATGGCCCTTCCATACAGAACCACCGGATCACTATGTCCTGCTTTCGCACCTGCTCGACTTGTCGGTCTCGCAGTCAAGCCACCTTGTGCCATTACACTATCAGTACGATGTCCGACCGTACCTAGGTGACCTTCGAGCTCCTCCGTTACACTTTGGGAGGAGACCGCCCCAGTCAAACTGCCTACCATGCACGGTCCCCGATCCAGATGATGGACCTAGGTTAGAACCTCAAACGCACCAGGGTGGTATTTCAAGGACGGCTCCATGGCAACTAGCGTCACCACTTCAAAGCCTCCCACCTATCCTACACAAGTCCGTTCAAAGTCCAATGCAAAGCTACAGTAAAGGTTCACGGGGTCTTTCCGTCTAGCAGCGGGGAGATTGCATCTTCACAAACATTTCAACTTCGCTGAGTCTCAGGAGGAGACAGTGTGGCCATCGTTACGCCATTCGTGCGGGTCGGAACTTACCCGACAAGGAATTTCGCTACCTTAGGACCGTTATAGTTACGGCCGCCGTTTACCGGGGCTTCGATCAAGAGCTTGCACCCCATCACTTAACCTTCCGGCACCGGGCAGGCGTCACACCCTATACGTCCACTTTCGTGTTAGCAGAGTGCTGTGTTTTTGATAAACAGTCGCAGCCACCTTTTCACTGCAACCACTTCGAGCTCCACGAGCAAGTCGCTTCACCCTACAGTGGCACACCTTCTCCCGAAGTTACGGTGTCAATTTGCCGAGTTCCTTCTCCTGAGTTCTCTCAAGCGCCTTAGAATTCTCATCCTGCCCACCAGTGTCGGTTTGCGGTACGGTCAATTCTGAGCTGAAGCTTAGTGGCTTTTCCTGGAAGCATAGGATCAATCACTTCGGTCTCAATGAGACCTCGTCATCACGCCTCAGTGTTAACAGGGATCCGGATTTGCCTAAATCCCCCACCTACACGCTTAAACCGGGACATCCAACACCCGGCTGACCTACCTTTCTCCGTCCCCACATCGCACTCAGAATCGGTACAGGAATATTAACCTGTTTCCCATCGACTACGCTTTTCAGCCTCGCCTTAGGGGCCGACTCACCCTACGCCGATTAACGTTGCGTAGGAAACCTTGGGCTTTCGGCGAACGGGCTTTTCACCCGTTTTAACGCTACTCATGTCAGCATTCGCACTTCCGATACCTCCAGCAGCCTTTACAAGCCACCTTCACAGGCCTACGGAACGCTCCCCTACCATGTATCAAAGATACATCCGCGTCTTCGGTTCTAGATTTGAGCCCCGTTACATCTTCCGCGCAGGACGACTCGACCAGTGAGCTATTACGCTTTCTTTAAATGATGGCTGCTTCTAAGCCAACATCCTGGCTGTCTATGCCTTCCCACCTCGTTTTCCACTTAATCTAGCATTTGGGACCTTAGACGGCGGTCTGGGTTGTTTCCCTCTTGACACCGGACGTTAGCACCCGATGTCTGTCTCCCAAGCTCGCACTTAACGGTATTCAGAGTTTGCCATGGTTTGGTAAGTCGCGATGACCCCCTAGCCATAACAGTGCTTTACCCCCGTTAGTGATACTTGAGGCACTACCTAAATAGTTTTCGGGGAGAACCAGCTATTTCCAGGTTTGTTTAGCCTTTCACCCCTATCCACAGCTCATCCCCTAGTTTTGCAACACTAGTGGGTTCGGACCTCCAGTGCGTGTTACCGCACCTTCATCCTGGCCATGGATAGATCACCTGGTTTCGGGTCTACGCCCAGCAACTAAACGCCCTATTCGGACTCGGTTTCCCTACGCCTCCCCTATTCGGTTAAGCTCGCTACTGAACGTAAGTCGCTGACCCATTATACAAAAGGTACGCAGTCACCCCACGAGGGGGCTCCCACTGTTTGTATGCATCCGGTTTCAGGTTCTATTTCACTCCCCTCCCGGGGTTCTTTTCGCCTTTCCCTCACGGTACTGGTTCACTATCGGTCGATCACGAGTATTTAGCCTTGGAGGATGGTCCCCCCATCTTCGGACAGGATTTCGCGTGTCCCGCCTTACTTGTCGTATGCTCAGTACCACCATTGTCTTTTCGTGTACGGGGCTATCACCCACTATCGCTGGCCTTTCCATACCATTCCACTAAAACAATGACTATCACATACAGGCTCTTCCCATTTCGCTCGCCACTACTTTGGGAATCTCGGTTGATTTCTTTTCCTCAGGGTACTTAGATGTTTCAGTTCCCCTGGTTCGCTTCACATGACCTATGTATTCAGTCATGGATACCTCAAAAGAGGTGGGTTTCCCCATTCGGACATCTGCGGATCAAAGCTCGTTTGCCAGCTCCCCGCAGCTTTTCGCAGGCTGCCGCGTCCTTCATCGCCTGTGATCGCCAAGGCATCCACCAGATGCACTTATTCGCTTGATCCTATAACCTCAAACACGATGTGTTCTTGATTACAGTGTTTGCGACGTCTGAATCCTTCGACTTGTCGAATTCAGAACTCGATACAATCAAACCCAATTAAAACAAATTTGAGTCTTGCTTCTTCTATCTTGTTAAAGATCAGATACAGAGTTTAATACTCGTCCAACTGAAGCAGTCAGAAGCAAACCCACTGCATCTTGCAATGACTTTGCTTCTGAATCCTTCCAGACATTCGGTGTTGGTGGAGGCAGACGGGATCGAACCGACGACCCCCTGCTTGCAAAGCAGGTGCTCTCCCAACTGAGCTATGCCCCCATCGGATCAAACTGTCTTCCCATCCACCAAGCGGTAAATGGTGGGTCAGATAGGAATCGAACCTATGACCCCCGCCTTATCAAGACGGTGCTCTAACCGACTGAGCTACTGACCCAGTTTTCTTCCACCAGACCATTCACGCCACCCGCGCCATCATCATTTAGATAATCTACGCCGGCTGAGCGACTGACCCAGTTTCTTCCCCGGGTCATCTACATGACCCAGTTCTCCGTATCTTCAACTTACAGCCGATGAGTGTGAGTACTTGGCAAGAGAACCTTGCTCTTGAAAGGAGGTGATCCAGCCGCAGGTTCCCCTACGGCTACCTTGTTACGACTTCACCCCAGTCATGAATCCTACCGTGGTAACCGGCCTCCTTGCGGTTAGCCTAGCTACTTCTGGTAGAACCCACTCCCATGGTGTGACGGGCGGTGTGTACAAGGCCCGGGAACGTATTCACCGCGACATGCTGATCCGCGATTACTAGCGATTCCGACTTCATGCACTCGAGTTGCAGAGTGCAATCCGGACTACGATCGGTTTTATGAGATTGGCTCCCCCTCGCGGGTTGGCGACCCTCTGTACCGACCATTGTATGACGTGTGAAGCCCTGGTCATAAGGGCCATGAGGACTTGACGTCATCCCCACCTTCCTCCGGTTTGTCACCGGCAGTCTCCTTAAAGTGCTCAACTGAATGGTAGCAACTAAGGACAAGGGTTGCGCTCGTTGCGGGACTTAACCCAACATCTCACGACACGAGCTGACGACAGCCATGCAGCACCTGTGTTACGGCTCCCGAAGGCACCCCTCTATCTCTAAAGGGTTCCGTACATGTCAAGACCAGGTAAGGTTTTTCGCGTTGCATCGAATTAATCCACATCATCCACCGCTTGTGCGGGCCCCCGTCAATTCCTTTGAGTTTTAATCTTGCGACCGTACTCCCCAGGCGGTCTACTTCACGCGTTAGCTGCGTTACTAAGGATCGAAATCCCCAACAACTAGTAGACATCGTTTAGGGCGTGGACTACCAGGGTATCTAATCCTGTTTGCTCCCCACGCTTTCGTGCATGAGTGTCAGTGTCAGCCCAGGGGGTTGCCTTCGCCATCGGTGTTCCTCCACATCTCTACGCATTTCACTGCTACACGTGGAATTCCACCCCCCTCTGCCGCACTCTAGCGAGCCAGTCAGCAATGCAGTTCCCAGGTTGAGCCCGGGGATTTCACATCGCTCTTAACAAGCCACCTGCGCACGCTTTACGCCCAGTAATTCCGATTAACGCTTGGACCCTACGTATTACCGCGGCTGCTGGCACGTAGTTAGCCGGTCCTTATTCTTCAGGTACTCTCATCCCCGGGAGATATTAGCTCCAAGGATTTGCTCCCTGACAAAAGGGCTTTACAACCCGAAGGCCTTCTTCACCCACGCGGCATTGCTGGATCAGGCTTGCGCCCATTGTCCAAGATTCCCCACTGCTGCCTCCCGTAGGAGTCTGGGCCGTGTCTCAGTCCCAGTGTGGCGGGTCGTCCTCTCAGACCCGCTACTGATCGTCGCCTTGGTAGGCCTTTACCCTACCAACTAGCTAATCAGCCATCGGCCGCTCTAATAGCGTGAGGTCTTGCGATCCCCCACTTTCCCCCTCAGGGCGTATGCGGTATTAATCCGGCTTTCGCCGGGCTATCCCCCACTAATAGGCACGTTCCGATGTATTACTCACCCGTTCGCCACTCGTCAGCGGACCGAAGTCCCTGTTACCGTTCGACTTGCATGTGTAAAGCATGCCGCCAGCGTTCAATCTGAGCCAGGATCAAACTCTTTTGTTTAATCACTTAGCTTTAGTACTTTGGCTCGTACTTAACTCAAGGAATCATCCGAAGATGATTTTCTTTCGTCTCGTGCGAGCACTTGTTGGTTTCCCACCAAGCACTCACACGCATCGGCTGTATTTTGTTAAAGATCAGAACCGCTGCACCGCCGAAACCTGCTAAACTCTTCGTTTCGCTTGTTTCGTTGCTGTGTCAGCAGCGAAGAAGCCGAACTATACGGCCCTCCCACACACCCGTCAACACCTCCCCGCAAAATTCTTCCGCCCAATCCGCTAAACCCCTGAACCGCAACGGAACATGGCAATAGCATCGGCGCGTATACAGGCAAAGATGTGTTTGAGGGCAGGCGAAACTCCATACGGAACGACTCAAAACATAAGCTGCCGCCCGAGGGCGGCAGCTTATGTTTTGCCGCAAACGACATCTATTCCAGCACATACCACCCCGGCGCATCGTCAAGCTTGGCATGCTTGCGGGTGGCAACCTTGGGCTTGACCTGCTCGCCCGAACGCCCCGACAACCATGAAGTCCAACTCGGCCACCACGAACCCGCCTGTTTTTGCTGACCCGCCTTCCATACATCCGGTGATTGCCCCGCCTCTGCACCACCCTGCCAATAAGCGCGCTTCGAATCCGGACGCGGCGGGTTGACGATACCGAGGATGTGGCCCGACGTGGAGAGCGTAAAGGCGATGTTGCTCTTGGCGCGCTCGATCAGCTTCCAGGTCTGCTTCCATGGCGCAATATGATCCTCTTCGGTACTGACCATGAAGAGCGGCGTCTCGATACGCCCTATATCGATGGCTTCGCCAGCGATGGTCAATGCGTCGGGTTGGATCAGCTTATTGTTGAAATAGAACTCGCGCAGGTAATAGCAGTGCATGCGCTCGGGCATGCGGGTGGTGTCCATGTTCCAGTAGAGCACGTCGAACGCCATCGGTGTTTCGCCCAGTAGGTAATTACCCACCCAGTAATTCCAGACCAGGCTGTTGGCGCGCAGCATGCGAAAGCTCGCTGCCATCTCCTTGCCATCGAGGTAGCCTTTGCGGCGAATGGTGTTTTCGACGAAGGCAAGGCCTTCTTCATCGAGAAAGACCTCGATATCACCCGGCATCGAAAAATCGGTCAGCGACGTCAGCAAGGTCGCACTGGCAATACGCGCCGCATCACCACGCTTGGCCAACCATGCGAGATAGGTCGCGACCAGCGTACCGCCGATGCAATAGCCGGCAAGGTTCACCGCGTCGCTACCGCTGACTTCGCGCGCCACTTCGACGATGCGATCAATACCCTCGGTGATGTAGTCGTCGAATGCCAGCTCGCGCTCGTCCGGCCCCGGGTTCTTCCAGCTGGTAATGAATACCGAATAGCCCTGCTCGACCAAGTAGCGCACTAGGCTTTTCTTCGGATCGAGATCGAGCACGTAATACTTGTTGATCCACGGCGACACGATCACCAGCGGCACCTTGTGCACGGTGGGCGTGGTCGCCTCGTAGTGGATCACTTCCAGCAGGTGGCCACGGTAGACCACCGCGCCTGGCGTGGTAGCCAGGTTCTCACCAACCTTGAACGCGGACATGTCGGTCATGGCAATGTCACCCGCCGCCTGATCGCGCGCGAAGTTCTGCCAGCCCTGCACGACACTGTCACCACGGGTCGCCAGCGCCTTGGCCATGGCCACCGGATTGAGGAAAAAGTAATTGGTCGGCGCAACGGCGTTCAGCACCTGCCGCAGCCAGAAGGCGGCACGCGAACAGCCGTTCTCGCACAGGCCCGGCGTAGCGTAGAGCGCATCCTGCAGCCAGCGGGTATTGAACAGATACCACTCCTTGATGCCATCCCAGAACGGCGAGTCGCGCCAGATCGGATCGGCGAAGCGGGTATCGTCCGGGTGCGGCGGGAACAGGTCGGTGTCGGGCTCACCCCAGAAACGGCGAGCGGTAAAGGTGACCCAGTGCACATAATCCGCGCCCCAGCCCCCCAGCGTTTCCGCCAGCTTGTCCGGATGGCTCAACCAGGCCCGCTGGGCATCGAAGGTGGTCTGGACCAAGCCGAACGGATCGAAGGCTTGGCGTAGGCTGTGCTGCAGCGTGTCGAACCGCTCTTGCTGCTGGGCGAAGAAATCGGAAGGCAACGACATGGGCTACTCCGTGGACGGACCTCGTTGCCCAGCTTACGCTGCAGCGCAGCATGCCTCAAGGCCGTCATCGCCGGCCGACCGCTCAAAGGCCGCTGGCTGCGGCCCTCGCCTCGGCAAGATCAACCGGAGTGCCGACATTGATCCAGACGCCGCTGAAGTATTCGCCAGTCACGCGCCCGGCGCGCGCCGCATCCGCCAGCAACGGACCGAGCTTGGCCACCTCACCAGCGGCGACCCCATCGATAATAGACGGGCTGCAGACGGCGATATTGGCGTAACACAGGCGAGGCACCGCATCGGGCGCGATCAAACCATCAACCAGGGCAAAATCGCCATGGGGGTGATAGAGCGGATTGTCGACCATCACCAAGTGGGCCAGTCGCTGCGGATCAGCGCGCATGGCAGCCGCGACTGGCAGTAGCCGGGTCAGGTCGTACTCACTGTAGACATCACCGCTCAACAGCAGGAATGGCGCTTCGCCGAGCAATTCGCGCGCCTGGGCGATGCCACCGGCAGTCTCCAGCGCTTCGGCCTCGCGCGAGTAATTAATGCGTACCCCCCATTCTGCACCATTACCCAAGCGCGCCTCGATTTGCTCACCCAGCCAGGCATGGTTGATCACCACCTCGGTGATGCCAACTCGAGCCAGTCGGCGCAAATGCCAGCCCAGCAATGGTTCGCCACCCACATCGAGCAGCGGCTTGGGGCAGGTGTCAGTCAGCGGGCGCATGCGCTCGCCGCGCCCGGCAGCCAGGATCATCGCTTTCATGCTTGCCTCAGAAGGTGAAGCCGACTTCGATCTTCTCGCCACGCGCATCGAGCAGCAGGCGTCCAAGCGGCGTGAGTTCGCTGTAACGCTGACAGACGCTGCGCACGTAATCGAACACCCGCGGGATGTCGGCGAGATAGCGCGACTTGCCGTCGCGATGGTTGAGCCGGGCGAACAGGCCCAGCACCTTGAGGTGGCGTTGCAACCCCTGCCATTCGAACGCAGCATAGAATTCGCTGAAATCCTCCGGCACCGGCACGCCAGCCGCGCGGGCCTGCTCCCAATAGCGGATGGCCAGATCGAGCACGAAACCTTCGTCCCAACTGATATACGCATCACGCAGCAGCGAAACCAGGTCATAGCTGACCGGACCACTGACCGCGTCCTGGAAGTCGAGCAAGGCCAGCTCGCCGTCGACCACCATCAAATTGCGCGAGTGGTAATCGCGATGCATGAAGACATGGGTCTGCGTCACATTACGCGCCACGATCAGCGCCACGCTACGCTCCCACACGGCCAGTTGCTTGTCGTCGAACGTTTGCGCCAAATGGACACCCAGATACCATTCGCGGCAGATTTCAATCTCCCGACGCTGGAAAGCGGCGTCGAACTGCGGCAACTGCACATGCGTCAGTCGCGACTGGATCGCGACCAGATTGGCAATCGCCTTCAGATACCACGCCTTGGCAGTCGCCGCATCGTCCAGCAGCGGCGTCAGCTCCTGGCTGCCGAGGTCCTCAAGCAACGTCAGGCCCAAGGTCGCATCGTGGGCGAAGACCGTCGGCACCCGGATGGCCGCGGCGGCCAGCTCGGCTTGCCGCGCCAGAAACGGGGCCGCATCGAACTGGGTCGGCTCGGCATCCATCACGATCACGCTATCCGTCGTATAACGCGCACGCCAGTAATGGCGCACACTGGCATCCGAGCCACCGACTTCGAGTGACTGAGGGGCATTACCTCGCATTTGGCGCAACCAGTCGATAATGACGGCCCGGCGATCAAGGTGGGGAACTGGCGGATTCACGGCGGTTTGCTGCATGGCGGACGACAGGATGCGGTAGAATCCGCGGATTCTATCTCAACCCCGGCCGCATGATCGCCCTACCGCCGCTCCGCCTCTCGGCATTGACGCTCGCCCTGCTCGCAGCCCACCTCCATGCCGAGGAAGCGACCGAGTCGCCAGTCCAGGTGGAAGCCGACGAGGTGAAAGGCCATACCCAGCAAGGAGCCGAAGCCCGCGGCAACGTGATCATCACGCGCGACACCACCGAAGTGCGCGCCGACTGGGCCACATACGACGTACCGACCGATCACGTCACCGCCGGCGATCACGTGGAAATGCGCCGCGATGGGGATCTGCTGACCGGGCGTGAGCTTGACTACTACTTGGAGCAACGCCGCGGCTCGCTGACCGATCCCGACTACAAGATCGCGCAAGGGTTGGCACGTGGCGATGCTGTCAAACTGCTGTTCGAAGGGCCAGACCAATATCGTTTGGAGCGCGCGCGCTTCACCACCTGTCCGGTCAACAATGACGATTGGTACATCCATGCTCGGGACCTGTCATTGGATTACATGACCAACACCGGGATCGCCCGCAATGGCTGGGTCGAGTTCTACGGCGTGCCCATCCTGTACTCGCCATGGATGAATTTCCCGCTGTCGGGCAATCGCCAGACCGGCTTTCTGGCCCCTACCATCAGCCTAGACAGCCGAAACGGCTTCGATCTGACCACGCCGTTCTACTGGAATATCGCCCCCAACTACGACGCAACTTTCTACCCCCGGTACCTCGCCAAGCGTGGCATGATGGCCGGCGGCGAGTTTCGTTATCTGCAGCCAAGCTATGCCGGCATGATTCGTGGCGACTATCTGAACGACAGCGAAACCGAAGATAGTCGCTACAGCCTGCTGTTCCAGCACCGCCATCAGATCACTGATCGCCTGTCCCTGGCAGTGAATGCGCAGAAAGTATCGGACAACGACTACTTCAACGATTTCGGCAATCAAGCCGAAATTGCCGCAATTGATAATCTGCCACGCGAAGCCACGTTCAACTACAGCGGTGATGGTTGGTACAGCTATTTGCGCTGGCAACGCTTCCAGACCATCCAGAACGCCGACAACTCGGTGGAAGTGCCGTACGCGCGCTTGCCGCAGCTGTATTTCGGTGCCACGCCACAATGGATTCCGGGGGCGCGTATTGGCGTCAATGCCGAGTATGCCGATTTCCGGCACCCGACCAAAACAGAGGGCGAGCGGGCCTGGGTCTATCCAACCGTCGCCTATCCGATTCAGAACGCCTATAGCTTCGTCACACCCAAGATCGGCCTGCATGCTACGCAATACCGGTTGCATGAAACCGACGGCGAAGAGAGCGAATCCCGTGTCGTGCCATTGTTTAGCCTGGATTCCGGGCTGGTGTTCGAGCGAGAGGATGAGTTCCGCAGCTTGACTTATACGCAAACACTGGAACCGCGGGCCTATTACGTCTACGTACCGTATCGCGACCAGTCCATGTTGCCCAATTTCGATTCGGGGCA
This sequence comes from Chitinolyticbacter meiyuanensis, assembly GCF_008033135.1. Lineage (NCBI taxonomy): Bacteria > Pseudomonadati > Pseudomonadota > Betaproteobacteria > Neisseriales > Chitinibacteraceae > Chitinolyticbacter > Chitinolyticbacter meiyuanensis. The sequence goes on from NZ_CP041335.1 coordinate 3,812,633, forward strand.
GACCGACTTCTCGCTGGCGCAGATCTTCACCGAGAACCAATTCTCCGGGAATGACCGGATCAATGATGCCAACCAGCTCACGCTGGCCGTGACCAGCCGCTTCTACGAAACGGATAGCGGACTGGAGCGGCTGTACGCCACGTTGGCACAGCGCTTCTACTTCTCCGATCAACGTGTCACGCTCGATGCGCCAGGCCGGCCGGCCAGTCAAAACGAGTCGGACATGCTGGTCTCCCTCGGTGGCCAGCTTTGGCGCAACCTTACCGCCAGCTACAGCCTGCAGTACAACTGGCAGGATGCCCGTACCGGGCGTGCCGAAGTCGGCCTGTCGTGGCAGCCGGGCGAAGCGCGCGTGCTCAACTTGCGCTACGTGATGAATCGGGTGACCGATGATACCGAGCAGATTGATGCCTCATTCCAGTGGCCATTGGGTCGCGGCTGGTACGGTGTGGGGCGGGTGAATTACTCGCTGAAGGACAATCTGGCCCTCGACAGCCTGTTCGGCGCCGAATACAACGCTGGTTGCTGGGGGCTGCGCTTGGCGGTCCAGCGCTACCTGACCAGTGGCGACCGTTACAACACCACCTACTTCGCCATGTTGCAGTTGGGTGCCCTGGGCGGCTTGGGCAGCAACCCGCTCGGTACGCTGCGTAATATCATTCCGGGTTATACCGACCCCTATCCTCAAGAGCAGTGACCAACGATGAAAGTGTCCTCCCTGTTGCTTCCCTTCCTGCTCGCCGCCACGCTAGGCGGCACGATCGCCCACGCAGAAGTGCGGACCGTCGACCGTGTCGTTGCCGTGGTCAATCGCGGCGTCATCACCGAGGGTGAACTCGATGCACGCATCGCCTCGGTGAAAAAGAATCTGCAGGGCAAGGATGTAAAGCTTCCGCCCGAAGAAGTGCTGCGCCAACAGGTACTCGAACGCATCGTCTTGGAGCAGGTGCAACTGCAATATGCTGCGTCGGTCGGCATCCGGGTCGATGATGCCCAGCTGGAACGCGGTATCGCGCGCATCGCTGAACAGAACAAATTGTCACTGCCGGAATTCCGCGCCAAGTTGCAGGCATCCGGCCTGACCTGGAAGGCTTTCCGCGAAGACATCCGCAACGAAATTACCATGAGCCGCTTGCGCGAACGCGAGGTCGACAACAAGGTTCAGGTGACCGACGCCGAAGTTGATGACTATCTCAAGCTCAATGCCGGCAAGACCGATCAGCAATACCAGCTCTCGCAAATCCTTGTCGCAGTACCGGAAAACGCCAATCCGGACCAGATCCAGACACGCCGCGCGCGCATCGTCGCAGCCCGGCAGGAGCTTGCCGACGGCAAGGCCTTCGCCGGTGTCGCGGCACAATATTCCGATGCCAAGGAAGCCACCAGCGGCGGTTCGCTCGGCTGGCGCTCGGCTGGCAGCCTGCCACCTGCCTTCCTCGAGCTGTTGCAGGACATGAAGCCCGGTCAGCTCACCGACATCGTTCGCAGCCCGATGGGCTTTCATCTGTTCCGCCTTGACGATAAACGCACCGATGACAAACGCCAAGTGGTGCAACAGACCCATGCCCGCCACATCCTGATCAAGACCAACGAATTGGTGTCCGAGGCCGATGCCCGCCAGAAGCTCCAACAGCTGCGTGATCGAATCGTCGGCGGTGCCAAATTCGATGACATCGCCCGTGCATTCTCCGAAGACACCAGTGCCGCCAGTGGCGGTGATCTCGGCTGGATCAACCCGGGTGAGACCGTTCCCGAATTCGAGCAGGCAATCAACACCCTGAAGCCCGGCGAACTCAGCAATCTCGTCCGCTCGCCATTCGGTGTGCACCTGATCCAGGTGATTGCACGCCGGAACCAGGACGTGACCGAAGAACGCGAGCGCTTCCAGGCACGTATGGACATCAAGCAGCGCAAGGCCGAGGAAGCCTACGACGACTGGCTACGTCAGGCCCGCGACCGCGCCTACGTCGACGTCCGTCTCAAGGATGAGTGATGCGCCCGGTCCTCGCGCTGACCACCGGTGAATCGGCCGGGATCGGCCCGGAAATCGCCGCGCAAATTGCGGCAGCCGGCCATCCGGCGCGGGTGGTCCTGCTCGGAGACCAGGAACTGTTGCGCGAGCGCGCCGCAGCCATCGGCATCCACGCCGACTGGCCTGTATTCGATCCAGCGCGCGATGACGACATCGCGGTGCTGCATGTGCCGCTGGCCGCGCCGTCGCTGCCGGGCGTGCTGGCGACTGCCAATTCGGCTTATGTGCTACGGCTGCTCGACATCGCCGTCGACGGCTGCATCGATGGCCGTTTCGCCGCCATCGTCACCGCGCCGATCCACAAGGGCGTGATCAACGACGCGGGCGTTGCCAACGGCTTCTTCTTCGGCCACACCGAGTATCTCGCCGCACGTACCGACACCAAGCAGGTGGTAATGCTACTCACTGGCGGCGACATGCGCGTCGCGCTCGCCACCACCCATCTCCCCCTGGCCGACGTACCGGCGGCGATCACGCCCGAATCGTTGTCGCGCACGCTGCGCATCCTCGATGCCGACCTGAAGCAGAAGTTCGGCATCGCCGAACCGGCCATCCTGGTCGCCGGACTCAACCCGCATGCCGGCGAAGCCGGCCACCTCGGGCGCGAAGAGCTCGATGTTCTTATCCCGACGCTGGAGGCCCTGCGTGCCGAAGGCCTGCGCCTGATCGGCCCATTGCCGGCCGACACGCTGTTCAACCGCAAGCAGCTGGAACGTGGTGACGCCGTGCTGGCCATGTACCACGACCAGGGTCTGCCGGTACTGAAGTACGCCAGCTTCGGCCACGGCATCAATGTCACGCTGGGGCTGCCGCTGATCCGCACCTCGGTCGACCATGGCACCGCGCTTGATCTTGCCGGTACCGGCCGGGCCGATCCGGGCAGCCTGCGCGCCGCGCTCGATCTCGCCGCTGAGCTGGTTGCCCGCCAGCGCAGCGTCGTCTGATCGCCTAGCCTGTTATCTCTTACTCGCCTTTCAAACCATGTCGCATATCCCCCGCAAGCGTTTCGGCCAGAACTTCCTGCAGGACCAGGGCGTGATCGGTGCCATCGTCAGCGCCGTCTCACCGCAACCAGGTGACGTGCTGGTCGAGATCGGCCCAGGTCTCGCTGCGCTGACCGGCCCGCTGCTGGCCCAGACCGGTCGCCTGCACGCGGTGGAGATCGATCGCGATATCGTCGCGCATCTGGCAACCCGCTTCGGCGACGAACTCACCGTGCACAACGTCGACGCGATGAAGTTCGACTTCGGCCAGCTCGCCGACGACATCGCGCCGGGAGGGCAACTGCGCCTCGTCGGCAACCTGCCGTACAACATCTCGACACCGCTGCTGTTCCACCTCGCCAACTTCGCCGACCGCATTGCCGACATGCACTTCATGCTGCAAAAGGAAGTGGTCGACCGCATGGTGGCCGAGCCATCGACCACCGACTACGGCCGGCTTTCGGTGATGCTGCAGCTGCGCTTTCATATGGAGCGGGTACTCGACGTGCCGCCAGAGTCGTTCTACCCACCGCCCAAGGTCGATTCCAGCGTGGTACGCATGGTGCCGTGGCCCACGCCACGCTATCCGGTACTCGACCTGCCGCTGCTGGAAGACCTGGTGGTCAAGGCCTTCGGTCAGCGCCGCAAGACACTGCGCAACAACCTCAAGGGCATCGTCGACGACGCGCTGTTTGCCGAACTCGGCATCGACCCTGGCCTACGCCCGGAAAACCTTGAAGTGGCCCAGTTCGTCGCCATCGCCAACGCACTGGCCCGTCGCTGAGCGTGTTCAGGGTTTTCCCACCTTGCCGTGGCAAGCCGACGTCGACACAATCCGGGCAAATCCCAGGCAGAACAACACCATGATCCGCTTTACCAAGGTCAACAAGTGGTACGGCCGCGAGCACCATGTGCTCAAGAACATCGATCTCGAAGTGAAGACCGGCGAAGTCGTCGTTGTCTGCGGCCCCTCCGGCTCGGGCAAGTCCACACTGATCCGCACCATCAACCAGCTAGAACCGGTCGAGGAAGGCGAGATCTGGATCGGCGACGTGCAGGTGAACAATCCGCGCACCAACATCAATCGGGTGCGCGAGCACGTCGGCTTCGTATTCCAGCATTTCAATCTGTACCCGCACCTGTCAGTGTTGGACAACATCACGCTCGCCCCGATCCAGGTGAAGAAGCTGTCGCGTGCCGCCGCCGAGGAGCGCGCAATCGCGCTGTTGACCAAGGTAGGGCTCGCGCACAAGAAGGACGCCTATCCAGCCAACTTGTCCGGTGGCCAGCAACAGCGCGTCGCCATTGCCCGCGGCCTGGCGATGGAGCCCAAGGTGATGCTGTTCGACGAACCCACCAGCGCGCTCGACCCTGAAATGATCGGCGAAGTGCTGAAGGTGATGCAGGACCTCGCCGAATCGGGCATGACCATGATGGTGGTTACCCATGAGATGGGCTTTGCCCGCGAAGTAGCCGATCGGGTGCTGTTCCTCGACCACGGCGAAATCCTCGAGGACACCACGCCCGAAGCCTTCTTCAGCAACCCACGGCACGACCGGGCCCGGCAGTTCCTCAAGCAAGTGCTGGCGCCAATGCACGGATGAAGTGCCAAGCGTAGCAAATCACCCCAATGTGCAACAAAAGCCGCCAACAGGCGGCTTTTTCATTTGAACATCAGACAAAAACAGCGGACCCCGGGGATAAGCTAGGGATATCACTGAGAGCGTGTGATAGGCCGCCTGCCTATACTGCGTCCACGCAAAGTCCCCTATTGGAGTGTGTGATGAAAAAACTGCTGCAACTCAGCCTCGCCGTTTCCGCCCTCTTCGCTGCTGGCGCCCACGCCGAAGAACTGAGCGGTACGCTGAAGAAGATCAAGGACAGCGGCGTCATCGTCGTCGGCCATCGCGATTCCTCCATTCCCTTTTCCTATCTCGACAACCAGAAGCCCATCGGCTACTCGATGGACCTTGCCAACAAGATCGTCGAGAACGTGAAGAAAGAACTGAAGATGCCCAACCTGCAGGTGCGCTACAACCTGGTCACCTCGCAGACCCGCATCCCCTTGGTGCAGAACGGCACCGTGGACTTCGAGTGCGGCTCGACCACCAACAACCTGGAACGCCAAAAGCAGGTGTCGTTCTCAGTCGGCATCTTCGAGATCGGCACACGCCTGTTGACCAAGAAGACTTCCGGCGTGAAGGACTTCGCCGATCTTTCAGGCAAGAATGTCGTCACCACTGCCGGCACCACCTCGGAGCGCCTGATCAAGTCCATGAACGCCGAGAAGAAGCTGGACATGAACATCATCAGTGCCAAGGATCACGGCGAATCGTTCCTGATGCTGGAATCGGGCCGCGCCGTCGCCTTCATGATGGACGATGCGCTGCTGGCCGGCGAAATGGCCAAGGCCAAGAAGCCGGATGACTGGGCCATCGTCGGCAAGCCGCAATCGTATGAAATCTATGGCTGCAGCATGCGCAAGGACGATCCGCAGTTCAAGAAGGTGGTCGACGACGCACTCAAGACCGCGTTCAAGTCGTCCGAGATGAACGCCATCTACAAGCGCTGGTTCGAAAGCCCGATCCCACCCAAGGGCCTGAACATGAAGTTCCCGATGAGCCCGGAACTGAAGGAACTGCTGGCCAACCCGACCGACAAGTCGGCCGAGCAGATGTAACTAGGCAGTACCCAGAGAAATCGGCGCCGGGGCCATGCGCCCGGCGCCGATTTTTTCTAACCTAGCAACAGAAGGCGTTTGAAACGCCTCGCCTCGACCACACGGTGGGAGGAACATCATGAATTACAACTGGGACTGGAGCGTCTTCTTCAAGTCCACCGGCATCGGCGAGGAAATCTACCTCGACTGGTTCATCACCGGCCTAGGTTGGACCGTCGCGCTGGCACTGTCAGCGTGGGTGATCGCGCTCCTGCTCGGCAGCCTGCTCGGCGTGATGCGCACGCTACCTGGGCGATACGCCGCCCGTATCGCTGGTGCCTACGTCGAACTGTTCCGCAATGTGCCACTGCTGGTGCAACTGTTCGTCTGGTACTTCATCGTGCCGGACTGGCTGCCCGAACCGCTGGAAACGTGGTTCAAGCAGGATCTCAATCCATCCACCAGTGCCTTCATCAGCGTCACCATCTGTCTCGGCCTCTTTACCGCCGCGCGGGTGTGCGAGCAGGTGCGCACCGGCATCCAGGCGCTGCCGCGCGGTCAGGCCATGGCAGCCTATGCTCTGGGCCTGCGCCCGCCCCAGGTCTACCGCCAAGTGCTGCTGCCACAGGCCTTCCGCATCATCATCCCGCCGCTCACCAGCGAATTCCTCAATGTATTCAAGAACTCGTCGGTCGCATCGTTGATCGGCCTGATGGAGCTCCTGGCGCAGACCAAGCAAACAGCCGAGTTCACCGCCAACCTGTTCGAAGCCTTCACTCTTGCCACGCTGATCTACTTCACGCTCAACATGGGCTTGATGCTGTTCATGCGCTGGGTGGAGAAAAAGGTGCGCGTGCCGGGCCTGATCGCCCTGGGAGGTAAATAATGGACTTCTCCCCTATCGTTCCCGCCCTGCCTTCGCTGTGGGAGGGCATGCTGCTGACACTGAAGCTGCTGGTGTTGGCCGTGCTCGGTGGCGTGGCGCTCGGCACCTTGCTGGCGCTGGCGCGGCTGTCGCACAACAAGACGCTGAGTTTTCTTGCCGGCTTCTACGTCAACTACTTCCGCTCCATCCCGCTGCTGCTGGTCATCACCTGGTTCTATTTCGTGGTGCCCTTCATCATCGGCTGGGTCACCGGCACCAACCAGCCGATCGGCGCCTTCACGTCCTGCCTCGTCGCCTTCATGATGTTCGAGGCGGCCTACTACTGCGAGATCGTACGCGCCGGTATCCAGTCGATCTCGCGCGGCCAAGTCAATGCGGCCTACGCGCTTGGCATGACCTACAGCCAGACGATGCGCCTCGTGATCCTGCCGCAGGCGTTCCGCAAGATGACGCCGCTACTGCTGCAGCAATCCATCATCCTGTTCCAGGACACCTCGCTGGTCTATGCCGTGGGCCTGATGGACTTCCTCAACAGTGCCCGCTCGCAAGGCGACATCACCGGCAACCTGCATGAGTTCCTGTTGGTGGCCGGCCTCGTTTACTTCATCATCAGTTTCAGCGCCTCGACCCTGGTCAAGCGCCTGCAAAAGAGGTTGACCGTATGATCTCGATCGACAACGTCAGCAAGTGGTATGGCGATTTCCAGGTACTGACCGATTGCAGCACCACCGTGCAGAAGGGCGAAGTGGTCGTGGTCTGCGGGCCGTCGGGCTCGGGCAAATCCACGCTGATCAAGTGCGTCAACGGGCTGGAGCCATTCCAAGCAGGCAAGATTCTGGTCGATGGCACCTCCGTCGGCGATACCAAGACCGACCTGCCCAAGCTGCGATCGCGCGTCGGCATGGTGTTCCAGCACTTCGAGCTGTTTCCACACCTCTCGATCACCGACAACCTGACGCTGGCACAGGTCAAGGTGCTGGGCCGCAAACCGGAAGAGGCAAAGAAGAAGGGCCTCGCGCTGCTCGACCGTGTCGGCCTCTCGGCTCAAGCAGCCAAGTTCCCCGGCCAGCTCTCGGGCGGACAACAGCAGCGCGTCGCGATTGCCCGTGCGCTGGCCATGGACCCGATCGCCATGCTGTTCGATGAACCGACCTCGGCACTCGATCCCGAGATGATCAACGAGGTGCTCGACGTGATGGTCGAGCTTGCCCAGGAAGGCATGACCATGATGGTGGTCACCCACGAGATGGGTTTCGCCCGCAAGGTGGCCGACCGGGTGATCTTCATGGACCGTGGCGCCATCGTCGAGGATGCGAAGAAGGACGAGTTCTTCGGTAGCCCCCGAAGCGAGCGCGCCCAGGCCTTCCTGTCGAAAATCCTGGCACACTGATCCCGCTCCGGCCCAAACAAAAACCCGCCGCTGGCGGGTTTTTGTTTGGTGAAGAAAGCACTCAGATCTTGCCCGATAGCCCCAACCGCATCCACAGCTCGGCCACGCCCGCTGGCACCGGCTCGCTGAAATGAAAACCCTGCAGATACTGCACACCCAGGCCCTGCAGAAAGCGTGCGGTCTCCAGGTTCTCCACACCCTCGACCACGATGTCGAGATCAAGCCCGTGCGACAACTGCACGATGGCCTGCATCACACGCCGGCCTTCGTCGGTATGCAGCCGCTGCGTGAACGACACGTCCACCTTCAGCAGCTGCGCCGGCATCTCGTGCAGCTGCGATAGCGACGAATAACCTGTGCCGAAATCATCGATCGCCAGCGCAAAACCGGCAGCGCCGAGCAGCTTCAAGTGCTTGAGCTGGCGCGAGTAATCGGTGAGCGCCACCGATTCGGTGATCTCGATAATGACATCGGACGGGCGCAGCTTGAACTCGCCGAGTCGGTCGACCAGGTTGGACACAAAACGCGGCGCAAACAGCTGGCTGCGTGACACATTGAGCATCAGCTTCTGCGCCAGGCCTGCGTCGCGCCATTCACGCAACTTGCAGAACGCCTGGTGGGTGACGACCTCGGAGAGCTCCTGGATCAGGCCAACCTTCTCCGCCATCGGGATGAAGAGTTCCGGGCTGATCCAGCCACTCTTGTCGTCCTGCCAACGTGCCAGCGCCTCAATGGCGTAGACATCGCCGCCCTTGGCCCGCACGATGGGCTGGTAGTACACCTGCAGCCCCCCAAGACGGATCGCGTCGGACAACCGCGACTGGATCGCCACGTGCTCGCGACCCAGCGCCTTCAGGTGCAGGATATCGCTGTAGAAGCAGGCGTTGTTCCGGCCCGCGTTCTTGGCGTGGTACATCGTGTGATCGGCCGCAGTCAGCAGCTCCTCGCCCGATTCGGCATTGTCCGGGAACACCGCAAAGCCCACGCTGATGGTCGGCTTGGCCTCCATGCCGTCGAGCACCACCCCTTGCCGCGCGGCTTGGCGCAAGCGCTCGGCGATGTCGGACAACCGTGCGGTATCGGTGAGGTCGGGCAGCAGCACCACGAATTCATCGCCGCCCCAACGCGCCAGCAGATCGTTGTCGCGCAACACCGTCTTGAGGCGAGCGGCCAGGTTGACCAGCAGCTCGTCGCCCATCTTGTGGCCGAACGCGTCGTTGATCTGCTTGAAGTGATCGAGGTCGATGAAGCCCAACGCGACCTTGGTGTTGTCGCGCCGCGCGCGGTCGACCGCATGCGCCAGCGCCTGGTCGAGCAACAGCCGGTTGGGCAGCTTGGTGAGGTTGTCGTAGTGTGCCAGCTGGGTGATGTGCTGTTCGTTCAGGTGAGCCACCGTCACGTCGCGCATCACGCCGCGCACGCCATGGCAGCTGCCATCCGGGCCACGCAGCGCGATCAGGCGCGCCTCAACCCACAGGAACTCGCCCTTTTCCTGCATCAGCCGCACCCGCAGGCTGCTCGCCTCGTTGCTGGCCAGCAAGCGGCCCAGCACGTCGGCCATGGACGGCTGGTCCTCTGGATGCACCCAGGTCGACAGCGCCTTGCCCATGTCCTGCGGCAGATTGCGCGCTTCCAGTCCGCGCAGGCCCGCCCAGGCCGGCGTTGCCTCGATCAGCTCGCCGGCCGGTGTCATGTCAACGATCGCCTCTTCCAGCAGGTTGAGCGTGTCGAGCATGGTCTTCTTGCGCGCGGCATCCTGCGCCAACTCGGTCACGTCGTGCACCAGCACCACCACGCGCGGCTCGCCGACCGTCACCGGTTGCAGCCTCAAGTGCAGCCACACGCCGCGCTGCGGCAGCGCGCACTGCACGGTGACGCTGTGCTTGGCCGCCAGCGCCTCGGGAATGGCTGGCGCAAGCACCTGCACGATCTCGGGCGGCAACACCAGCGCAATCGGCCGCCCGGTGATGACCTCCGCACTGGGCAGTGCCGGATGGCCGGACCAGACCTGGCGCACCACGCCCTCGGGGCTCAGTTCGAACACCATGTCCTCGGTGGCACCGACAAGGGCGCGCAGCCGCTGCTGGTTGGCCAGCAGATCATCCTCGACATGCAACCGGATCAGCGCTTGCGCCACGTGGTTACCCAGCATGGACAACAGCTTGAGCTCAGTGGAGCTGCGCTCGCGGCGCTCGTCGTCGTCGAGGAAGGAAAGGAAGCCGAACAGCTCACCGCGGTTCAGCAAGGGAATGCAAAGGATGCGCCGTGCGCCGATTTGCGCCAGCAACATCTGCTCGGCGAGCGGCAGCTCCAGCAGCGACTTGTTGAGCACCATGCCAACCGCCAGCGTGTCGGACAGCATCGGGTAGTTGGCGTATTCGAACAACTTGAGCGGCGCCGGCGTCACAGCGGCAAGCCGGGTGGCCGGATCGCGCCAAGCGGCGACCATGCGGGCGACCGAGCCGTCGGGCACGTTCAGGTAGAGGCTGACGACGCTGGCGCGGGTGACATCGGCCAGCGCAGCCATGGCATCGGCCACGCCCGATGCGCCGTCTCGCGCCAACAGGCGGGCGACAACGCTGTCAAAGGCGTCGAAATAAGCATGGTAAAGGCCCAGCTCCCGCTGCGCGACGAACTGTGAGTCATCGCTCGCCATCCATTCCGGCTTGGCCATCTTTCCCCCTGGGCCGGCGCGTGATCAACGCACCGGCAGAAACACGAACCCCGCGCAGGCATTTGCCAGCTCGGGGTTGTAAGTTTCTGTCGGAAGCGGGGCCGGGTCAACCCTCGTCCAGCGGCCAACTGACGCAGCAACGACGCGCGCAGCCGGACGGAAGGGTCAAATGACGAGCGGTTACTCCTTGCCCGCTGGCGGCTCGATCACCTCGGACCAGCCACATTCCTTCTGTGGGCACTTCTTTTCCACACCGCGGCGCTTGGTGGTCTTGATGGTCAGCACCGGCCACTTGCACTGCGGGCAGGCCTCGGCAATGGGCGGATCCCAGGTGGCATAGTTGCACTTGGGATAGGTGCTGCACGAGTAGAACAGTTTGCCGTAGCGGCTTTTCTTCTCGCGCAGCGTGCCTTTCTGGCACTGCGGGCATTCAACGCCGGTATCCTTGGGCGGCTCCAGCGGTTCGATATGCTTGCACTTCGGGTAGGCCGAGCAACCAATGAACTTGCCGTAGCGCCCCTGCTTGATATGCAGCACCGAGCCGCATTCGGGGCAGCTGCGGCCCTCAACCACCTCAGGTTCGACCGGGGCAGTGGCAGCGTCCTCGTTCAGGTTGCGCGTGTAATCGCATTCCGGATAGGTGGTACAGCCGATGAAGCGACCGCGCTTGCCAAGGCGAATGGCGAGCTTGTTGCCGCACTTGGGGCAATCCTCGTCGAGCTCTTCCTGCGTCACTTCCTTGCGCGACAACCCCTGCTTCTCCACCACCGTGTCGTGGAAGCGTTTCCAAAACTCGTCAAGCACCGGCACCCACTCGCGCGAGCCATTGGAAATCTCGTCGAGCCGGTCTTCCATCTTCGCAGTGAAGTTGTAATCGACGTATTGCGTGAAGTGCTCGGTGAGGAACTTGTTCACCACCTCGCCGGTGTCGGTGGGAATGAAGCGCTTCTTGTCGAGGTCGACGTATTCGCGATCCTTCAGCGTCTTGATGATGGAGGCGTAGGTCGACGGCCGGCCGATGCCGAACTCTTCCAGCGCCTTCACCAGGCTGGCTTCGGAATAGCGTGGTGGCGGCTGGGTGTAGTGCTGCTCGCCGAACACCTTGTCGACCGGCAGGGCCTCGCCCTCTTCCAGCGTCGGCAGCCGCGCTTCGTCCTCGTCATCCGGCTCGACGTCGTCCGCGTCTTCCTGGTAGACCGCAATGAAGCCGGGGAACACCAGCGTCTGGCCACTGGCGCGGAATACGCCCTCGCCCACGGTGATGTCGACGCTGACGGTATCGAACTTGGCCGGCGCCATCTGGCAGGCCAGCGTACGCTTCCAGATCATCTGGTAAAGCTTGAACTGATCCGGGCTGAGATAAGCCTTGATCGATTCAGGCGTGCGGCCGATGGCGGTGGGACGCACCGCCTCGTGCGCTTCCTGCGCGTTTTTCGATTTGTTCTTGTAGACCACCGGTGCGTTCGGCAGGTAGTCCTTATCGAAGTTGCTGCCGATGTACTCGCGGATATCGGCAAGCGCCTCGTTCGACAGCGCCACCGCATCGGTACGCATATAAGTGATCAGGCCGACGGTCTCGCCGCCGACGTTGATGCCCTCGTACAACTGCTGCGCCGTACGCATCACGCGATCAGTGGTCATGCCAAGCTTGCGCACACCCTCCTGCTGCAGCGTGGACGTGGTGAACGGGGCTGCCGGGCTGCGCGATTTCTTCTTTTTCTCGACGCGGGTGACGCGCGCGTCCTGACCGGCCAGGCCCTTGACGATATCGGCTTGCGTCGCTTCGTTCGGGATGTCGAACTGCTCGAGCTTCTTGCCTTGCCATTCGGTCAGCTTCGCGCCGAACTTCTGCCGGCCCTTGTGGCTGTCGAGATGGACAGTCCAGTACTCCTGGGTCTGGAATGCGCGGATCTCGATCTCGCGCTCGCAGATCAGGCGTAGCGCCGGGCTCTGCACCCGGCCGGCTGAAAGACCGGAGCGCACCTTGCGCCACAGCAGCGGCGACAGATTGAAACCCACCAGGTAGTCCAGCGCACTGCGCGCCTGCTGCGCATTGACGAGGTTGCTGTCGATGTCACGCGGATTGGCCACCGCCTGTTTGACCGCCGACTCGGTGATCTCGTGGAACACTACGCGCTTGAAGGTCTTCTCCGGCACCAGGAGCTTCTTGCCCTTGAGGATTTCCAGGATGTGCCAGGAAATCGCCTCGCCCTCGCGGTCCGGATCGGAAGCGAGGTAGACGTGATCGGCCTGCTTCACCGCGTCACAAATGGCATCGACATGCTTCTTGTTCTTGTCGATCACCTGATACTTCATCTTGAAGTCATGCTCGGTATCGACCGAGCCATCCTTGCGCACCAGCCCGCGCACATGGCCGTAGGAGGCAAGAATCTGGAAATCCTTGCCCAGGTACTTTTGCAGGGTCTTGGCCTTGGATGGCGACTCAACGATGAGGAGATTGGCAGGCATGGGCGAGTTCGCGAGTGGTGGCGCTTTATTAATTAGTGGTGGAACCGTGGCTGTGCAAGAGGCGGGCTCGGCACGCGGGATAAATTTGACTCAGTGCAAGGTGGCGCCGTCGCGGCCGAACAGGATGTCCTCGATCAGCAGCACCGCGCCATCCTGACGCTTGTGCCATGCCACCATCAACACCCAGTGTTTCAGTTGTTCGATGCCGGTGATGGCAGGCGCCGCCGAACGGACGCGATCGAGCACCAGCTCGGTCTGGGCCGCATCGAGCGCACCGGCATGCGCCAGGCCGTACCAATAACGCAGGGCCTCGGGGCTCAGCGCGGCGATTTCCTGTGGGTGCAGCTGGCGTTCCAGGTGGCGTCCCGCCAGCGCGGCATAGGGACCGTCATCCAGCCGAGCCAGATCGCCCAGCCAAGCCATGGCTTCGCCGATCTCGTCCTCCTCAAAGCCCGCATCGGCCAGTTCGCTGGCGAGCTTGGGCACGTCGGGCAAGCCGTCGGCGTGAAAAAAGGCTTGAAACAGATAAGCGAGTACGTCCAGCATCGTGATTTCGTAGGATGACACCAAAGCAAAAAACCATCCCGCAGGATGGTCAAACCTGTCGCTGATAGCGACCTCCTGGCAAGGTGGTGACGGCCCCTGCCAATTCCAAGCCCAGCAGAATTGCGCAGAGCGCATCCGTCGTCAAGCCGGTACGACCGATGAGTGCGTCGAAATCGACCGGATCATAACCGGCTGCATCGAGCACAGCCCGTTCGTTATCGCCCAACAGGGCCACCGGTCCGGCCTCCCGTCGCGGACTGGCGCCCCCCGACCAGCCGAGCTCGGACAGGATGTCCTCGGCTGACTCGACGAGCTTGGCGCCATCCTTGATCAATCGATGGCAGCCACGCGCGACCGGCGAATGGATGGAGCCTGGAATGGCAAACACATCGCGTCCCAGATCGGCGGCCTGCCGGGCCGTGATCAACGAGCCACTGCCCAGCGCCGCCTCGACCACCAGCGTGCCGCGCGCCAAGGCTGCGATCAGCCGGTTGCGCCGCGGAAAATGCTCGGCCTTGGGCGGCGTGCCCAGCACGAATTCGGAAACGATCAGCCCCCGCTCAGCGATGTCATGCGCCAACACCTTGTTGGCAGCGGGGTAGACCCGGTCCAAACCGGTACCAACCACCGCCACAGTCGACCCAGCCCCCAGCAATGCGCCACGATGGGCCGCAGCATCAATGCCCGCCGCAAGGCCGCTCACGACCGTGAGGCTGCCTGCGCTCATGCTTTCGGCAAAGGCAGCAGCGTGCTCCAAACCCTGTGGCGTGGCATTGCGGCTGCCGACAATGGCGACTGCCGTCGCGGCCAACAACTCGATACGCCCCTTGCAGAACAACACGGTCGGCGCGTCGGGCAAATCGAGCAGGGTTCGCGGGTAATCCCCATCCGCCAGGGTGACGAGACCGTTGCCTGGTTCGCCCAGCCAGGCAAGATGACGCTCGACCTCGTCGTCACGCGCGCCTTCGGCCACCTGCTTGAATGCCGGAATCAGTCCCGCATCGAGATGAGGCGCAAGCGCAGCCGCAGAAGCAAAAAGCGCAGCTTCGGGACTACCGAAACCGCGCAGCAAGGCCAGCTGGCGCCGGGCGCCGACACCGGGCACCAGCGCAAAGCGCAGCCAGTGCCTCAGGTCGGCATCACTCATTCGGGCGATCTCACCTCGTCCGTAACGTTGATCGGCATGGTGCTGTTCATCACCAGACCATAGGAAATGGTCGGGAACACGCGGTAGATGAAGACGTTGCCGCTCTTTTCCGCCGGGGTGAAACGGTCCGGCTCATCCTTGCTTTCCTTCTTGATCAAGCGTGGTGCCTTGAACGACTCCAGCACGCTGCCGACATCCAGGCCATCGCTGGCACCGCGATTGATCACGATGGTGGTGAATTGCCCGGCCTCGGCCACGCCGCCGTAAGCGGAAACGACCTTGCCCAGCACGGACTGCGCCGGTGCATGCGGCACGAAGTTCATGAACGGCAGGTCTTCAGCTTGCAGCAGACGGCTACCGACGGCCACTTCCTCGCGGTTGCCGACGATGTGCATGGTGGTCACGTCGCCGGGGATGTCGAGCACCGCATCGCCCAGATAATCGACCTCGTTGCCGATCACGCGCTTGCCTTCCGGATCATCCGGATCGATCAGTGCACGGCCCGGGCGGAATACATGCCAAGTACTGCCGACTTCGCCGGCCAGCCCGACTGCATAGACCTTGTCACCGGCGGTGAAGTAGACCCGGTCATCCGGGCCGGCCGCGATGCGCGGAGCGGCCTGCATCTCGGCAGGATCGATCACCAACGGCCGATTGAGGAAGGGCTTGATCGCGCGGAACGGGATACTGGGAGCGGCATCGCCAACCAACGATTCGACGCGGGTGCGTGGGCCCAGTTTGAGCACGCCGTTGGTGCGGCCAGTGTTCTTGCTGTCACGCAGCAGCCGCAGCCGCGGCTGGTCGCCGGAACGGTCGAGCACGATCACGTCGCCAGGGTAGATCCAGTGCGGGTTCTTGATCTCTTCCTTGTTGAGCTGCCAGATTTCCGGCCAGCGCCATGGTTTTTTCAGGAACTTGCCCGATATATCCCACAGGGTGTCGCCCTTGACGACGACGTAGCGATCCGGCGCGTTTTCCTGCAGCGCCAAGGTGTCGGCGAAGACGGAACCAACGCAGCCGCTGAATACCAAAAGAAGGGATATAATCTTTTTTCGCATGGCGACGCTCTTGATTATTGTTGCCGGCAGGGCCGGTGGGCGGGGTGGACAAGGCAGGACGGTCTATCTAAATCGCCTTCAACCCATGCGGTAGCCCCGAAATACCGCCAATTTGATTCTGCATATATTCTTTTTTCGCCGCAAGCTAACATGGCCTTACTCAATATCCTGCAATATCCCGACGAACGCCTGCATACGGTCGCCAAGCCGGTCGCGACCTTCGACGACGCGCTGCAAAAGCTGATCGACGATATGGCCGAGACGATGTACGAGGCGCCAGGCATCGGTTTGGCGGCAACGCAGGTCAATCACCATATCCGGCTGATCGTCATCGACGTGTCGGAAGAACGCAACAATCTGCTGGTGCTGATCAATCCGCAGATCGTTGAAATGGACGGCAAGACCACTTACGAGGAAGGCTGCCTGTCGGTGCCGGGCATCTACGAGGAAGTGGAACGGGCTGACCACATCAAGGTGCAGGCGCTCGATCGCAACGGTCAGCCGTATGAGATCAGCACCGGTGGCCTCTTGGCTATCTGCATCCAGCACGAGATCGATCACCTCGACGGCAAGGTCTTCGTCGAGAAGCTGTCGCGACTGAAGCTGCAGCGCATCGTGCAGAAGCTGAAAAAGAACCAGCGCAAGACCATGTGAACAACCGCAAGGGGGCGCAACGCCCCCTTCTCCATTGCCCGCCCATGAAACTGATCTTCGCCGGAACACCCGATTTTGCCGCCGATGCGCTCGCCGCACTGATCGCTGCCGGGCACGACATCGCCCTGGTACTCACCCAGCCCGATCGTCCTGCCGGGCGTGGCATGAAGCTGTCGCCGTCGCCGGTCAAGGTGCTGGCCGAGCAGCATGGCCTGCCGGTCTACCAGCCGGAGAAGCTGCGCACCGCCGAGCAGCAGGCGCCGCTCGCCGGCATTGATGCCGATGCGATGATCGTCGCTGCCTATGGCCTGATCCTGCCGCAGGCAGTGCTGGCACTGCCGCGCCACGGCTGCCTCAACATCCACGCTTCGCTGCTGCCACGCTGGCGTGGGGCCGCGCCCATCCAGCGCGCCATTGCCGCTGGCGATGCCGAGACCGGCATCACCATCATGCAGATGGATGTGGGCCTCGACACCGGCGACATGCTGTCCGTCCACCGCACGGCCATCACCGGCGACGATACCGCGCAGACGCTGCACGACAAGCTCGCGGCCCAAGGCGCTGCGGCCATCGTGACTGCCCTAACCGATCTGCCGACGCTCCAGGCACACCGCACACCGCAACCCGCCGAGGGCGTCACCTACGCCGAGAAGCTGAAGAAAGAAGAGGCACAGATCGACTGGTCGCGCCCCGCTGTCGAGCTTGATCGCATGGTCCGTGCCTTCAACCCGTTTCCTTCGGCGCAGACCCTGCTCGACGGCACCCCGCTCAAGATCTGGGCGGCCACACCGGTCTCCGGGAACGGTGAAGCGGGAACGGTGCTTGCCACCGGCAAGGAAGGCCTGACCGTGGCCTGTGGTGAGGGTGCCTTGCACATCACCGAACTGCAGAAAGCCGGCGCCAAGCGGGTCGATGCTGCCGCCTTTCTGGCCGGCCACCCACTCGCCGTCGGCAACCAGCTCGGCTAGGTTAAATTTGTTCCATCGCTTCCTTGCGTGGGTCACGCCGCGCCAGCCAGAGGCCGCTCCATGTATCTGACACAAAAACTCGCCAGCTCGGCACTGGGCCAGGTATTGGCCGGGCGCACGCTCACCGATGCACTCACGGCCACCTGGCAGAACCAGCCGGATCTGCGACCGCAGCAACGCGGCGCCATCCAGGACCTGTGCTACGGCTCACTCCGCCACCTCGGCTTGCTGGAACACGTGTTGAGCCAGCTGCTGCGCAAGCCGCTGTTCGAAGAGGAACTGCGCACGCTGTTGCTGGTGTCGCTTTACCAGCTGCATTTCACCCGCGCCGCGCCCTACAGCGTGGTGGACCATGCAGTGAAGGTCGCCACCCATGTCGGCACTGGCGGTGGCAAGGGCCTCGTCAATGCCATCCTGCGCAACTTCCTGCGCAACAAGGATGCCCTGCTCGGCAATGCCAACCGCACCGAGCGTGGCCTGTGGTCCCACCCGGCATGGTGGATCAATGCGCTGCGTGAGGCGTACCCATCGCACTGGCAGGCCATTCTCTCCGCCAGCAACCTGCACCCACCGCTCACGCTGCGGGTAAACCGACGCCGCGGCAGCGTCGACGACTACCTGAAGCGGCTGGCAGAAGCGCATATCGCGGCCAGCCCGCTCGACGACACCGCCATCAACATCCACCGCCCGATCGGTGTCGACCAGTTGCCGGGCTTCATGGAAGGCGATGTCTCGGTACAGGACTGGGGCGCGCAATATGCGGCGCGACTGCTCGACGTTCAGGATGGCCAGCGGGTGCTGGATGCGTGCGCGGCGCCCGGCGGCAAAACCGGGCACATCCTCGAGCTCGCCGAAGTGGCGCTCACCGCAGTCGACAGCGACGCCAAGCGTCTGTCGCGGGTGCGGGACAACCTGAAGCGGCTCGAACTGCAGGCCGACTTGGTCGCCGGGGATGCTGGCGCGCCGGAGGGCTGGTGGGATGGCCAGCCTTTCGATCGCGTGCTGGCCGATGTGCCGTGCTCGGCCACCGGCGTGGTGCGCCGCAATCCGGACATCAAATGGTTGCGCCGCCCGGAAGACTTCGCGGGCTACGCCTGCCAGCAGGCAGAGATGCTCGACGCGCTGTGGCCGCTCGTGGCACCGGGGGGCAAACTCCTTTATGCTACGTGCTCCATCTTTCCGGCCGAGAATGCCGAGCAGGCGCGCGCCTTCGGGTCGCGTCATGCCAATGCGCAGCGTCTCGCCCTGCCCGGCGATGTGCCGGACGATGGCCAGCTTTTGCCCACGCCCGAGCATGATGGCTTTTTCTACGCCCTATTCGAAAAGACTGCCGAACCCGCTGCCTGATCACGCAGCGCGCGTGCTCGCCTGCCTGCTCGGCGTGCTGCTGGCCTTGCTGCTTGGCCTGCCCGCCGTGGCGCAGGAACCGGGCATTCGCGCCCGCGATGCCAGCTTCGAATATGCCGGTGATCATATCGAGCTTGCCGCCCGCTTCGACGTCACGCTCAAGCCGGGTCTGGAAGAAGCGCTCGCCAACGGCTTCTCGCTGCCGTTCAGCTATGAATTCCAGCTCACCCGGCCGCGGCTGTCCGCATGGTGGAACAGTGTCTCCAACTGGTTCGATCCCACCGCGCGCCTCAACTATCGCCTGTCCTACCACAACCTGTCGCGCCAATACCGCCTGCACCTCGGCAGCTTCTACCGCAGCTTCGCCACCTTGTCCGAAGCACTGACTGCGCTCGGCGTGGTGCGTAGCTGGGAAGTGCTGAACGGCAGCGACCTCGCACGCGACAAGGAACCGATTGCTGGCCGGGTACGGCTGCGGCTCGATGTGTCGCAGCTACCCAAGCCGCTGCAGCTGTCCGCACTGGGCAAGGACGATTGGGTGCTGTCCTCGCCGTGGGTCGACCTCAAGCGCACCGAGCCGGTGCCGCAGGCGGCCGAGGAGAGCGCGCCATGAGGCGGGCGCTGATCATCGTCGCCTCGCTCGGCACCATCGTGCTGTTCCTGCTCGCCACCGCGGCCGGCAAGACGTCGACCTTCGCCGAGTACTACGACGAGCTGCTGATCCTCAATGCCTTGCTGCTGGCTGGCCTGCTGTTCCTGGTCGGTGCCCGGCTGTGGGAGCTGGTGCGCAAGGTGCGCGCCAAGGTGTTCGGCTCGCGCCTCACGCTGCGCATGGTGCTGATGTTCGCGCTGGTCGCCGTGCTGCCGGGCACGCTGGTGTACACGCTGTCGGTGCAGTTCCTCAACAAATCGATCGAGAACTGGTTCGACGTACGCGTCGACAACGCGCTCGATCGCGGCCTCAATCTGGGCCACAACGCCATCGACTACCAGCTCGGCGATCTCGCCCGCAAGGCCCGCGTGGTCGCGCTCGACATCCACGACGACAGCGGTAGCGAACTGCTCAATCGCCTGACCCGCTATCGCGAGCAGCTTGGCGTGCAGGAAATCTCGGTGTTCGACGACAGCGGCACCACCATCGCTCACATCGGCAACGAGAACGCCGGGTTGTTCCCGGATCTGCCCGACCGCACCATCCTGCGCAACGCTGGCCGCGAGCCGGTAAAGCGCCTGGAAGCGCTGTCCGGCAGCGCGCTGACGATGCGCGTAATCGTGCCGATCGCCGGCGGGCGCTGGGGCAGCAAACAGCGGCTGCTGCAGATCATCCAGCCGGTGCCCGAGCAACTCGCCGCCGACGCCGAGCTGGTCGAGCAGGTACGCAGCGACTACAAACAGCTGTCGCAGTCGCGCAGCGGCCTCAAGCTGGTGTACACGCTGACGCTGACGCTGGCGCTCTTGATGGCCTTGCTCGGCGCACTGGCGCTGGCGATTTATCTATCCGACCGGCTGGCCGCACCGCTATCGATGCTGGCCCGGGCGACGCGCGCAGTGGCGTCGGGCGACTTCACCCAGCAACAGCCAGTGATCAGCCGTGACGAGCTCGGCATCCTCACCCAGTCGTTCAACCGCATGACACGCCAGCTGGCCGACGCCCGTGCCTCGCTGGAACAGCACCAGACCGAACAGGCCGCCGCCAACGCCTACCTGCAGGCCATCCTCGGCTCGCTGTCCGCCGGCGTGCTGTCGTTCGACGAGCATTGGCAGCTGGCATCCAGCAACCAGAGCGCGCAGCGCATCCTCGGCATCGATCCAGCTGCGCTCGTCGGCCAAGCGCTCGAGCAATGGCCAGAGCGCTACCCGGCGCTCGCCGGCTTCTGTGCCTCCATCACCGCTGGCTTCGCTCAGGACGACGAGCACTGGCAGCGCCAGGTGGAAATCGCCGATACCCGTGCGCTGAACGTGCGTGGCACGCCGTTGTGGGTGGAGGACATCGAGGCCAATCGCGGTTTCCTCGTGGTGTTCGACGACATCACCGAGCTGATCTCGGCGCAGCGAGATGCCGCCTGGGGCGAAGTGGCGCGCCGACTGGCACACGAGATCAAGAACCCGCTCACGCCGATCCAGCTTTCGGCCGAGCGGCTGGAATTCAAGCTCGCCGACAAACTCGACGAGGCCGGTGCCGAGCTGTTGTCACGCAATACCCAGAACATCGTCAAGCAGGTACAGGCACTCAAGCAGATGGTCGACGCCTTCCGCGATTACGCGCGCAAGCCGACCGGCAAGAAGAAGGCGCTCGACCTGCAGCAGCTGCTGTCCGACGTGCTAGTGCTATACGAAGCAGCGCCCGTCACGCGCATCGATCATGCGCGTGCGCCGCTCACCGTCGAGGGCGACGCAACCCATCTGCGGCAGGTGATCCACAACTTGTTGCAGAATGCGCAGGATGCCTTACAAGGCTGCGAGCCGAGGGACGGTAGCCTACAGATTTGCGTGCGCACCGAGAAAGCCGATAAATTTGCCCGGCTCACGGTGGAAGATAATGGGTGCGGCTTCCAAGCCGACATCCTGGCTCGGGCATTCGAGCCTTACGTCAGTACCAAGCAAAAGGGGACAGGGCTGGGGCTGGCGATCGTGAAAAAAATCATCGAAGAGCACCGGGGCCGCATTACGGCCGGCAACCGGGAAGAAGGCGGCGCCTACGTACGGATCGAACTGCCGCTCATGGAGGGATGTGAAGTTGCATAGTCAGGATATTTTGGTCGTCGACGACGAGATCGGCATTCGCGAATTATTGTCGGAGATCTTGCAGGACGAGGGTTACAGCGTGGCGCTGGCGGAAAACGCCGAGAAGGCGCGCCAGCTACGCAATCAGGCCCAGCCACGGCTGGTGCTGCTCGATATCTGGATGCCCGATACCGATGGCGTCACGCTGCTGAAGGAGTGGGCCCGCAATGGCCAGCTCACCATGCCGGTGGTGATGATGTCGGGCCATGCCACCATCGATACCGCAGTCGAGGCCACCCGCATCGGTGCGCTCGACTTCCTAGAAAAGCCGATTGGCCTGCAAAAGCTGCTGGCCGCGGTCAAGCGCGCACTGACCCAACCAACCAGCGACAGCCGCCCCAGTGCGCCGTCGTTGTCGCGGCTCGGCGAGGCCGAAGCAATCAAGGAGCTGGCCACGGCGCTCGACGCCGCAGCTGGGGCGCAAGGCGCGCCCATCCTGCTGCTCGGCTCGCCCGGCGTCGGTTTCGAGCATTGCGCACGCTACCTCACGCCCCCGGGCCGCCCCTTCGTCGCCCCGTTGTCCAACGAGGACTACGTGATCGCGCCACAGGAGCTTGCCACCAAGGCAGCCGGCGGTACGCTGTTCCTGCGCGACCTCGCCTATCTGGATCGCCGCGCCCAGGCCGGGCTGAAAAGCATTCTCGCCAAGCTCGAGCGCAACAAGGTGCGCCTCGTCTCGGCCTCGAGCCGGCCACTCGACATGCTGGCCGCCAGCGTCGACCCTGAGCTGCTGAAGGCGCTATCGCAATTAATCGTACCGGTGCCGTCACTCGCCGAGCATCGCGAGGATATCCCGCGCATCGCCGAGGCGCTGCTGGTCGAGGCGGTCACCGCCAACAAACTGGGTCCGCGCCGTTTCAGCAATGCCGCACTGCAGCTCCTAGCGCGCCAGGAATGGCCGGGCAACCTCGACGAGCTCGCCAATGTGGTCAAGAGCCTGGCGCTGACCGGGCGCGACGGCGAGATCGACCTTGCGCCGGTGTCGCGCATCCTGTCGCAGTTCACGCCAAGCGGGGTGGCCCCCGTGCTGCCGCCATCCAGCGACAGTGGCGCGCCTGCCAGCGTGGACATGGACCTGCCGCTGCGCGAAGCACGCGACCAGTTCGAGAAATACTATCTGGAACGCCAGATCGAGCTCTCCGGCGGCAACATGAGCCGGGTCGCCGAGCGCATCGGCCTGGAGCGCACCCACCTCTATCGCAAGCTCAAGCAGCTCGGCATCACCATGCCGAAGAAGCAGCGGCCCGTCGAAGAGAGCTAAGGCGGGCGCGCCGTGGCCAACATCCTCATCCTCGGCGCCGGGCGGGTAGGCAGCTCGGTCGCCGAACAACTGGTCCACGAGCGCTATAACGTCACGCTGGTCGACGACAATCCGGCCAACCTCAAGCCATTGCAGGACAAGCTGGACCTGCGCACCGTGGTCGGCCACGCCACCAGTCCGGTCACGCTGGAGGCAGCCGGCGTGCGCGACGCCGACCTGCTGCTCGCAGTCACGCCCAGCGACGAGCTCAACCTCGTCGCCTGCAAGATCGCCCAGCAGCTCTACAACGTGCCGACCCGGCTCGCCCGCATCCGCAACCAGGATCTGCTCACGCACGACTCCCTGCTCGGTGAAGGCGGCTTCGGTGTCGATCATGTGATCACGCCGGCACAGATCGTCACCGACTACCTCGCCGCGCTGGTGCGCACGCCCGAAGCACTGCAGGTGCTCGACTTCGCCGACGGCAAGGCACAGCTGGTGGTGGTGCGCGTCGATCCCGGCGCGCCCATGGCCGGCAAGGCGCTGGCCCGACTGGACGAAGTCCTGCCGGACAAGGATCGACGCATCGTCGGCATCTACCGGCGCAACCGCTACATCTATCCGGATGGCGAAACCGTGCTCGAGGTCGGCGACGAGGTGTTCGCCCTTGCCGCCCGCCAGCACATCCGCGCCGTGATCGGCGCGCTGCATGGCGAGGAGAAGCGCGCCCGCCGCATCACCATCGCCGGTGGCGGCAATGTCGGCTACCGGCTCGCCGCCGAGCTCGCCGGCGAGGTGCAAGTCAAGCTGATCGAGAACAATCGGGCGCGCGCCACCTGGCTGGCCGAGGCACTGCCGGACGTGCTGGTGCTGGCCGGCGAAGCCACCGACGAGGCCTTGCTCGAAGCCGAGCAGATCGAGCGCGCCGACCTCTATCTCGCGCTGACCAGCGACGACGAGGACAACATCATGTCCGGGCTGTTGGCCAAGCAGATGGGTGCGAAGAAGGTGATCTCCATCATCAACCGCTCGCGCTATGTCGGGCTGCTGCAAGGCAGCCGCATCGATGTGGCCATCTCGCCGGCGCAGGCCACCATCGGCTCGCTGCTTGCCTTCGTGCGCCAGGGTGACATCGTCGCCGCCCACAGCCTGCGCCGTGGGACCGCCGAGGCGCTGGAGATCGTCGCGCATGGCAGCCGCACCACCTCGCGCATCGTCGGCCGGCGCGTGGCCGAGCTGCACCTCCCGGCTGGCATCTACTTCGCCGCGGTGGTGCGTGGCGACGAAGTGCTGATCCTGCATCACGATACGGTGATCGAGGCGGAGGACCACGTCATCGTGTTCGTCGACAACAAGCGGCGCATCCGCGAAGTCGAGCAGATGTTCGCCGTCAAGCTCGGCTTCTTTTGATGGCCCGGCGCGACGGAGGCGCTCCGCTGCGTGGCGTGCCACTCCGGGTGTTGCCGGTGGTGAACGTGCTGGCGTGGGTATCGGCGATCTTCTCGCTGACCATGCTTGCGCCCATCGTCCTCGCCTGGTGGGGCAACGATGCCGGCTTGCTGCCGCTGCTCGACTCGCTCGGCGGCCTGCTGCTGGCCAGCCTGGCGCTGATCGCGGCCACCCAGCGCTATCAGCGCGAACTGGGCACGCGCGACGGCTTCGTACTGGTGGTGGGGCTCTGGACCATCCTGCCCGCGGTCGCCGCGGTGCCGCTGCTGCTCTACCAGCCCTCGCTCGGCTATACCTACGCCTATTTCGAAGCGATGTCCGGCCTCACCACCACCGGTGCCACCGCGCTGAGCGGCCTCGACCAGTTGCCGGCCTCGATCAACCTGTGGCGCCACCTGCTGAGCTGGCTCGGCGGCATGGGTATCCTGGTGCTGGCCGTGGCGATCCTGCCGCTGCTGGGCGTCGGCGGCATGCAACTGTTCAAGGCCGAGACGCCGGGGCCAATCAAGGATGCCAAGCTGACGCCGCGCATCCGCGAAACGGCGCGCAACCTATGGCTGATCTACACCGCGCTCACTGCGGTCTGCGGGCTGTTGCTCTACTACCTTGGCGGCATGAGCGCGTTCGACGCGGTCTGCCACGCCATGTCGACGCTGAGCCTCGGCGGCTTTTCCACGCGCGATGCCAGCGTAGGCCACTTCGATTCGCCGCTGATCGAGATCATCCTGATCGTGTTCATGCTGATCGCGGCAACCAACTTCGCCACCCACTACCTGGCGTTGACCGGTCGGCGGCTCTCGGTGTATTGGCGCGATTCCGAGTTCAAGGCCATGCTGCTGCTGGTGACAGCCAGCACGCTGGCGCTGGCGGCGGTGCTTTACGTGCACGCGATCTACCCGGACTACGGTACCGCGCTGCGCCATGTCGCGTTCAATCTCGTCTCGGTCGCCACCGACTCGGGCTTTGCCAGCGTCGACTTCGGCCAGTGGCCGATCGTGGTTCCGCTCGCCATGTTGCTGCTGTCGAGCGTGACCGCGTGCGCCGGCTCGACCGGGGGCGGCATCAAGATGATCCGCACGCTGGTGCTGATCCGCGAAGCCGGCCGCCAGTTCACCACGCTGCTGCATCCCAATGCCGTCCGGCCATTGAAGGTGAACGGCCTGTCGCTGCCCGGGCAGGTAGTGTTCGCGGTGCTCGGCTTCATCTTCCTGTACTTCATGAGCATCACCGTGCTCACCTTTGTGCTGTTGCTGTCGGGGCTGGATTTCGTCTCCAGCTTCAGCGCCATCGTGGCCTGCATCAACAATGCCGGGCCTGGGCTCGGCGTGGTCGGCCCCGCGTCCAACTATGGTGTACTGAGCGAATTCCAGGTATGGGTCTGCTCGTTTGCCATGCTGCTGGGCCGGCTGGAAGTGTTCTCGGTACTGGTACTGCTGACACCCGCGTTCTGGCGCAACTAGCCACTGCATCCGCCACCCCCCAATGAAAAAAGCCGCCTGGATGAGGCGGCTTTTTTCGGCTTTGCGCAGCGGCTAGTCGGCCATCTCGACCCGACCGCGACCCGAATGCTTGGCGCGATAGAGCGCCTCGTCCGCCCGCAACACCAGTGCGCGACCGTTCTCCTCGGCGCCGAGCATGGCCACGCCGGAAGAAAAACTGACGTCGATGCGCTGGGCGTGATGCATGAACGGCGTCTTGCCAGCCACGAGCCGCATCCGGTCGACCACGAAGCGGGCGCCGTTGATATCGGTTTCCGGCAGCAGCAGCAGGAATTCCTCACCGCCATAGCGCACCAGCATGTCGCTTTCCCGCAGTACCGCACGGGCCAGATTGGCGACATGCACTAGCACCTGGTCGCCGACCAGATGGCCGAAACGGTCGTTGATCTGCTTGAAGTCGTCGAGGTCGAACAGCACCACCGACAACTTGCTGCCAGCGCGATGCGCGCGCTTCACTTCACGCGCCAGCAGATGATCAAGCCCTTGGCGGTTCAGCGTGCCGGTCAGTGGATCCTGCTCCAGCAGCTTGCGGTTGAACGCGAGGTCTTCCTCGATGCGCTTGACCGAATCGCGAATGGTGGAAATGTCTTCGTGCGATGCGGATACCGTGGCGTGCAGCGTATGCGTCGAGCTGATGATGTCCTCGAGTAGGCCAGCCACGGTGGCGCTGGTCTCGCCCATTTCCGCGGTGGGCTCGAAACCGGTCCGCCGCGCATACTGCAATTGCCCCAGGCTCGTCGCCATGCTCTGGCCGCTCTCGGACAACGATTCGAGCAGGCTGGCCGTGGTATCGGCTGCCTCGGCGAGCGCATCGTCCAGCCGGCACAGCACCTGCCAGGCATGCTGGAGCTCGTCGCTGTTCTTGGTTTCCGGCGACTTGATGGTGACGATGGCGTTATAGAATTGCGCGTAATTTTCCGGCGTCGGCGCAAGGCCGCGTTCGGCCAGGCGCTTGAGCGCGATACGTGCGATCTCCACCGGATTAACCGACGGCGTGGGTGAGGTCATGAAGGGCGAGGTTGTGATGTAATGGGCACGGATTAAGCAAACGATTCTACGCAAGCCCCCGGGCCACGCCAAGCCGTTCCTTGTAAGAATTCCTTTCGTTACAAACAGATAAAGCCATTATGCATATCCACATCCTCGGAATCTGCGGCACCTTCATGGGCGGCATCGCCGCGCTCGCCCGTGCCGCCGGCCACACCGTCACCGGCTGCGATGCCGGGGTCTACCCGCCGATGTCCACCCAGCTCGAGGCGCTCGGCATCGAGCTGATCGAAGGCTGGGGCGTGGAGCAGCTCACGCTGCAGCCTGACCTCTTCGTCATCGGCAACGTGGTACGGCGTGGCAACCCGCTGATGGAGGAAATCCTCAACCGCGGCCTGCCCTACACCAGTGGCCCGGAGTGGCTGCGCGACCATATCCTGGTCGGGCGCTGGGTGCTCGCTGTTGCCGGCACCCATGGCAAGACCACCACCACGTCGATGCTCGCCTGGATCCTGGAAGATGCTGGCCTCGCGCCGGGCTTCCTCGTCGGTGGCGTGCCGGAGAACTTCGGCATCAGCGCCCGTCTGCCGGGCACGCCGCGCCAGGATGCGGCCAGCACCTCGCCATTCTTCGTGATCGAGGCCGACGAATACGACACCGCCTTCTTCGACAAGCGCAGCAAATTCGTCCATTACCGGCCACGCACCACCATCCTCAACAACCTGGAATACGATCACGCCGACATCTTCCCTGACCTTGGCGCGATCGAAACCCAGTTCCATCACCTGGTGCGTACCGTGCCGGGCAACGGCCGGCTGATCGCCAACGGCCGCGAAGAGAGCCTGACCCGCGTGCTGGAACGCGGTTGCTGGAGCGACGTGGAGCGCTTCGGCGGCACCTCCGGCTGGCAACTGGGTATGCAACATGACGATGGCTTCGATGTGCTGCTGGATGGCGAACAACAAGGCCGCGTGCGCTGGTCGCTGCTTGGCGAGCACAACGCTCTCAACGCCATCGCCGCCATCGCCGCTGCCCGCCATGTCGGCGTCACGCCTGAAGTCGCCATCGATGCGTTGTCGCGTTTCGAGAATGTGAAGCGCCGCATGGAGCTGAAGGGCGTGGCCGGCGGCATCACCGTCTACGACGATTTCGCCCACCATCCCACCGCCATTGCCACCACCGTGGCCGGCCTGCGCCGCAAGGTCGGCAACGCCCGCATCCTGGCCGTGCTGGAGCCGCGCTCCAATACCATGAAACTTGGCACGATGAAGGACGCATTGGCGGCCTCGCTGGCCGATGCCGACCTGGTGTTCTGCTACAACGGCAACCTCGGCTGGAACCCGGCCGAATCGCTTGCACCGCTGGGGGACCGCGCCCAGACCCACGACGATCTGGATGTGCTGGTCGAAGCCATCGTTGCCGCAACCCATGCCGGCGATCATGTGCTGGTGATGAGCAACGGCGGTTTCGGTGGCATCCACGGCAAATTGCTGACAGCCCTCACCCATCAAACCGCGTAAAGCCGTCGTGCCGACGCCCGCCGAGCGGTGGGTGCTTACCAAGCAAACGACAAAAAGTTTCAACACCAGAAAGTTTTTTTGACACCCGGCTTGGACCCCCGAACAATCGATGACAAATCATCGAGGCGCCGTCGCGCCCATACTCAGGGGGAAACCATGAAATCAACGCTGCTCCGATTCACCCTGGCCGCTCTGGCAAGCGTGTTCTGTCTTGCGCAGCCGGCACGAGCCGCCGAGCAATCGGCGCTCGACGATGCCTATACCGCGGCAGCGAAGGTGGCGCAGCATGGCCCGGCACATGTGGTACTGGCCGACCAGGCCGTGCTCGACCTGCCCAAGGGCTATGCCTTCGTGCCCAAGGCCGAAGCCGCACGCATGCTCGATGCGATGGGCAATGTGCCGGGTGACGATCTGCTCGGGCTGGTGTTGCCCGAGTCAGACCAGGCGAACTGGTTCATCGACGTCAGCTTCGAGCGCGCCGGTTACATCAAGGATGACGATGCCAAGGACTGGGATGCCAGCGAGCTGCTGACCAGCCTCAAGGACGGCACCGAGGAAGGCAACAAGCAGCGACGCGAGCGCGGCATTGCGGAGTTCGAGGTGATCGGCTGGGTGGAGAAACCGGCGTACAACGCCGCCAGCCATCAGCTGGTCTGGGCCGCCAATATCCGCAACAAGGATGGGAAGGCCAGTGATGAGCAGGGCGTGAACTACAACACCTACGCGCTGGGTCGTGAAGGCTACATCAGCATGAACCTGGTGACGGGCATGAACAGCGTGGAAGCTGAAAAACCGGAAGCACAACAGCTGTTGGCCGCCCTAGCCTTCAACGACGGCAAACGCTACCAGGATTTCAACGCCGACACCGATCAGGTGGCCGAGTACGGCCTCGCCGCCCTCGTCGCCGGTGTCGGCGCCAAGAAGCTCGGCCTGTTCGCGCTGCTGGGCGCCTTCTTCGCCAAGTCGGCCAAGCTGATCGCGCTGGGTGCCGTTGGCCTGTTCGCCGCGGCCAAGCGCTTCTTCGGCAACAAGGACGCATAAACGCAGGGCGCGGGCTCACCCACGCCGCATCACCACCAGACGGGCTCGGGCTCCAGCGGCACGCCAAAGCGTGCCATCACATCAGCCTGCACCGCCTGCGTGAGCGCTGCGACGTCGGCCCGTGCGGCCCCACCGTGGTTCACCAGTACCAGCGCCTGCTGCTGATACATGCCGACCGGGCCGAGTCGCCGGCCCTTCCAGCCCGCCTGTTCGATCAACCAGCCGGCAGCCAGCTTGCAGCACCCCTCGCCCGCCGGGTAGGACACCAGCGCCGGATGCTCGGCCAGCAGTGCGTCGCGCTGGGCCATCGGAATGATGGGATTCTTGAAGAAGCTGCCGGCGTTGCCGATCACTGCCGGGTCCGGCAGCTTGCGACGGCGCACGTTGATCACCGCTTGTGCCACGCCCTGCGGCGTGCGCGGCAAGGCAGCAGCAGTCAATTCCTGCTCGATATCGCCATAGC
This sequence comes from Chitinolyticbacter meiyuanensis, assembly GCF_008033135.1. Taxonomy (NCBI): domain Bacteria; kingdom Pseudomonadati; phylum Pseudomonadota; class Betaproteobacteria; order Neisseriales; family Chitinibacteraceae; genus Chitinolyticbacter; species Chitinolyticbacter meiyuanensis. The sequence goes on from NZ_CP041335.1 coordinate 3,842,429, forward strand.
CGGTGTGCAGCGTCACCACCTTGGGCAGGCGGAACACCACCTCGCCGATCAGCCAGCGATCGGCTTCGCCGTGCTTGAACACACTGTCGCGGTAACCAAAACGGCAATCAGCATTGCGAAACACGCGTGATCCGCCGTCGTGCAGCGAATGGGCCGTCAGCTCGAACAGCGTGTCCTTGACCTCGACACCATAGGCGCCGATGTTCTGGATCGGCGCGGCCCCCACGGTGCCTGGGATCAGCGACAGGTTCTCCAGCCCTGCCAAGCCCTGCGCCAGCGTCCATTGCACAAAGTCGTGCCAGGTTTCCCCACCGCCCGCAGCCACGTAGACCGCGTGTTCGTCCTCGCCGACGATGCGCCGCCCCGGCAGTGCCACGCGCAGCGCCAGCCCGGTCACCACCTCGGGCAGCACCAGGTTGCTGCCACCACCGAGCACCCGCCATGACATTGCACCAAGCGCCGAATCCGCGCGTAAAGCCACCACATCGCTGGCCACCGTGATCTCCGCATAGTGCGCGGCGCGCGCAGCCAGCCCCAGTGTGTTGCGCGAGGTCAGATCGATATCGGTGAGGACTTGCGGCATGGAACGCTCCGGCGAAAGCGCGATTATCAGCGATCCGCCGTCTGGGCGCACCGGGCAATAAAAAACCGGCACGGTGACCCGTGCCGGTTTCGTCGCTACTGCAACGCCTGGACTTACGGCAACGCGTTCAGCGCAGCCTTGGTCGGCTTCGAGAAGTTAAAGCCGTCCGTGCGATCCCAGTTGATCGACCACGTCATCACACCACGGTATGTCGGGTACGCCTGCTTCGGCTTCACCGTGCCGCAGTTCTGCAACTTGGTCAGGCAGTTCAGCGCGCTCGACACCGTCGCCGAGGTCACGAAGCCGGTGTTGGCCGACCGCGAGCCGCTCGGTACGCCGAATGCCACCTGATCCGGACGCAGGCCCTTGAACTCCCAGCCCGTGCCGCCCACCGTCTTGAAGCCTTCGATCAGCATCAGCGAACCACCCACCAGCGCATCCACGGTGCCTTCGTTCAGTGCGCCGTTGGCGTACGGGCTGTAGAGGCCGCCGTTGTTGTAGTACTGCACGTGGATCATGTTCAGGTCGTCACGCAGACCGTCGATGATCGGCAGGTAGGCGCCCCAGATGCCCGAGTAGGCGACGTAGCCACCCTGCACGTACGGGTGTTCCGGTGCCATCGACAGGTAGAACGTCGGGCCGACCTTGGCCTTCAGTTCCTTCATCGCGGTGATCAGGTTGTTGATGATCGGGGTGCCGAGCACCACGCCTGCGCCGCTTTCCAGGTCGAGGTCGATGCCATCCAGGCCGTACTTGTTGATGATGCCGTGCAGGCTGTTGACGAAGTTGGTCACGTTCTCGCGGGTGTTCAGCGTCATCCGGCCTTCCTGGCCACCCAGCGACAGCACGACCTTCTTGCCCTTGGCGCGCTTGGCGGCGATGTCGGCGATGAACTCGGCCTCGGTGCCGCCGTTCGGGTCCAGCGTGAAGGTCACTGCACCGTTGCCACCGTCTTCACCGAACGACAGCATGATCACGTCCCAGTCGTCCGACACGTCGCGGATGCGGATGGTCGGGCCCGACGGGTTGGTGAAGTTGTGCCAGTAGCCAATCAGTGCGTGCTTCGGCAGACCGTCGGCACCAGGGATCGGGGTCGGCGTGACCGGCGTCGGGGTAACCGGCGACGGCGTCACGGTCGGGGTCACCGGAGTCGGGGTGCTGACAACCGGCGTCGGCGTCGGGGTGGCCGGCTTCGGCGTCGGCGTAGCCGGGGTGCCGCTACCGCAGTTGCCGAGGTTCTTCCACACGCCCCACTCGTCGGTCGGGTTCGGGGTGTTGTTCTGGCTCCACCAGCGCGCCTCGTAGTTCACGCCGTTGTAGGTGACGCGCTGGCCACCGGTATAGACCGCGGTGCTCGACCAGGTGGCGTAGCAGCTGGTCGGGGCCGGCGTCGGGGTGCTGACCACCGGGGTCGGCGTGGCGACAACGGGGGTCGGCGTGGCCGGGCGCGGTGTCGGGGTGGCAGGCGACGGGGTCGGCGTGGCCGAGCTGGTGCCGGTTTCCTTCCACAGCGTCGGGGTCGAAGCCGGGTTCCAGTTGGTGCCGACGTAGGCGGTGTGGGTGACGAGGGCTTGGTAGTCCTTGCCGTTATAAGTCACCACAGTGCCAGCAGTGTAGGTGGTGCCTTCCTGCCAGGCCGGAGCGGCGTGGGCAGCGAAGATACCGCAGCTGACGACGAGCGCGGCCAAGAGCCGGCTCACGCGGGGCGTGAAACGTACTTTCATTGCACATCCTCCATCCATGATTTGGACTGTTATGAACTGAAGACACGCCAGCTTCGACGCATCTGTGTAGTGCCTGTTTACGCCGGCTTGTAAGCTCTGTCAATCGACTACAAAACGATTGTGTATAAGAAAAAACAATGCGGTTTGTGCCCCCTCCGATCATCCGGAAAAAGCAGCCGCTCACCAGAGAAAACCTGGCCCGGATTGCGCTGGACCAGGTCCGTGCAGGTCGGCATGTAAGGCCACTGCTTTCAACGCACCGACGAGCGCCGCTCAGCGCGGCGCCCGTCGCGACTCATCAGAATGCGTTGAAGATCTTGCTGAAGTCCCACTGGGCTTGTGCGATGCCGCTGCACTGCCAGTTGGCGGTGGAGTTGCCGGCGCAGTTGCCGTTGTCACGGCCCAGCGACCAGAACGCCATCATCGCCATGCCCTGCTGCTTGCCGAAGTCACGTACCTGACGCGCATCGGCCAGCGTGAACACCTCGGCCGGGGTGTCGTTCTGACCGATCATCGCGGTGGCGCTCATCATGCCCCAGTACTGGGCATCGGTCTTGCCAGGCCACAGTGCCTTGATCTGGGCATGTACCCCTTGCAGCGCCTGGATCGAGCGTGCGCCCATCTGGTTGCCGGAAACGCCATCGTAGTAATCCATGATCATCGGATTGACGATGCCCACTTCCACGCCGGCCGCCTTGGCCGATTGCAGCACGTAGAGGTTTTCGGCGTTGAAGCCACCATTGGGGTTGACCGCCAGCGTGTAGGAGATCACGGCGTTCTTGCCCTTGGCCTTGAAGCGATCCTGCAGGATCTTGATCGCGGCATTGCGGCGATCGACCAGGGCGACTTCCAGGTTGTTATTGCCCGGGGCGTTTTCCGGATCAAGGTCGAGGCGGTTGGTGCCGAAGCGTTCCAGCACGTTCTCGTACACGGTGGCAATCGCCGCCGGGTCGGCGCAGCTGCGCACGATATCGCTGGCGTTCCAGCCACCCGAAGCGACGATCACGTTGCCGCCGAAGTTCTTCAGTGCGTTGGCCTGGCTCAGCACCGTGCCTTCGCCGGCCGGCCAGCCACCGTTGCACCCGCCAGCCGAGTTGTAGAACGCCAGCGTGACATAACGGCCACCGGTGGCTTGCGCCCAGGCAGACAGGTCCATTGCGCCGCTGACATCGATGTACGGCGCGAAGCGGTATGCGCCGGACGGCGTCGGCGTCACCGGCGTGACCGGGGTCGGGCTCACCGGCGTCGGAGTCGGGCTGACCGGGCTCGGCGTCACCGGGGTCGGCGTGCCGCCGCCACAGTTGCCGACATTCTTCCAGACGCCCCAGTCACCCGATTGCGCCGGGTTGTCGCCCTGCGTCCACCACTTGGCCTCGTAGTTCACCCCGTTGTGGGTGACGCGCTGGCCGCCGGTGTAGACATTGCCTGCAGCCCAGGCGGCGTAGCAGGTGGTCGGTGCCGGGGTCGGCGTGGCCACGACCGGTGTCGGGGTGGCGCCCACCGGGGTGGGCGTGGCCACGACAGGCGTCGGCGTCGGGGTGGCCGGCACCGGAGTCGGGGTCGGATTGGTGCCGGTGGTGGTGCCCAGATCCTTCCACAGCGTCGGGGTCGCTGCCGGGTTCCAGTTGGTGCCGACGTAGGCGGTATGGGTGACCAGGGCCTGGTAATCGTGGCCGTTGTAGCTCACCACGGTACCCGCGGTGTAGGTGGTGCCTTCCTGCCATGCCGGCGCGGCATGAGCAGCCATCACGCCGCTGGCGAATACAACGGCGGCCAGCAGGCGCATCAGGCGCGTGGGTTGGTGTTGCATTGCTTCTTCCTCCATCTCATGGTCTCAGACGAAATCCCGGCCGAGGCAACGCTCGGCACCAGGATGCGGTCGCGCCATGGCCGATCCAATGCAGGATTCATGCCACAGCCCGATTGCTCGGGAGCGCCGGAACGATGCCCGGCTACTTTGTCGATTGCGTTCTTGGGGAGCCGCCGGACAAGCCAGCAGGCACGGGCCGCCACGCCAGCTGGAACGGCATCGTTGCCAGCGGCCATGCAGCGGAAAACCACCGTGCGATTACGCTTGTTCATCGCGTCGGCAAGCCCAGATTTGGGCTCATGCAATGCGGGCTGCCCCAGATTGGGGAGTCGTGCCGATACGCCTCGCGCGCAGCGGCGCTTGCACGAAACGGGGATGAAGCAGCGACGGGTGCCGTGTGGCGAAGCTGCCCGCAAGATGCGGGCCGGCGCACAGTCGGCACGGCGCGGCTGAATGGCGGCACGGTTGCCGGAAACGAGCCGGCAGCGTGCACCGGCGCCATCGCCTGGGTATGCGTCATCATCGATCACTCTCCATGCTTTACCCCTGGCGGGGGCGGCCCCGGTTTGCCAGGTGCCGCATCTAACCTGACCCGATCTGTGCCGGGTGGGTCAGGCCCGGCAACCGCCGGGCCTGGGTACTGCTCACTTCATTACGGCAACGCGTTCAGCGCAGCCTTGGTCGGCTTCGAGAAGTTAAAGCCGTCCGTGCGATCCCAGTTGATCGACCACGTCATCACACCACGGTATGTCGGGTACGCCTGCTTCGGCTTCACCGTGCCGCAGTTCTGCAACTTGGTCAGGCAGTTCAGCGCGCTCGACACCGTCGCCGAGGTCACGAAGCCGGTGTTGGCCGACCGCGAGCCGCTCGGTACGCCGAATGCCACCTGATCCGGACGCAGGCCCTTGAACTCCCAGCCCGTGCCGCCCACCGTCTTGAAGCCTTCGATCAGCATCAGCGAACCACCCACCAGCGCATCCACGGTGCCTTCGTTCAGTGCGCCGTTGGCGTACGGGCTGTAGAGGCCGCCGTTGTTGTAGTACTGCACGTGGATCATGTTCAGGTCGTCACGCAGACCGTCGATGATCGGCAGGTAGGCGCCCCAGATGCCCGAGTAGGCGACGTAGCCACCCTGCACGTACGGGTGTTCCGGTGCCATCGACAGGTAGAACGTCGGGCCGACCTTGGCCTTCAGTTCCTTCATCGCGGTGATCAGGTTGTTGATGATCGGGGTGCCGAGCACCACGCCTGCGCCGCTTTCCAGGTCGAGGTCGATGCCATCCAGGCCGTACTTGTTGATGATGCCGTGCAGGCTGTTGACGAAGTTGGTCACGTTCTCGCGGGTGTTCAGCGTCATCCGGCCTTCCTGGCCACCCAGCGACAGCACGACCTTCTTGCCCTTGGCGCGCTTGGCGGCGATGTCGGCGATGAACTCGGCCTCGGTGCCGCCGTTCGGGTCCAGCGTGAAGGTCACTGCACCGTTGCCACCGTCTTCACCGAACGACAGCATGATCACGTCCCAGTCGTCCGACACGTCGCGGATGCGGATGGTCGGGCCCGACGGGTTGGTGAAGTTGTGCCAGTAGCCAATCAGTGCGTGCTTCGGCAGACCATCACCGGTGACCGGAGTGGGCGTGGGGGTCGGCGTTACTGGCAATGTCACCGGGGTGATCGGCGAGCTCACTACGCAATTGCTATAGCCCGCAGCGCAGACCTGGATCACGAAGCTGGGCGCCCAGTTGCCAGTGACCTTGCTGCTGACATAGGACGCGCCATCGGCCGTGATCGCGTCGCCAAGTGCATAACCGTCGTTGAAGAACAACCGCCATGTGCTCGGCACATTGCTGCTGCCACCGGCGAAGGTTGCGCCGTTCAAGCGCCAGTTGGTGACAAAGCGGCCAACACCTTCTGCCATGACGCCGTCGATGGCCACTTGGGCCTGCTCGAACTCGACGTTCCGGCCAACCGGATTCCAGCGCCACTTGCAATCACCAATGCGCTCGGCGGTAGCACCGGGAATGCCAGTAGGAATCGGGCACGGTGTGGTGGTCGGCGTCGGGCTCACCGTCGGTGTCGGCGTGACCGTACCGGTGACCGTCACGTTCTGCACCGGACCGTTGCCGCACTTGGAGAAGTCGGCCGAGCAGACCTTCACGTAGTAGGAATAGGTGCCGTTCTGCAGGTTGTTGATCGCACCGAAACCGCCATAGGCAGCACGGTTGTTGACGAAGTCATCGGCAACGTAGATCGACGTGCTTTCCAGTGCCGGATGGCTGTTGGTATAGCCGGCGAGCACGTACCAACGTGCCGGGGTAAAGCCAAGCGCGCTCGCATCGACTCGCCAGCTCACCGAGACCGTGCGCGCAGTTGTTTCGCTGAAGGTCGTGGTCATGCTGACCGGCGTACCCGCGGGCAGCTGCTGCGGAATCTGGGTCACGCCGGTAGGCGTGGGAGTGGACGTCGGAGTAGGCGTTGCCGTTGGCGTCGGCGATACGCCGCCGCAGTTGCCCAGCGACTTCCACACGCCCCAGTCGCCAGACTGGGACGGGTTGTCGCCCTGGGTCCACCACTTGGCTTCGTAGTTCACGCCAGCGTAGCTGACCTGGTTGCCACCGGTGTAGACATTGCCACTGACCCAGGCGGCCTTGCAGCCGCCAGTGACCGGGGTCACCGGGGTAATCGGCGGCGTGACGACCGGCGTGACCGGCGTCAGCGATGGACGGGGCGTGTCGTTGCAGGTGGGGCACGGCGTCGGCGGCGGCGTGATCGGCGTGACCGTCACATAGGGCGTCGGCGTCGCGTTGTTGGGGCCGAGGTCCTGCCATAGCGTCGGCGTGCTCGCCGGGTTCCAGTTGGCACCGACATAGGCGGTGTGTGTCACCGTCGCCTGATAGTCGCGGCCGTTGTAGGTCACCACGGTGCCTGCGGTATAGGTATTGCCTTCCTGCCACGCGGGGGCGGCATGGGCGGCGAGCATGGTGGCGGCCAACAACAACCCCGCCAGCATGCGCATCGGGCGCTTGCTTGGTTGTGTCATTTCAGTCTCCATCTTCTGTGGGATGGGGCTCCCGTTGCCGGGAGCCCGCTTCTTCTTGCTTTATTTTTAATTGCGGCCCGGCTCAAGGCCGGGCCGGGTACTGCCCCTGCTCTATGGCTTACTGCAGCGCGTTGAAGTACGCACGATGCTGGGTCGAGAATTCAAAGTTGTTGAACTTGTCCCAGTTGATCGACCACGTCATCAGGCCGCGCATGTTCGGGTACGAAGCCGACGGCTTGTAGCTGCCGCAGTTGGTACCCTTGATCAGGCAATCGAGCGCCTTGTGCACTTCCGCAACACTGGTGAAGCCACCGCCGGCATTGCCGTTGGCCGGCAGACCGAACGCCACCTGCTCCTGGCGCAGCGCCGGGAACTGGAAGTTGGTGCCTGCAACCTTGAAGCCCTTCAGCAACATGTCGGTCATCGCCACGTGGAAATCGGCGTTGCCCATGGTGTGGTACTGGCCGTCGAGACCGGTGATCGGGCCCGAGTTGTAGTCCTGCACGTGGAGCAGCGTCAGATCGTTGCGCATCGCGTAGATCACCGGCAGGTAGGCACCGGCGCGACGATCGCAACCAAGGCAGTTGCCGCCGTAGAAGCTGTAGCCCAGCTGCACGAAGAAGGTCTCGGGGGCCATGGTCAGCACGAACTTGCTGCCGTACTTGGCCTTGAGCTGCTTCAGCGCGCTGATCAGGTTGACGATCACCGGCGAAGTCGGGTTGGCGACATCGTTGTCATTGGCGTTGAGCTCGAGCGAGTGGCCTTCGAAGTCGACATCCAGACCGTCCAAACCGTACTTGTCGATGATGCTCGACACCGAATTGACGAAGGCGGTCGCGGCAGATGGGCTTTCCAGACGCACTTGGCCGTTGGCGCCGCCGATCGAGATCAGTACCTTCTTGCCCTTGGCCTGCTTGGCCTTGATTGCCGCCATGAACTCGGCTTCCGATTCCACGTTCGGGCATTCGGTGGCCGGGCACAGCTTGAAGGCAACTTGGCCGGACGTGGCCGAAGTCGGCTCGGCAAACGACAGGTTGATGATGTCCCAGGCATCCGAAATGTCGTTCATACGGATGTAACCCGAGCCGTTGGCAAAGCTGGTGTGCATATAGCCAACCAGCACGCGCTTGGGCAGACCATCGCTACCCGGCGTCGGCGTCGGGCCCACTGGGGTCGGCGACGGGGTCGGACCGACCGGGGTCGGGGTGGCCGTCGGGCCTACCGGGGTCGGCGTCGGGGTGGCCGGCTTCGGCGTCGGTGTCGGGGTGGGCGAGCCACCACCACAGTTGCCGATGTTCTTCCATACACCCCAGTCACCCGATTGCGCCGGGTTGTCGCCCTGCGTCCACCACTTGGCTTCATAGTTCACGCCGTTGTAGGTGACACGCTGGCCACCGGTGTAGACAGTGCTGCTACCCCACGCGGTGTAGCAGGTGGTCGGTGCCGGGGTCGGTGTGGCAACGGCCGGCGTCGGCGTGGCCACCACCGGGGTGGGGGTCGCACCGATCGGGGTCGGCGTCGGGGTGGCCGGCGACGGGGTCGGCGTGCCACCGGTGGTCGCGCCCAGGTCCTTCCACAGCGTGGGGGTGCCAGCCGGGTTCCAGTTGGCGCCGACGTAGGCGGTATGCGTCACCAGCGACTGGTAGTCGCGACCGTTGTAGGTCACCACGGTACCGGCGGCATAGGTGTTGCCTTCCTGCCATGCCGGTGCGGCATGGGCGGCCATCACGCCACCGGCCAGCACGGCTGCCGCGATCAGGCGAGTCATCAGTTTGTTCGTGAAAAGCACTCTCCATCTCCTTCTTGTTGCACTACAAAAACCCGTGCCCCGTCCGACTGGACGGGGCTTGGGCACTTACATCATTACTTGATGCTCTTGATCAGGTCCTGGCACTGGGCCACCGTCACGTTCTCGCCGCACGTGGCGATCTGGTCACGCGGCTTGCCATCGGCCACATCGCTCACTAGGCTATTCCCCAGCACGTGGTTCACGGCGTTGGTGTTGTAGCCGTTGTCCTGCTCCACCTGCCAGAAGAACACGCCCGCGAGCTTCTTGTCCTTGGCGTACTGCGCCTTGAGGCCGGCGGTGCGCGGCGTTTCGATCGAGATGTACGACCAGCCAGCAGTACCGATCGGGTTCACCAGGAAATCGGCGTTGGACAACACGTCGGTATACAGGTGGTAGCCATTGCGCGGCTTGATGTCCTTGTCCAGATAGTTCTGGTAAAGGTCATAGCCTTCGACCACGCCGGCTTCCCACGAACCTACGCCGGCGATGCCGGTGATGAAGGCGGCACCGGTCCAGTTCGGGTCACCGAAGGTGGAATTCCCCTTCAGGCCGTTGGTGTACTCGGTGATGTCGCCCGGCAGGATGGCCTTGGCACGATGGTAGTTGGCCACGCCGATCATCATCTTGTTGAACGGCACGCCATACTTGCTGTTCAGGTACTCGATCGCCCAGCTGGCCGAAGTACCGGTGGACGAACCGTCGGCGTTCGGGTTGTTGTAGAGCGGGGTGTGATGGCTGATGTTGCGCTCCCATGCCCCGGTCAGGTCATAGGTCATCACGTAGAGACGATCGAGGTACTTGCTGACTTCCACCCAGTCGATCTTGTCGAGCTTGCCCTGGGTTGCCGGAATGGCCGAGGACAGGCGATAGGTCTTGCCGGTCTTCTTGCCGAGCCAATCCATCGCGGCGCGCAGGTCCTTCACCAGCTGCAGGTAGGTCTGCGGATCATCCGGGCGGGCCATGCCGGGAACTGCACCGTCGCTGGCCGGGTATTCCCAGTCGATGTCGATGCCGTCGAAGTCATAGCGCTCGAGGAAGGCGACGATGGAATCGACGAACACCTTGCGACGCGTCGGATCCGAGGCCATCCACGGGAAGCCCTCGGACAGCGTCCAGCCGCCGACCGACAAATCCAGCTTCAGGTGCGGATTGGCCTTCCTGAGGTTGTACAGCACGCCGAACACGCCACCGACGTCATCCTTGCCGATCTCGTACATGCCCTCGATGCCCGAGATCTTGGCGGTCTGGCCGCCCGGCTGGTTGCGCAGGAACGCGGCTTCGTAATCGGCCATCGCCATCGCGCCATCCGGCAGCTTGGTGGTGCCCAGGCCGCAGGTGCGGTTGACGGCAGCCGGCGCGGTGGTCGGGAAGCCCGGGTCCTGGGTGTTCTTGGCGGCCGGGAAGCAGATGCCGGCAAAGCCATAGACCAGACGGTTGAGGTTCTTCACCGGCAGCTTGGAGAAGTCGTAGCGACGGCCATAGATCGCCCAGTCGCCGAGGTAGGCCACGGTTTCGGTGCCGACTTCCTGGGTGTAGGCGTTGTGCTGCATCGCCAGCGTGCCGGGCGGCAGCTTGGCGACACGGCCGCCGGTATCGGCGTCAAAGCCGGGATGGTTGCCGCCCGGATCGGTGGCCGGGTTGATGCCGCCACGGGTACCGGACGGTGCAGTCGATGCGGAGTTCGAGATGCGCGCAGCCGAGATTGCAGCCGAGGCGCGCACGTTGCCGGCCTTGGCATTGCCGCCGACCGGCTGGGCGACACCGTAGTTGATGTTGTTCGGCACGGTCACCGGGCACAGATCACCGTTGGGCACGCCCACCAGCCTCCACTGGTTGGTGTAGACGGTGCTGTCCGGCGGGATGGCATAGGTGTCGACCAGCGCCTCATACGCAGCGCCCTTGTAGCCGACAACCTTGCCCTTCGGGTAAATCTTGGTCGCTACCCATTCCGGCGCGCAGAACGGCGTGGTCGGTAGCGGCGCCGGGGTCGGACCGCCGGGGATCGGAGTGGGCGAGCTGCCGCCGCAGGCGGTGTCGGGCTGCCACAGCGACGGTACGCTGGCCGGCTCCCAGCCGGTCTGCGCGGTATGGGTGACGAGGGCCTTGTAGCTCTTGCCCAGGTACAGCACCGACTTGCCAGCGGCCACGGAAAGGCCGGCCGCCCAGACCGGGCAGCTGCCGGTGACCGGGGTCGGCGTGACAGGCGACGGCACCAAGGTGGGCGTCGGGGTCACGGGGGTGGGGCTGACCACCGGCGTCGGGTTGGTCGGGGTCGGCGAAACCGGCGTGGGGGTCACGGGTTTAGGCGTCGGTGTTACCGGGGTCGGGCTGGGCGTGGCCGGCGTCGGGGTCGGTGCGCTTACTTCCTTCCACAGCGTCGGGGTGGCGGCAGGGTTCCAGCCCGCGCCGGCGTAGGCGGTGTGCGTCACCAACGCCTGATAGCTCTTGCCGTTGTACTCGACTACCGTACCCGCGGCATAGGTACTGCCTTCGGCCCACGGTGCGGCATACAGCCCCACGCTGGCCAACAGCACGACGAGGCCCATGGCCAACGCACGGCTGGTTCGGTGCTTCATTTCCATTGCTCACTCCATCGAGGTTGAGTCGCACCTACGCACCCGGTGTACGCCGGCCGCGGCCCCACACTCGGCCGGCCCTGGCCGTCGCCCTGGATGGCGGGCAACTTTGGTAACCGGCGCCTGTACCGACGCCTGGATTGAAAAAGCCCCTTCCCGGGCGGGAAGGGGCTTGGGTACTGCTTAGCGTACGCCGGACATCACACCGGTCAGTTCGCCGTTCAGATCGCCGTCGAGCGACCAGCTGAACAGACCACCCAGACCACGGGCCTTCACGTAGTCGATCTTGGTCTGGATCACGGCCGGGGTGTCGTACGACCACCAGTTCGAGCCATCGAACTTGTACGACTGCTTGGTCACCGGGTGGACATGCACGGTGCCGGCTGCATTCTTCAGCACCTTGTAGTCCTCGATACCTGCTTCGTAGGTGCCGCGAGCCGGGCCGGTAGCCGACTGGTACAGACCGTTGTTGACGTTGGCCACGCCAGTCCAGCCACGACCGTAGTACGGGATACCGACGATCAGCTTGTTGGCCGGGGCACCTGCGGCGAGCAGCGCGTTGATCGCGTCGTCGGTGTTGTAGGTGCGTGCCACGCCAACGGTCGGATCAGCCGGATCCGGGTACAGGTGCGACTGGAAGTTGGTCGGGCCTTGTGCGTCCCAGCCACCGTGATAGTCGTAGGTCATCACGTTGATCCAGTCGAGGTACTGGCTGTACTTGGCCGGCTCGGTCTGATCGATCTTGTCCTTGCCTGCGCCGATCGCCACGGTCAGGTACTTGTGGCTGCCACCCAGTGCGTCGAGCTGCTTGCGGAACTCAGCCAGCAACAGCGTGAAGTTCTGCTTGTCTTCCGGCGCCACGGTGTTGTACGGCTGGCCGATCACGGCCGGGAATTCCCAGTCGATATCGATACCGTCGAACACCCCGGCTGCAGTGCCAGGACCGCCACGACCGCTGTAGCTGGCGATGTTGCCCTTGATGAAGTTGTCGATGCACGAGCTCACCAGTTGCTTGCGCAGCGCATCGGTCTTGGCCGCAGCCGAGAACCACTTGGACCAGGTCCAGCCGCCCAGCGAGATGAACACCTTGAGCTGAGGGTACTTGGCCTTCAGCGCCTTCAATTCACCGAAGTTACCGGCGATCGGTGAATCCCAGGTGTACGGCTTGCTCGGATCGACCAGGCGAGTCGGAGTACGACCGTAGTCGGCCCAGGCGTCGCCACCGGTACCGGCATCCGGTGCGCTCGGGTTGGTTGCACCTGCTTCCAGCTTGTCGATGCCGGTCGCGCACTCGTAGCCGCCGTTCTTCTGGTAGAGGTTACCGAAGGCGTAGTTGATGAAGGTCAGCTTGGCAGCGGCGCCGGAGCTGGCGATGTCGGCCACTTCGTAGCCACGGCCGTACACGCCCCACTGGGCGAAGTAGGCACCGGCTTGACGGGCACCTGCCGGAACCGGGGTCACCGGACCGGGAGTCACAGGCACAGGGGTAACCGGTACCGGGGTCACGGGCACCGGAGTGACCGGAACCGGCGTCACAGGCACCGGGGTCACCGGCACGGGGGTCGGGCCGCCCACGCAGTTACCGAGGTTCTTCCACACGCCCCACTCGCCGGATTGGGCCGGGTTGTCGCCCTGGGTCCACCACTTGGCTTCGTAGTTCACGTTGTTGTAGGTGACGCGTTGGCCACCGGTGTACACGCCGCCGCTGGTCCAGGTCGGATAGCAGGCGGTCGGAGCCGGAGTGACCGGTACCGGCGTCACGGGGGCTGGGGTGACAGGAACCGGGGTGACCGGTGCAGGCGTCACAGGGGTCGGCGTAGCCGGCGACGGTGTCACCGAACCACCGGCTTCCTTCCACAGCGTCGGGGTCGACGCCGGGTTCCAGTTGGTGCCGGCATAGGCGGTATGGGTGACCAGGGCCTGGTAGTTCTTGCCTTGGTATTGCACGACGGTACCGGCGGTGTAGGTGTTGCCTTCCGCCCATTCAGCGGCGTAGGCGTTGACGGCCAGTGCCATCAGCGACGCCAGCAGGGCATTGCGAACTTGCCCGTGAGCCTTGCTAAACATAGGTCTTCATCCTTCCTCTACGCGATCGCACGCGCCGTTGGGCGCTGGACCGCAGTTCTGGTCTACCCCGCGCACCGCACGGGGGCGTTCATGCAGGCCAATCGACTGGCTTGCCGTGATACGGCGCCCACAGGCACCGACTTCCAGATTGCCGCGCCACACTCTCTCCGCGTTACGGCAAAAACCTTTGCGACGGGACGCACTTTCAATGCCCCAAACTTATATTGCATCGCAACATTTTCGGCGGGAATCCCTGATTTTTCTTTTTCCCGCCGCCACCGAATCCTGCTGCACCACAACAAAGCGCCCCAGACCCGATATTTTTATCATTTCTATTTTCACACCCAGCGATATTCCGCCAACAAAACATCAATTAACCTGACCAAATTGACTCAATACGAACAGCACATCAACATGAAAACGACAATCAATAAATTATTTACAAATCAACAACTTAAATAATTTTATTATTTAATCATTTCCATCTCATCCCGCTGCAAAATCTGCTCAAACAGTGCGGTCTGCTTTTTGCAGGATTAAGGGAATCATCAAACTTCGGGAAGGCAAAATCAACAATCGTTTCCTTATTCGTTCCCCCGCCAATCACGCAAAAACGACCTTTCGTCGCACCCCCATCCGGCCAGCATAGCGCCCGACCCAAGCGGTCGAAAAACACGGACAAATGCAGTGATTACGCCAATCGCCTCGCCATTTCAACGACGATGCATTGCACCTCATTTGCCCGCAAAACAGCCTAAACCATTGTTCAAGTACAAAACGAACGGCAATAAAAAACCCCCCCGCGAGCGGGAGGGTTAATCAAGTACTGCTGTTATTGTTGCTTGGTATTACTTGTTCATGTTGCCCATGACGTTCATCAGTTCACCGTTGGTGGTATCACCATCCAGTTCCCAGCTGAACACACCACCCAGACCCTTGGCCTTGGCGTAATCCACCTTGGTCTGGATCACGGCCGGGGTGTCATACGACCACCAGTTGGTGCCGTCATACTTGTAGGACTGCTTGGTCACCGGGTGGACGTACACGGTACCGGCTGCGTTCTTCAGCACCTTGTAGTCCTCGATGCCAGCCTCGTAGGTGCCGCGAGCGGCGCCAGTCGGCTTCTGGTACAGACCGTTGTTGACGTTCGGCACGCCAGTCCAGCCACGACCGTAGAACGGCAGACCCAGTACCAGCTTGTTCGCCGGTGCGCCTTGCGCCAGCAGTTGAGCAACGCCATCGTCCGTGTTGTAGTACGACACCAGGCTGCGGCCGTTGTAGCAAGTACCGGTACCGCTGCACGCGTCGTTCGGCGACGCCGGATCACGATACAGGTGCGACTGGAAGTTGGTCTGCTCAAGGCTCCAGCCACCGTTGTAGTCGTACGTCATCATGTTGATCCAATCCAGCTTCGCAGCCAGGGCGCCGGCATTGATCTGATCGATCTTGTCCTTGCCCATACCGATGGCGATGGTCAGCGGATAGTGCTTGCCAGTGGTGGCACCCAGCTCGTCCAGCTGCTTGCGGAACTCGGCCAGCAGCAGTTCGTAGTTCTTGCCATCCGCTGCGTCCACGGTGTTGTAGCCGAAGCCCTGCACGCCCGGGAATTCCCAGTCGATGTCGATACCGTCGAACACGCCGGCTGCAGCACCTGCGCCACCGCGACCATCGACCACCGGCAGGTTGCCCTTGATGTAAATGTCGATGCAGCTCTTCACCAGTTGCTTGCGCAGTGCGTCGGTCTTGGCCGCGTTGGAGAACCACTTGGACCAAGTCCAGCCGCCCAGCGAGATGAACATCTTGATGTTCGGGTGCTTGGCCTTCAGCGCCTTGAATTCGCGGAAGTTACCGGCCAGCTTGTCGTCCCACTTGATGGTATCAGCCGGGTCGACACGGCGCTTCGGCGTCATGCCGAAGTCGGCCCATGCATCGCCGCCATCGCCATTGCCGGCTTCGGTACGGGTCAGGATGTCGCACTCGTAGCCGCCGTTCTTCTGGTAGACGTTACCGAAGGCGTAGTTGATGAAGGTCAGCTTGGGAGCCGAGCCGCTGGTGATGATGTCGGCCACTTGGTAGTCACGGCCATACACACCCCACTGGGCGAAGTACGAACCGACTTGCTTGGTGCCTGCGCTCGGGGTAACCGGGGTCGGGGTCGGACCAACCGGGGTCGGCGTTGCAGCGACCGGCGTCGGAGTAGCAACAACCGGGGTCGGTGTGGCGGGCTTCGGCGTCGGGGTAGCCACGACCGGGGTCGGCGTTGCGACAACCGGGGTCGGCGTTGCAGCGACCGGCGTCGGAGTAGCGGTAACCGGGTTGCCGCCGACTACGCGCCATACACCCCACGAGCCGCTCTGGGCCGGATTGTCACCCTGGGTCCACCACTGGGCTTCGTACACCACGCCTTGATAAACAACGCGGTTGCCTTGGGTGTAAACACCGCTGGCGCTCCAAGCCGGATATTGGCCAGCCGGGGTCGGCGTGGCAGTAGCAGGCGTCGGGGTTGCGGGCTTCGGTGTCGGGGTGGCGACGACCGGGGTGGGGGTAGCCGAAACCGGTGTCGGGGTGGCAGCAACCGGCGTCGGGGTCGGGTTGGTCGAAGTGCCAACTTCCTTCCACAGCGTCGGGGTGGCGGCCGGATTCCAGTTCGCGCCTACATAAGCGGTGTGCGTGACCTGAGCCTGGTAGTCCTTGCCGTTGTAGCTCACGAAGGTACCGGCGGCATAGGTATTGCCTTCCTGCCATACCGGGTACGCTGCGAAAGCATGAGCTGCGATCAGCGCAGCCGGGAGTGCAGCAATTGCGAAGCGATTGATTTGCGACATCTAAGGGTCTCCATCCTCTTTTATTTGGCGTTATTCACGCGCATCCACTGGTCTTTACCCTAACGCAGATACGTCAGCATATAGAAAGGCTCAACTGTCATCTGGGCGGGTACCGAACTGGCTGGGCGGCCACTCGGCGTCGACACGCTTGCATTACCGCCCATGCCCCAACTGGTGTCAACCCTGACGCCGCCCATCGCAACAGGCGGCCTTTTATCCTTTTTGCTTACAAGAAAGAAAGACTACGCACTGCACCGACAACATGCATGCCGCACCGCAATATGCCCAGCCCAGCACCGGCAAGAACCTAGGAAAATTGCGAAAAACGCACCATTTTGCACCGCAACATTATCAACGTCTGATGTAGAAAATCAGCGCCGAAATATGTAGTTTCTTCGTAGTGCACTACGTGAATTTTCCGCCTGTCGCCGACGAACTGCAGTGTAAGTGGTATGTCCGCAAATTGGTCTTAGCCAAATTTACTTACACAAACCCAACGCAGCAAAACTGCATTAGAAATCAGTAATTCTTGGAGCGGTGGAGAATATGCAGCGAGCGTTCAGCTCTGAGCTGACAAAAAAGCAGTGCTCACTGGTATTAGCGGGCACACAACAGCAGCACCCATGCACGGCAACAAGGTAGGCAACGGGTACTGACGGGCAGTTCAGGGGCGATTGCCCAGATGCCAACGGGCGCAATACCACTTGGTGTGGTCATTGGAGAGGCCGACGAGGACACTGCCGAACCGGGTGAGGTAGCGCGGATAGGGGCCGGGCACCGGCTCGAACGTGATGGAAAGCCGCTGCTCGATATTGCGCTTCACCACGTCGACCTTGCTGGTGAACAGGGCGCCCACCATCAGCGCACCGCTACTGGCCACGTTGACGAACACTTCCTTGCTGCTGTTGCCCCCGAGCTGCGCCCCTTGCGAGTCGAACCATTCAGCCTCGCCCCAGGTTCGCAGCGGCGTGCCGAGGTGTTGCTTGAAGTAATCCTGCCAGTAGAGCGGCGAGAACTCCGAGCGGCAGGTGAGCGCTGCCTCCATCTGGTCGCCAAAATGCGCGGGCACGCCCTTGGCGGGCACGGCAAGCGGCAGCGCGAGCAGGCTGATGAAGGCAATCAGACGAGGCATCCGCCGATGATACGTTGCAGCTGCGCCCGCGCCTACGGCCCAAAGCAAAAGGCCCACCATGCAGGCGGGCCTTTTGCGAACCACGGAAACCGGCAGCTCAACCGCTGTTGCGCAAGCCAGCGGCAATGCCGTTGATGGTGAGGTGCACTGCGTGGCGCAGTTCTTCGCTTTCGTCACCACCGCGCAGGCGTTTGAGCAGCTCCACCTGCAGATGGTTGAGCGGATCAAGATACGGCAGGCGGTTGTCCAGGCTGCGCGCCAGCATCGGGTTGTCACCCAGCAGTTCGTCGTGGCCGGTGATTGCGCGTACCGCGTCGACCGAACGCTGCCATTCGTCCTTGATTCGGCCAAAGATGCGCCGTGCGATGTCCTGGTCGTTCACCAGCTCGGCGTAGCGGGCGGCGATGTTGATGTCCGATTTGGCCAGCACCATTTCCATATTGGAGATGGTGA
Organism: Chitinolyticbacter meiyuanensis; assembly: GCF_008033135.1. NCBI lineage: Bacteria > Pseudomonadati > Pseudomonadota > Betaproteobacteria > Neisseriales > Chitinibacteraceae > Chitinolyticbacter > Chitinolyticbacter meiyuanensis. The sequence continues at coordinate 3,860,425 of NZ_CP041335.1, forward strand.
CCTGGAAGAATGGCCAGCTCTGATAGAGCTCGCGCAGCACTTCCACGCCCTCTTCGCCCTTGTCCTTCAGATATTCGGCGATGGCGGTGCCGAAACCGTACCAGCCCGGCAGCATCAGGCGGCACTGGCTCCACGAGAACACCCACGGGATCGCACGCAGATCGGCGATCGAATTGGTGTTGCGGCGGGCGGCGGGGCGCGAACCGATGTTGAGATTGGGGATCTCGTTGATCAGCGTTGCTTCGCGGAAATAAGTGATGAAATCCGGCGTGGCAAATACGAGGTCGCGATAGGCCTGGTAGGCGCGCAGGCTCAGCCCTTCCATCAGGCGGCGACGCTCCTCCGGATCGAAGTTCTCCGGCCAGGTGTCGTAGCTCGCTTCCAGCGTAGCGGCAATCAGGATTTCCAGGTTGCGGCGACCGACTTCGCGGTCGGCATACTTGGCGGCGATCACCTCACCCTGCTCGGTGATGCGGATCTGGCCATTGACCGAACCCGGCGGCTGGGCGCGTACCGCGTCGTAGGCCGGACCACCACCGCGGCCGACGGTGCCGCCGCGGCCATGGAACAGCCGCATCTTGAAGCCGGCATCCTCGAACACCTTCACCAGGTTCAGCTCAGCCTTGTACAGCTCCCAGTTGGACGTGAGATAGCCGCCGTCCTTGTTGGAATCCGAGTAGCCCAGCATCACTTCCTGCACCAGGTCACGGGCACCGAGCAGCTGGCGCCACTGCGGAATGGCGAACAGCTCGGCCATGATCTGGTTGCAGCCGCGCAGGTCGCCGATCATCTCGAACAGCGGGATGATATTGATCTTGCAACGGACGGTCGGCGCCAGCTGGACGATGCCAACCTCGTTCATCAGTACCGCGACTTCCAGGATGTCGGACACCGATTCGCAGTTGGAGATGATGTAGTTCGGCAGCACAGCCTCGCCGTACTTGGACTGCATCGCTTCGGCGGCATGCAGGATGTCGATTTCCTTCTGCGTTTCCGCGGTGTAGTCGACATACGGGCAGATCAGCGGGCGCGGGCTGGCCAGCTCGCGCAGCAGCACCTTGCGGCGGCTGTGCTCATCGAGCGCCAGGTAATCCTCGAGGCCAGCCTTGTCGAACAGCTCGGCCATCACCCGGTCGTGGATGCCCGAGTTCTGGCGCATGTCGATCGGCGCCAGATGGAAGCCGAACACCGACACGCAACGCAGCAGGCGGCGCAGGCGGCCGCCGGCCAGCTTGGTGGCACCGTGCGAGCGCAACGAGTTGTATACGGTATCGAGATCGGTCTCGAGATCACTGGCGTTCTGGTACACCGGCGCGCGTGCCACGTCGTGCAGCGCATGGTGGAAGGTGCCGATCTGGGTAGCGGTAGCAAACACGCGGGCGCGGATGTAGGACACGGCCAGGCGGTACGGCTCTTCGCCCTTGCGGTTGCCCTCATGATCGGCCTGGGCGGCCAGATCCTGCAGCTTCTGATCGACCTGCACCAGGCGCACCGACATCGACAGCTCGTTTTCGAGCTTGGTCAGCTGCTGGTAGTAATGATCGAGCGCGATGCCCGACTGGCGCGATACCGCGTAGCGCAGCACCTCGCCGGTAACAAACGGATTGCCGTCGCGGTCACCGCCGATCCAGCTGCCGATATGGATGAAGTTGGGCAGCGTCACCGCTTCGCCAGTCAGCTCGGCCAGCCGGTCTTCCAGATCCAGATAGAGCCGCGGCACTTCATGCAGGAAGGTATTGCGGAAATAAGTCGAGCCGTTCTCGATCTCGTCCTGCACCGTCAGCTTGAAGGTGCGGATCTCGCGGGTCTGCCACAGCGTCAGCAGCACGCGCTCCAGCGCGGCCTGGTTGCGCTCTTCCTCTTCTGGCGTCATCGCATAGCGATCACGCTCGGACAACAGCTCGGCCACCGCGCGGTGGCAGTCGAGAATGGTCTTGCGCTTGACCTCGGTCGGATGCGCGGTCAGCACCGGCGCGATCAGGGTTTCACCCAGTAGCCCGAGGATGTCCTGCGGCTTCACATTACGCTCCACCAGCGCCTCGATGGCGGCGGAGATGCTGCCGCGCTGCGGTGCCGAGCCCTGCATGCGGTGGGCACGGCGGCGGCGGTTGTGGTGCAGGTCTTCCGCTATATTCGACAGATGCGAGAAGTAGCTGAAGGCGCGGACCAGGGCCACGGTGCTGTCCAGATCCAGCGACGACAGCGAGCGTGCCAGCGCACGGCCGGCCTCCGGATCGTCGCCCTGCACGTAGCGGAATGCCAGTTCGCGGATCGCGTCGATACGCTCTGCGGTCGCCGCACCAGTCTGTTCACGGATGGTGTCGGCCAGTACCTTGGCCAACAGATCGAGGTCGCGCGTGAGCGGCAGGTCTTTCTCAGCAATCGGTTCTAGTACGGGCATGGCGATGACGAATCTGCGGGAAATTTTTAGAAAAATGCCCGGCATTGTAGCAACAAAGCCGCCGCTCGGTCGCATCGATTGCACCTCGGGGCGACCATCGTGACCCGCTACCGCTTCCATCAATTCAATGTCTTCGGCGAGCGGCGCGGCAGCGGCAGCGCCGTGGTGGTCTGCGAAACACCCGACTTCCCCGATCCGCGCACCATGCAGGCATTGGCCCATCAGTTCCACGTACCGCGTACGGTCTTCCTCGATCCCAAGCGCCGGCGGCTGCGCATCTACACGCCGCAGTATGAGCAGCCCTACTCTGCCCAGGCGGTCCTGGCCGCCGCCGCGACCTGCGCCGGACTGAGCGGCGAAGCCGGTACCCAGGCCTTCTATGCCCCGCATGGCGAAGCACGTGCCTGGAACGCAGACGATCAGTGGTGGCTGGACGCGCACGCCGGCGCAGTCCGGCCTGCTGCTGCGCCACGCGGCGAACTGGCTGCGAGCCTGGGCTTGGCCGAATCCGATCTCGCCAGCGAGCCGTGCTTCGTCGACGCCGGGCTCGACATCCTGCTGTTGGAAGCACGCAGCCGCCAGGCGGTGCTGCAAGCCACGCCCGATGCGCGCGCCCTGGCCAACCAAGCGCAGGTGGCCGGCCAGGTACCGGTGGCGGCAATCTGGTGCCGCGACGGCGAGCTCGCCACGCTACGCGTGTTCAGCTCGGATCAGTTCAATCTATACGAGGAATTCGGCTCAGGCAGCGCCGCCGCCGCCATCGGCGCCTGGCTGCTGAGCCGCGGCAACCGCCCGCCGGTAACGCTGAAATTGGAGCAGGGCCACACCATCCACCGGCTGGTGACCCGGCTGTCGGTCGTCCACCTGCGCATCGACGACGCCCGCCGAGTGCAGGTCGGCGGCAAGGTCTGGCGGATCGGCGGTGGGGAGATCGAGTGGTAGGTTCCAACATCACTGTGTGGGAAGGATGCGCAAGGCGCGCCGGCTATGTGGCAGATGCTCGACGATTACCGCACGACCGGGAAAATACTCCGTGGAAAACCAGTCGAAATCTGACTGCATCACCGGTTTGTAGTAACAAGTGCCGTCCACCCAGAATTTGCGCTCGACGGCCACTTCCGGACCGTAACCGCTCCGAACGTAGCCCGTTTTGATGCTGCGTTGCAATATGGATTGGAAGACATATTTGTGCCCAGCCAGCAGGTCCCGCACCAAGCCGATCGGTCGGATTGCCTGAACATTGATGGCAATCCATGCCGCAATGCATGCCAGTGCCAATACGGCAAACAACACGGCACCAAGCAGCGGCATCCGCATTTTAAACAACAGCAACAACATCGTTCCGGCCAGTAATCCGAACGTTATTGCCATCAACGTTTGCGTCAACAACAAATTCCACACAATGCGCCGACGCTCTGCACGCGTCAGTGGCACAAAGCGACCCGTGTCCACATTTCGCTCCCATTCATCATCGGGGCGACCCAAGCACTCAACCCCACCACAGCGTTGCCAGCAATCCAGCCAGCAGCAGCGCGATTGCGCCCAGCAGCCAGTTGCGCTTCTTTTGCTCCCACATCAGCCCTTGGTAGCCGGTGACCATCAGCTCGATATGGTCGTGCCGGGCCAGCTCATTCAGCCGGCGCGGCAGGCCGGGCAGCATGGTCGCCCATTGCGGCGCCTCGCGCTTGAGGTTGGCGAGCAGGCCACGCCAGCCAATCTGCTCATTCATCCAGCGCTGCAGAAACGGCTTGGCGGTATCCCACAGATCAAGGTCTGGATCGAGCTGGCGACCCAGACCTTCGATATTGAGCAGCGTCTTCTGCAACAGCACCAGCTGCGGCTGGATTTCCACGTTGAAGCGGCGGCTGGTCTCAAAGAGCCGCAGCAGTACCTGGCCGAACGAGATCTGCGAAATCGGCTTGTTGAAGATCGGCTCGCACACGGTGCGCACCGCCGCCTCCAGCTCCTCGACCCGCGTCTCCTTGGGCACCCAGCCCGATTCGATGTGAGCGGTGGCGACGCGGCGGTAATCGCGGTTGAAGAAGGCGAGGAAGTTGATCGCGAGGTACTGCTTGTCCTCGTCCGACAGCGTGCCGACGATGCCGAAATCGAGTGCGATATAGCGGTTGTCGCTTGCCACGAAGATGTTGCCCGGATGCATGTCGGCATGGAAGAAGCCGTGGCGGAACACCTGGGTGAAAAAGATCTCCACGCCAAAGCGCGACAGCTTCTTCAGGTCCATGCCTGCCGCGCGCAGCTCGGCGATACGGCCAACCGGAATGCCGTCCATCCACTCCAGCGTCAGCACCTCTCGCGCGGTCCAGTCGTAGAACACCTCCGGCACGATCAGTTGGTCCGATCCGGCGAAGTTGCGCCGCAGCTGTGCCGCATTGCCGGCCTCGATCATCAGGTCGAGCTCGTCGTGCAGGTATTTGTCGAACTCGGCGACCACCTCGCGCGGGCGCAGCCGCTTGCCGTCGACGAACAGCCGCTCCACCAGCCCGGCCATCACCCGCATCAGCGCGAGATCCGATTCGATCACCGGCAGGATGCCGGGCCGCAGCACCTTAATCGCGACCCTGCGCCCGTCCGGCAGCCGCGCCCGGTGTACCTGGGCGATCGACGCAGACGCCACCGGTTCGCGCTCGAATTCGGCGTACAGCGTATCGACCGGCGCGCCGAGCGCCGCCTCGATCACCGCGACGGCGATATCGCCGCCGAACGGCGGCACCTTGTCCTGCAGCAGCGCCAGCTCGTCGGCGATATCGGGCGGCAACAGATCGCGCCGAGTGGACAGCACCTGGCCGAACTTCACGAAAATGGGCCCCAACGCCTCGAGCGCCAACCGCAGCCGCACCGCGCGCGGCGCATCGAGCCGACGCCAGAAGCACAGCACGCCGATCAGCTTCTTCAGCCCATGCACGCGCTCGTGGCCGAGCAGAAATTCATCGAGCCCGTAGCCGATCACGACCCGGGCGATCTTGATAAGGCGGAAGAGGCGCATCAGTCCTTCTTGGTCAACAGGTCGATACGCTTGGCCAGTCGCGCCACGTCGTCGCGCAGCACATCGACCTCGCCGCAATAGCGCGCGACGTCCATCTTGTTGGCGAGCAGTGGTGCCTCGTCACGCCAGTATTCGACCAAGTGGCTGAACATGCGCGCGCCAATGGCACCGGGGATGCCGCCGAAGCGCCCGGCCAGCTTGATGATGCGCTGCGCGGCGATGTCGCCAACGAAGGATGACAGCTCCTCGGCCACATCCCAGCGCAACTCGCCCAGTACCCGGCCAACGGCCATGGCCAGCTCGGCATCACCGGACAGATGCAGCTGGCGCTGGGCCGAGGCGTGGTCGAACACGAAGGCAATGAAGAAGGCCAGTGGCAGCGACAGCGTCGCCTCCGACTCGGCAGTGGATTTCTCGAAGCGACCATCGGCGGTGATGGCCAGTGTGCCGGCAATCACCGGGAATTCCAGCCGCAGCACCCGCCCAGCGTGGCGGGCGAGCTCGGCGCCGGCGGCCGCATCATGCGCCAGCAGGCGGTTGACGAGGCCGGCCAGCATCAGAATTTGTATCCCTTGTGCAGCGCCACGATGCCGGCGCTCATGTTGTGATACTCGACGCGGCCGAAGCCCACATCCTGCATCATGGTCTTCAGCGTTTCCTGATCAGGATGCATGCGGATCGATTCGGCCAGGTACTGGTAGGAATCGGCGTCACCCGCGACGAACTTGCCCATGAAGGGCAAAAGCTTGAACGAATAGAGATCGTAGGCCGGCTTAAGCGGCGCCCACACCTTGGAGAACTCCAGCACCAGAAGGCGCCCGCCGGGCTTGAGCACGCGGAACATTTCGGCGAGCGCCGCATCCTTGTGCGTCATATTTCTGAGGCCAAACGCCACGGTGACCACGTCGAAATAATTGCTTGGAAACGGCAGCTTCTCGGCATCGCATTGTGCCGTCGGCACGGCAAAGCCGGCATCGAGCAGTCGATCGCGGCCCACGCCCAGCATCGAGCTGTTGATGTCGGTGAGCCACACCTGGCCTGTCTTGCCGACCTTCTTGCAGAAAGCCTTCGAGAGGTCACCCGTGCCGCCGGCGATGTCGAGGACGCGGTCGCCGGCCTTCGCACCACTGGTCTCGATGGTGAAGAACTTCCAGGCGCGGTGCAGGCCGGCGCTCATCAGGTCGTTCATCACATCGTATTTCTGCGCCACCGAGTGGAACACCTCGGCAACCTTCTGGGCCTTTTCCGATTCCTTGACCGTCTTGAAACCGAAATGGGTGCTGGAGTCCGTCATCGTTACGCTCTTGATAAGAATGTCATTGCCGATCGCGGCTGGCGCCGGCGGCGGCCAGCTCGTCGAGATAGCCCTGCCACAGCCGCGCCTGATCGCGACCGAGCTGATAGAGATAATCCCAGGAGTAGAGGCCGGAATCGTGGCCGTCGTCGAAGGTCAGCTTCACCGCGTAATGGCCAACCGCCTCGACGTTGGCGAGCCTCACCGCGCGCTTGCCGACCTGCAGCACGCCCTGCCCTGCGCCATGGCCCCGCACCTCGGCCGACGGGCTCAGCACGCGCAGGAATTCAGCTGGCAGCACGAAGCGCGCGCCGTCGTCGAACGTCACTTCCAGCGTGGCACTGGCGCGATGCAGATGGATTTCTATGGGATTGGGCGTGGAAGGCTGCAGTCCGGCCATGCGGGACTCTCCGGGATACCGGTCGCCATGATACCGCTAACCGCCCGGCCTTGGCCGTTGTTCATGGCACGCGGTAAGCGGTGCGCTGCAGCCACACCGCATTGGCACATGCCGAAGCACGCACGCTTACGGTTATTTCCAACACGGGGATTACAGTGAAAAACCGACTACGACAGCAAATTAACACTTGTAATATTTGCTTCATGTTAGAGCCTTAATCTCGCAACATTCAAAAACCGCGCACCGCTTGAGGACGCCATGCCCGCCAACATCCTGCTCGTTGAAGACGAACCGGCCATCCAGGAACTGATCGCATTCAACCTCACCCAGGCCGGGCATCACGTGATGCGGGCCGACTCGGTGGAAGGCGCGCAGACCATCGTGCGCAATGCCCTGCCCGACCTGATTTTGCTTGACTGGATGCTGCCCGGCATGTCCGGCATCGATTTCGCCAAGAAGCTGCGCGGCGAAGAGCGCACAAAGCAGATCCCGCTGATCATGCTGACCGCGCGCTCGGATGAACAGGACAAGATCGTTGGCCTCGAGACCGGCGCCGACGACTACATCACCAAGCCGTTCAGCCCGCGCGAGCTGCAGGCACGGATCAAGGCCGTGTTGCGCCGCCGTGCGCCGCAGGTGACCGACGATACCGTCGAGATCCAGGGCCTGCGCCTCGATCCGGCCACGCACCGCGTCACCGGCAATGGCGAGGCGATCGACCTCGGCCCCACCGAGTTCCGCCTGCTGCACTTCTTCATGACCCACCCCGAGCGCGTGCACTCGCGCGCCCAGCTGCTCGACCATGTCTGGGGTGACCATGTGTTCGTCGAGGAACGCACTGTCGACGTGCATATCCGCCGGCTGCGCTCGGCGCTGGAAGCTTCCGGCTACGATAAGCTGATCCAGACCGTGCGCGGCACCGGCTACCGCCTCTCCGCCCAATAACTGACGCCCTGCCGTAATAGAATTACGCCATGCTGGGCATGCCGTAGTACGGCATGCCCTTCCCACTCTACGCGCGGAACTCCGTATGCTTTGGCTGCGCTCCATCATCTATTACTTGGCGATCACGCTGATCTCGCTGTTCGTTGGCGGCATTGCCGGCGCTGAATCCGGGCTGACCCTTGCCTGCGTGCTGCTCGGCCTGTCGGTGTGCTTCCACCTCTACAACCTGGGCCGGCTGTACCGCTGGATGCAGCATCCGCGGGTGGACAACGTGCCGACCAGCTTCCTGCTGTGGCAGGACGTGTTCGACAAGCTGTACGAGCAGGTGCGCAACCAGCGCAAGAACCAGGACAAGCTGGCCAACACGCTGGAGCGTTTCACCAGTGCCGGCGAAGCACTGCCTGACGGCGTGATCATCCTCGACGAATTCGACCGCATCGAATGGTGCAACCAGGCCGCCACCCAGCACCTGGCGATCGATCGCAACTCGGACGTGTGGCAGGTGGTAACCAATATCGTGCGCCAGCCCAGCCTGCGAGAGTATCTGCGTACGCAGGATTTCGCCCACCCGCTGCTGCTACGCACCACCCGGCCTTCCGAGCAGGTGTTGTCGGTGCAGCTGGTGCCGTTCGATTCGACGCGCAAGCTGCTGCTCAGCCGCGACATCACCCAGCTCGACCGGGTGCAGATGGTGCACCGCGACTTCATTGCCAACGTGTCGCACGAGCTGCGTACGCCACTCACCGTGGTCGGCGGCTTCGCCGAAACGATGATGGACATGCCCGAGATGGAGGCGTCCACCCGTACCCAGCAGCTGCAGCTGATGGTAGAGCAGACCCAGCGCATGCAGCGGCTGGTCGACGACCTGCTGACGCTGTCGCGGCTTGAAAATGGCCAGCAGCTGAAGGAAGAGGAAGTGGACGTGCCGCAACTGGTGCGCCTGCTACAAGCCGAGGCCGAAGGGTTGTCGCAGGGCCGCCATACCATCAAGGTGGCCGAGATCGCCTCGGCGCGGCTGATCGGCAACCACGACGAGCTGCACTCGGCGCTGGGCAATCTGGTCTCCAACGCCATCCGCTATACGCCGGCCGGTGGTGAGATCACGTTGGCCTGGCGACTGGAGCACGACGTGCCGGTGTTTGCGGTGCAGGATAGCGGCATCGGCGTTTCGCCCGAGCACATCCCGCGGCTGACCGAGCGCTTCTACCGGGTGGACCGCGGTCGCTCGCGCGCCACCGGCGGCACTGGGCTGGGCCTTGCCATCGTCAAGCACATCCTGCAGCGCCATCAAGGCCAGCTCGCCGTGAAGTCCAAGCTCGGCGAAGGCAGCGAATTCGCCGCACGCTTCCCCAACCACCGCGCACTGGTCGATTAACCGGACGTCGCGGCGAATCCCGCGCCGGACGGCTGCCGGCAGCCACGGCCCCGTGATCGGTATGCTGCCGGTATCTCATGCCGAGCACACCGCCATGCACTTGCATCAGCCCACCCTGCCCCGCCTCGTTCCGCTGTTTGTCGGCCTGATCTTGACCGCCTGTGGTGGAGGAAACGGCGGTGGCGACGAGAGCGACCCGCCTGCCGCCTCGTCGCCGTCTCGCGCCACCCCCACGCCCGCGCCCACACCTGCCCTGATGCGCCATGGCGACGTCGTTTCACTGGCCGGCGCCTTCGGCACCAACGACGTCACCAAGACCATGCTGGGTGGCAGCGGCGGCGCCATCGAATCCCAGGCCATCGGGGCCACCGTCCCGAATGGCGGTGGGTGGACTTTCAACAACCTGGGTGGCCCGACCTCGGTGCGCAGCGACAGCCAGCGCGGCAAGGTGCTGTTCACGCCCGAAGACGCCACGCACTACAACGCGGTACGGCGCTACGACCCCGGTTTCGCCATCGCCGAGCAGCGCTATGTCTACAAGGCACATTACGTACGCAACGTGCTGCTGCTCGACGGCGCCCCCTACACCAAGAGCTACCAGTGGAAGCACGAGCGCATCCACTGGCAGGATTCGGTGACCGACAGCGATGTCGAGATCAAGGTCCACAACTGGCCCACCAGCCAGGGGCCGATCACCCTGGTAAACCGTTCGGCCAGCGACAAGAGTACCTACTGGGGCGGCGCGGCCGCGGACAGCAACGGCGGCTGGGCGCTGATGGAAATCCTGCTCTACACCGGCACCCTGGGCGGCAACGATGGCAAGCTGATCACCCGTGTGCACAAGAACGGCCGCACCACCATCAGCCAGAACCGCCAGGCCGAACGCATCTATGCCGACCCGAACCTGCGGCTGCGCTACTTCGTCGAGCAGAACTACTTCGGCAACTTCGGCCAGATCGAGGACGGTGTCGACAACACCGCGCCCAAGCCACAGGTGCGCGAGCTGTGGTCCGACGACAGCCAGGTCATCGTCGGCAATAACGCCAGCGCCCGCTGGAAACGGGTTGAACTGCGCGACAAGCCAGACCTTGCAAATGCCACCGTGCGCGAGCTGCAGGACTGGAGCCGCTGGAACGGCGGCATCCTGCTGCGGCTCAACGCCGGTGGGCTGGCGCGCGGCACCCACAACCTGTTCCTGGTGGTGATCGATGGTGTCGACGCCAACGGCTGGGATGTGGTGGCGTACAGCCAGCCGGTGCGGGTTCAGGTGGATTGAGCCACGACACGGCCAAGGCAGGCTTTTTTCCGCCGAACGCGGCAGTTTTGCGCGCGGGCAAATGTCAAACGGCGCGACATCAAGGATAATGCGCACCGACGTCGCCACGGGCGACCCCGTTCCGCCCCATCATTCCGACCTAGCAGAGGAAACCATGAGCCGCATCGCCGCCATCAAACCCCTGGGCCAACGCATTTGGCTCGACAACCTGTCCCGTGGCCTCATCCAGGCCGGCACCCTGCAACAACTCCTGACCGACGACGCCATCGCCGGCGTCACCTCCAATCCCGCCATCTTCTACAAGGCCATCTCGTCCGATCCGCTCTACGCCGATGACCTCGCCAAGCTCAAGGCCGATGCCAGCCTCACCGCCGAGCAACGCTACGAAGCCCTGGTGGTGCCGGATGTGCAGGCCACTTGCGACCTGAACCTGCCGCAGTACCAATCCAGCGAAGGCCTCGATGGCTATGTGTCGCTGGAAGTGTCGCCGTTCCTGGCCAACGACTACGCCGGCACTGTGGCTGCTGCGCATCGCCTGTGGGCTGCGGTGAACCGCCCGAACGCGATGATCAAGGTGCCCGCTACGCAAGCCGGTATCCTGGCGTTCGAACAGCTGATCGCCGATGGCATCAACGTGAACATCACGCTGATGTTCAGCCTGAAGCACACCGATGATGTGCTGACCGCCTACATCCGCGGCCTGGAAGCGCGCAAGGCTGCTGGCCTGCCGCTGGATCATGTCCGCGCCGTGGCGTCGGTATTCCTGTCGCGCGTCGATGTGCTGCTGGACAAGAAGCTGGAAGAGATCGGTTCGCCGGAAGCGCTGGCACTGCGTGGCAAGAGCGCGATCGCCTTCGTCAAGGTGGCCTACGAGCACTACAAGAAGCTGTTCTACGGCACCCGTTTCGCCGAGCTGAAGGCGGCTGGCGCCCATCCGCAGCGCCTGCTGTGGGCCTCGACCGGCACCAAGAACCCGGCCTACCGCGACACCATGTACGTGGAAGAGCTGATCGGTGCCGACACCGTGAACACCGTGCCCGATGCCACCCTCGATGCATTCCGTGACCATGGCGAGGCTGCTGCCCGCCTGGAAACCGGTACTGCCGATGCCGTCGCCACCCTGGTGACGCTGCGCAAGCTGGGCTTCGACTTCAACATCGTTGGCGAGCAGCTGCAGAGCGAAGGCCTCAAGCTGTTCGATGAGGCGTTCGAGAAGCTGCTGCAGCTGACGGCCTAAGCGGGTTGCAGGCCGGCACGCCGGCCATGCGAAACGGCGCCCATCCGGGCGCCGTTTTGTTTGGATGAATGTGGTTCAGGCCGGCATTGCGTCGAGCCGGTCGGCCGAATCGACCAGTTGCTCGACTGCCCGCTCGAACAGCTCCTGCTGCTCGGCAAACCGGGCGCGGCCGGTGTTCAGCAGGCGGCGGAACAAACGCATCGTCAGGATGGACGGCGGGCGCTCCTCGCCAAAGCTCAGCACCAGTCGCCCGCCGGCCAGATCCGGCCAGCTCAGGATGGCCTGTGTCGGTGCGCCGTCCAGATTGATCTCGATCCCGACGCCGCAACGCAGGCGCGCCAGCGTCTCGTCGAAATCGTCGCTCTCCTCCGCATCCATCTCCGCCTCGACCGTTTCCAGCGCCGCCGCTTCCTCGACTTCATCGTCGAACCATTGGTCGACAAGGTCGAGCCGGGTTTCCAGCTCGCGGATGGCCTCGGCCAGCAGCTGGCTATCGAGGCGGGAATTGCGCTGGGCGTATTTCTCCGGGGGCACGAAGGTCTCGTTTTCGACAAAGGCTTCGAAACGCTCGCGGAAATAGACGAGCGGCGGGATGATGACGTCGCTGCTGCTGCCACGCAAGGCCAGCTTGTGGGCATCGAGCAGCCAGTGGAACAGGGGGCCCTGATCGTCCTGGCGGCTGGCCTCGGCCAGACCGTCGCGCAGCGTGGACACCATGCCCATCAGCAGCGTGCGCAGCACCAGCCGCTCCTCCTCGTTGAGCTTGGGAGCAATGCTCCACACCAGCTCCGGCACCACCCGCCAGTAACGCAAGGCCTGCTGGGTATCGCCACGGCTGGCCTGCTCGATCACCCGAGCCCAGCTGTTGCGCAGGAACTGGTCGAGGAAATCATCCAGCCGGATCTCGACCAACGCTTCCGAGATCATTGCGACGATGCGGGCGAACTGCAGCGTGCGCACCTCGGCGCGCTCCACCGCCTCCAGCGCTGGCGTGACCTGCGCCTCGCTGCTGCGCAATTCGCGCGCGATAAAGGCGTCCAGCTCGTCGAGCATGCGTGAGAACAGCGCCGCGCTTTCCACTTCCTCGGCCAGCAAGGTTTCCACGATGCGGCAGATTTCCGTGGCAACGCGCTCGCCCTGCGGATCGATCTGCTTGAGCGCCAGCGAAATCGAGCCGATGCGGTTCACCAGCACCCGCGCCGGGTGATTACGCTCGGTCAGCAGCGTCGGATCCTGCAGCGCCAACTTGAGCACCTGGAACTGCAATCGCCCAAGTTGGGCGCGGACTTCGGCCGGTACGTTGGTATCGCGCAGAATGAATTCGAACAGCATGGCGACAATATCGATCGTCATCTGTTCGCGGTTGTCGCGGCTTTCCTCGACCAGCGTATTGCGATGCTCGAGCAGCAGGTTGCGCGGTTCGCCGTCGTCGCCCAGCACCGCCTGTGTCGCCACCAGCGTGGACTGCAGTTGCGCCAGTTGGGCCGCCAGCAGGCTGTTCAGCGACAGCCCACCGGTGAGCACCTGACCATTGCCCACACCATTGCCGGACCACGGCAGCACGCCGCTGAACAGGTTGCGCAGCATGGTGCCGGCACGTTGCGTACCCGCCAGCCAACCGCCGCGGCCGATACTGGCAGCCGGAGCCGGCGTGGGCGCCGACCAACCGGGTTGTGGTGCTGCGCCACTGGTGGCAGCCTGGAAGGCATGGACCATGTCGAGCAGGCGCTGCTCGCGTGAGGGTGCCGCCATGCCGGGCTCGCCCATGCCGGCTTGCACTTGCTGACCCATGCCGGTCTGGCCGAAACCAGTCGCGCCAAAACCGCCGAGCCCTTCGGTGGCAGGGCCGAAGCCGGTATCGGGAAAGGCAGCGGGGTCGCCGCCCGGCGCCGCTGGCCGACGCAGAGAGGGGGCCGGCTTGATCTTGATCTGCAGCTGCGCCGCCAGCCCATGCCGGGCCAGCAAGGCGTTCAGCGCCTCATAGATGTCGCACACCTTGCCGGCGAAGCCTTCGCACAGTTGCTCCACCAGCATGCCGGCGGCATCGCGCTCCAGATGCAATGCATCCACCGCGTTGGAGACGCAGCGTGACAACAGGTAGGGGCGGAACGGGTTTTCGCGCTCCTTCACCACTTCCTGGCCGAACAGCAGCGCAATGCGGATATTCAGGTCGCGCAACTGGTCGTCTGCCTCGTTGCGCAGGTATTTGGTGATGGCGTCGATCCGCAGCTCGTCCTCGAACGCGTTCTGGTTCACCAGCGACAGTTCGACGGTGGACAACGCATTGGCAAACGAGGGCCGCTCACTGCTGTAGGCGGTCTTGAAGCTGCGGTTGAGCAGCTGCGACATCTCGGACTGCAGCTGGCGCCGCAATACCGCGCCCTGGCCCAGCACTGCGGAGCGGGCATCCCACAGCAGGTTGCTCTCCTTGCCCGACAGCGCGCGCTCGGCCTTGAGAAACAGCTGCTGGCCGGCCTGGCCGATCACGTCGTCCAGTGCCGCGTTGAACAACCGCAGGAATTCAGCCCGCGTGGCGGCGAGCAGATCGTTGTGGTCCATCCCCATACACCCCGAGCAGTCCGGCACCTTTCGGCACCGGTCCAAGCAGCAGTCCTCAGAATAGGACCAACTGCTTGATATTGTTATGGGTCCGAGTTTACCACGGCCCATCTGTCATTTTCTGACCCGAACGGACAGTAACAATCTTACGGAATGCAGTAGACAAAAAAACGGGCCCGAGGGCCCGTTCAAAAGAACCGAAACGTTGGAGACGTTTACTGCTGGACCTCGCTCATCGTGCGGGTCAGGGTGGCATTGGCATCGTCCGCATCCAGCGACCAGCTGAACAAGCCGCCGAGGCCCTTGTTCTTCAGATACTGGATCTTGGTGCGGATGGTGGTGGCGTCGTCGTAACTCCACCAGTTGCTGCCATCGTACTGGTACAGCTGCTTGGTGACCGGGTGATAGCGCTTGGTCCCCGGTGCGGTGACGAGCGCCTTGTAGTCGCCATAGCCGGCTTCGGTGCTGGTACCGACCTTGCCCGGCGCGCCGGTGGCCGCCTGATAGAGCCCATCGCCGGCAGGACCCGCCTTCACGCCACCCCAGCCACGCCCGTAGTACGGGATGCCCAGCACCAGCTTCTTGGCCGGCATGCCGGCTTCGATCAGCTTGGTGACGGCCGTATCGATGTTGTACGACGCGGCGGTGGTACCGGCGTATGGATCGGCCGGATCCGGATACAGGTGCGAGTGGAAGTTGGTCGGACCCGTGCCTTCCCAGCCACCGTGGAAGTCATAGGTCATTACGTTCACCCAGTTCAGGTACTTGCTGTACTCGGCAGGATCGGTGTTGACGATCTTGTCGACGCCCGCACCGATGGCTACGGTCAGCAGGTACTGCTTGCTGCTGCTGGCGCCCAGCGCATCGAGCTGCGTGCGGAATTCCTTCAGCAACAGCGAGAAGTTCTGGCGATCAGCCGCGGAACTGGTGTTGTACGGCTGGCCGCCACCACCCGGGTATTCCCAGTCGATATCGATGCCGTCGAAGATGCCGGCAGCCGCGCCGGTCCCACCGGCCGGATCGCCATCGGACTTCTTGAGGTTGCCCTTGATGTAGACATCGATGCACGAGCTCACCAGCTTCTGGCGCAGCTCCGGTGTAGCGGCAGCAGCGGAGAACCACTTGGACCAGGTCCAGCCACCCAGCGAGATCAGCACCTTCAGGTTGGCGTACTTCTTCTTCAGCTTCTTCAGCTGGCTGAAGTTGCCCTTCAGGGTGTTTTCCCACTCGTCGCCGACGCCGTCGACCGAATCGGCCGCCTTGTAATCCATCTGGTAGTCGGCCCAGGCATCACCACCGGTGCCGGCTTGCGGATCGCTCTCGTTGGTCGAGCCCGGTTCCAGCTTGTTGATGCCGCTGGAACACTGGTAGCTGCCGTCGGCCTGCTTATAGACATTGCCGAAGGCGTAGTTGATGAAGGTGAGCTTGCCGGCGGCGCCACTGGTATCAACATGCTTCACGAAGAAGGCGCTGTCGTACACGCCCCATTGGGTGAAGTAGGAGCCGACTTGCGGCGTGGCCGGCGAAGGCACGCCGGTACCGGGGCTCGGCGTCACCGGAACCGGGGTGACAGGCACGGGCGTGACGGGTGCCGGGGTAACCGGAGCAGGCGTCACGGGAGCTGGGGTCACCGGGGCGGGAGTGACCGGTGCCGGTGTCACGGGCTTCGGCGTCGGGGTCAAGGTCGGCGTCACGGTCGGGGTGGGCGACGGCGTGGCGCCGCAGGCACCCAGCGACTTCCAGACGCCCCAGTCACCGGATTGCGCCGGATTGTCGCCCTGGGTCCACCACTTGGCTTCGTAGTTCACGCCCTGGTAGGTCACGCGCTGGCCGCCGGTATAGACCGAAGCAGCAGCCCAAGCCGGGTAGCAGGCGCTCGGCGCCGGGGTCACCGGCGTGGTGACGACCGGCGTCGGCGAAACCGGAACCGCGGTCGGGGTGTCGTTGCGCGTGGGGATCGGCGTCGGGATGGGAGTCGGGACCGGCGTTGCAGCCACCGGGGTCGGCGTGGCCGAGCTGGTCACGCCAAGGTCCTGCCACAGCGTAGGGGTCGACTGCGGATTCCAGTTGGCGCCGGCATAGGCGGTATGGGTGACCAGCGACTTGTAGTCATGGCCGTTGTAGCTGACCACGCTGCCGGCGGTATAGGTATTGCCCTCTTGCCAAGCCGGTGCGGCAAACACGCCAGCTGACAGGCAAAGGCCGACGACGAGGGCGGCGAGACCCTGTCGACGAGCGAACTGCATCGATTTCATTCTGATCCTCCAGATGTGTGGATACGCCGACCGGTCAACTGGTATTAAAGTTAACGTCCTATCAGACCAGTTCGGCCTCGCGATCGTACGCCCGCCCATCCAGGGGATTGTTAATCATCGTTAATGTTGGTCCGCCAGCGGCATGAGCGGGCGAAAGCAGGGAACAAGCGTAGCCGAAGCACCGAGCAACGCTATGACCACCATAGGGACAAGTGATTGGATATATCGAGAACCATTCTCAATAATTCGCTTGAGCCCCACGGAGTATCCGCCATGCACGCAAACAAAACGGGCCGTCATCCGGCCCGTTCAATACAAAAGATCATTGGCTATGCCATTCTCGTCGCCGGCTGGGGCGGCTGGCTGATCAGCCTTTGAGCGCATCCGCTGGGCGCACCTCCAGTACTTCGCTGGCGCCGGCCAATTCGGCAGGCTCGTCGTCCTCCACTTCGTCCGGCACCACCAGCGTCGCGACCGGCGCGGACGTTTCCGCAATCCGCGTACTGGCCCAGCTGCGCAGCAGCGTGTAGCTGACCGCCAACAGCGTGGGGCCAAGGAACACCCCCAGCATCCCCCATGCCAACGCTCCCCCCAACACCCCGAGCAGGATCAGCGCGAACGGCAGGTTGCTCTCCTTGCCGATCACCAAGGGCTTGACCACGTTGTCCGCCGACGCCACCACCGCCACCATCCAGATCGCCAGGAAGATCGCCCAGCCGGTCTGGCCATGCATATGCAGCCACAGCGCTACCGGCAGCCCCAGCAGGCTGGGCCCACCCGGCACCAGCGACAGGAAGGCGCACACCAACCCGAATGCCGCTGCATTCGGCACACCGGCCAACCAGAACGCAAACCAGGCCAGCGCCGCCTGGACCAAGGCCGTGCCAATGAAGCCATAAACCACACCGCGTACGGTGCCGCCGGCCAGCTTCATCAGATCCTGCGCCCGCTCGCCGCCGATGCGGTGCAATGCGCGCATCAGCCACTGCACGATCTCGTGCCCGCTCACGTAAAGGAAGAACGACAGGAACAGGCTGAGGATCAGCAGCAGCAGCCCGCTGCCAATGGCCTTGCCGAACACCAGCAGGAAGGCGCCCAGCGGCTTCAACCACTCGCGGATCTGGTTCAGCGTCTGCGGATCGCCAGCAGACAGCTCGGCCCAGAAGGTGGCGAGCTTGACCCCGACCCACGGCAAACGGGTCAGCCAAACCGGTAACGGCGGCAACCCGGCGGCGATATGTTCATGCAGCCACAGCGAAATCTCGTCGACATTGGTCGCCAGCTCCACCCCGGCGAATACCAACGGCACCAGGATCAGCGAGGCGAACAGCCCCAACAACACGACGGCGGCCAGCGTGCGACTGCCCCATAACCAGCCCGCCAAGCGCAGGAACGGTTGCCAGGTGGCAAACACCAGGATACCGGCCCAGGCCAGCGCCGCGATAAACGGCGCCATCACCTGATACGACAACGCCAGCAACGCTACGACCACACCCGCAGCAATCGCTGGCTCTATCCAGCGCGTATAGCTATTCATCTCGCCCTTCCCCCAAACTTTCATGATGTGTCGCAGCATTCTAATGCGCGTGTCTGGCAAAAGCATGGCAGCGCGATGGCGGGGCTCAATGCGGGCTCCACATGCCCTTCCACCCAGCCTCTCTCAACCGATCCTCGGAGAAAATGCAGCGCAAGGGTTGACAGCCTCGAAGCGCTACGGTTTAATGCGCCTCTCTTCAGCGGCCAGTTAGCTCAGTTGGTAGAGCAGCGGATTGAAAATCCGCGTGTCCGTGGTTCGATTCCGCGACTGGCCACCAAGAATACCGCAAGAAAAAAGCCGGCTTCACGCCGGCTTTTTTCTTGCCTGCAGATCAAGGCTGATACCAAGGCGCCTTGCTCGGCGACTCCAGCACCACCCCCTCCTGCTCCAGCAGCATCCGCTGCAATTCATCCTGCCCATCCAGGCCGCGTGAGCTGACCTTGCCCTGGGCGTTGATCACCCGATACCACGGCAGACTGGCGTCGAGCACGCGGCCTACCATGCGGGCGTGGCGCGGGTAGCCGGCTGCGCGCGCCACGTCACCGTAGCTCATCACGTGGCCATAGGGAATCTGGGCCACCACGGCGCGAATGGCTTCGCGGATGGTGGCGCTGTCGGTCGGTTTCTTCATTGGCGATTGAAACTGCTGGGGATGATTGAGTGTAATGGCAGGCAACGGCCAACAAAAACGGGATGGCTGAGCCATCCCGTTTTCATGCGCCAGCTATCGCTTACTGGTGCTCGACCTGGCTCACGTCGCGCACGGCGCCAGTATCGGCGCTGGTGGTCATTGCTGCGTAGGCGCGCAATGCCGGGCTAACGTAGCGCTCGCGGTTCACCGGCTTCCACGCCAGCGCCTTGCCCTTCGCTTCCATCTTGCCGCGGCGGTGGGCCAGCTCTTCCATGGTAACGGCAAGCTCGATGATGCGATTCGGGATGTCGATGACGATGGTGTCGCCCTCTTCCACCAAACCAATGGCGCCGCCTTCGGCAGCCTCCGGCGAGCAGTGGCCGATCGACAGGCCCGATGTGCCACCAGAGAAGCGGCCATCGGTCAGCAAGGCACACGCCTTGCCCAGACCCTTGGACTTGAGGTACGAGGTCGGATAGAGCATTTCCTGCATGCCCGGACCGCCCTTCGGGCCTTCGTAGCGGATCACCACGATATCGCCGGCGACGATCTGGTCGGCCAGGATGCCGGCCACCGCATCATCCTGCGACTCGAAGATACGGGCGCGACCGGTGAACTTGAGGATGCTGTCGTCAACGCCGGCGGTCTTCACGATACAGCCACGCTCGGCGATGTTGCCGTAGAGCACGGCAAGGCCACCGTCCTGGCTGTAGGCGTGTTCGCGCGAACGGATACAGCCTTCGGCGCGGTCGATGTCCAGATCCGGGTAGCGCATGCTCTGGCTGAAGGCGATGGTGGTCGGGATACCACCCGGAGCGGCACGGTAGAAATGGTGCGCCACGCTGTCGTCCGGATTTTGCATCACGTCCCACTTGGCAAGCGCTTCGCCCAGCGTGGCGGTGTGTACAGTCGGCACATCACGGTTGATCAAGCCGGCGCGGTCGAGCTCAGCCAGGATGCCGACCACGCCACCAGCGCGGTGCACATCTTCCATGTGGTACTTCTGCGTGGCGGGCGCTACCTTGGCGAGGCAAGGCACGCGGCGGCTGATGCGGTCGATGTCGGCCATCTTGAAGTCAACACCGGCCTCGTAGGCAGCGGCCAGCAAGTGCAGCACGGTATTGGTCGAGCCGCCCATGGCCACGTCGAGACTCATGGCGTTCTCGAAGGCGGCGAAGGTTGCGATATTGCGCGGCAACACGCTGGCGTCGTCCTGCTCGTAGTAACGGCGCGCCAGCTCGACGATGGTGCGGCCAGCCTGCAGGAACAGTTGCTTGCGATCGGCGTGGGTGGCCAGCAGCGAGCCGTTGCCCGGCAGCGACAGGCCCAGTGCCTCGGTCAGGCAGTTCATCGAATTGGCGGTGAACATGCCCGAGCACGAGCCACAGGTGGGGCAGGCACTGCGCTCGACGGCGGCCACCTCCTCATCGCTGACCTTGTCATTGGCCGCTTCGACCATGGCATCGACCAAGTCCAGCTTGCGGATCTCGCCGTGCCAGTCCACCTTGCCGGCCTCCATCGGGCCGCCGGAGACGAAGATCACCGGCACGTTCAGCCGCAGCGCAGCCATCAGCATGCCCGGGGTGATCTTGTCGCAATTGGAGATGCAGACAATGGCATCGGCGCAGTGCGCGTTCACCATGTATTCCACCGAATCGGCGATCAGGTCGCGGCTGGGCAGGCTGTACAGCATGCCGCCGTGACCCATGGCAATGCCGTCGTCGACGGCGATGGTGTTGAATTCCTTGGCAATGCCGCCGGCCTTTTCGATCTCGCGCGCCACCAGCTGGCCCAGGTTGTGCAGGTGCACGTGGCCCGGCACGAACTGGGTGAAGGAGTTGGCAATGGCGATGATGGGCTTGCCGAAATCGCCATCCTTCATGCCGGTGGCACGCCACAGGGCGCGCGCGCCGGCCATGTTGCGGCCGTGGGTGGAAGTGCGGGAACGATAGGCAGGCATGGCAGTAAATCCTTGAGAAACAGCGACTACGAAGCCGGTGAAAGGAAGCAGGTATAATGCGCCGATTTTATCGGAAAGCCCCCGCCCATGCTCATCCACCCGCAATTCGACCCGATCGCCTTCTCGGCCGGCCCGCTGTCGGTGCACTGGTACGGCCTGATGTACCTGATCGGCTTCATCCTGTTCTGGGCATTGGGGCGGATGCGGATTCGAAACGGCCTGCACCAGGGCTGGCGAGTCGAAGAGATCGACGATCTGCTGTTCTATGGCGTGCTCGGCGTCATTCTCGGCGGGCGACTCGGCTACGCCTTCTTCTACAAGCCCGAGTTCTACCTGTCGCACCCGTTCGAGATCATCAAGGTGTGGGAAGGCGGCATGGCCTTCCATGGCGGCTTCCTCGGCGTGCTGGCCGCCATGTGGTTGTACGGCAAGAAAACTGGCCGCACGTTCTTTCAGGTGACAGACGTGATCGCGCCGCTGGTGCCGCTGGGCCTGGCAGCCGGGCGCCTCGGCAATTTCATCAACGGTGAGCTGTGGGGCCGGGTCACCGAGCCGACCGCGTGGTGGGCCATAGGCTTCCCGCAGGCGCAAAGCGCCGACGCGCGCGAAGTGCTCAGCCATCCGCAATGGCACGACTGGCTGTACCAGTACGGCATGTTGCCGCGCCACCCGTCGCAGCTCTACCAGTTCGCGCTCGAAGGCGTGCTGTTGTTCCTCATCCTGTGGCTCTACTCCGGCAAGCCGCGCCGTACCGGTCAGGTGTCCGCCGTATTCCTGATCGGCTACGGGCTGTTCCGCTTCATCGCCGAATTTGCCCGCGAGCCCGACGATTTCCTCGGTCTGCTGGCCGGCAACCTGTCGATGGGTCAGTGGCTCAGCCTGCCGATGATCGCCTTCGGCCTGCTGTTGCTCGGGCTGAGCGCGCGCCGCCGCTGAGGCTGCGCCATCCTGCGCCACCGGCGTTAAGCTGAAGGCGAAGGAGGCGCGATGAAACTCGAAGTACTTGGTTGCAGCGGAGGCATTGCCGCCGATCTGCGCACCACATCCTTGCTGCTGGGTGAGCATGCCCTGATCGATTGCGGTACCGGGGTCGGAGATCTATCGCTCGCTGCGCTGCTCGATATCGATACCGTGCTGCTCACCCACAGCCACCTCGACCACACTGCGCTGTTGCCGATGCTGGCCGACGCCCGGCTGTCGCACGGCCGCGGCCCGGTCACTGTTCACTGCCTGGCGGAAACAGCCGCGGCGTTGGTCGACCATATGTTCAACGGCGCGCTCTGGCCGGACTACACCCGGCTGCCGACGCCCTCTGTCCCCGCGCTGCGGTTCGCCCCGCTCGCCATCGGGGATGTCGTGCCTCACCGCGGTATCTCGATCACCGCGCTGCCTGCCGCCCACAGCGTGCCGGCGCTCGGCTGGCTGCTGCGGGGCAAGAACGGCTGCATCGCCTTTTCCGGCGATACCGGGCCGTGCCCGGGCTTCTGGCAGGCTCTCGTCGCAACACCGAACCTGACCGACGTCATCGTCGAAACCACCTTCGCCAACGCACAAGCGAGCGCCGCCGAGCGTGCCGGTCATTTCACCGCCGCCACCCTGGCGCACTGCATCGCACAGCTGCCAGCCGATGCCGCGCTGTGGATCACCCACCAGGAACCCGGACACGAGGCGCGGCTGACCACGGAACTTAGCGCCAGCCTCGGCACTCCGTTCCAGCTATTGCATCGCGGGCAGACCTTCACCCTATGACCGACCTCGCCACACCCGAATCGCTTTACTACCTGATCGCCGCCCTGCTGGTACTGGGCGGCCTCGCCGGCACCATCCTGCCTCTACTGCCGGGCACGCCGCTGATGCTGGGCGGCATGCTGCTGGCGGCGTGGGCGGAGGGCTTCCAGCGGGTCGGTGCCATCACGCTGGTGATTCTCGGTGTGCTGGTGATTGCTTCGCTGGTGCTGGACTACGTCGCCGGTGCGCTGGGCGCCAAGAAGTACGGCGCCAGCAAGGAAGCACTATGGGGATCGGTGATCGGCTCGGTGCTGGGGCTGTTCGGCGGCTTGCCCGGGCTGCTGCTCGGGCCATTCGTCGGCGCCGCGCTCGGCGAATATTACGCCCGCCGTGACCTGGAGCGTGCCGGACAGATCGGCTTCGCCACGTGGCTGGGCCTGATCCTCGGCGCGGTTGCCAAGGTCGCCATCGCGCTGGCGATGCTGGGCATCTTTGCGTTCGCCTGGTTTTTCTGAACCAAATCAACAGCGAACCATCAAATTACGACTAAGGTTAGTTGCATCCGGCAGCAAGGAGCCGTGCAATGAACAAGTCAGCACTCGCCAGCCACGACCTCGACCTGATGTTGGCCCGGGGCCAGGACCGGCGCCGGCCACGCGCCCATGCCAGCTTTCCCATGATCACCGAGGAAGGCTTGGTGCTCACCGAGCGGCGCAGCGGCCACGACCGCCGCCACCTAGAACCAGCGGCGGATCCGGAAAAACCCAATCAGCATTAACGCCAGCGCCGCCATCGCCCCGAGCACGCCGTAATAGCCCCAGTGCCAGTGCAGCTCCGGCATGACATCGAAGTTCATGCCGTAGATACCGGCAATTAGCGACAGCGGCATGAAGATGGTGGTGATGGCCGTGAGCATGCGCATCTGCAGATTCATCCGGTGCGATTGCAGCGCCAAATGGGTGTCCTGCAAGCTGCCCAGTAGATCGCGCAGCGCCTCGGTGCTTTCGATCAACTGCACGCAGTGGTCGTACACATCGCGCAGATAGAGCTGGGTTTCCGCGTGAAACAGGTCCGGTTCGTCCCGCTGCAGCACATTCACCATCTCCCGCGTTGGCCACAAGCCGCGCTTGATCGACAGCAACGCCCGCCTTAGCGACTGGATGTCGTTCAGCTGCGCCGGCAACGGTCCTGCCGAGATGTCGTCGTCGAGCTGCTCGATACGCTCGCCCAGCGTTTCCAGCACGCCGAAATAGCGATCCACCAGCTTGTCGAGCAGGGAATACACCAGGTAATCCGCTCCCAGCGCGCGCACCTGCGACTGCGCACTCTTCAGCGCTCCGCGGATGCTCTCGAAGGTACCGGTGGGTTTTTCCTGGAAGGTGAGCACATAGCCACGGCCGAGCACGATGGCGATCTGCTCGCTGCCGATCAGCCCTTCAGGCTCCGAATGCACCAAGCGCGCAGTGATGAACAGATAGCCCGGATAGATCTCCACCTTGGGGCGCTGTTCGGTGTTGAGGATGTCCTCCATCACCAGCGGGTGCAGGTTGAAGCGCTTGCCGATGTACTTGAGCAGCTCGACGTTGCCTAACCCGTGCAGATTGAGCCAGAAGGTCTTGTAAGTCGGCTCGTAGCGCTTGCCCTCTTCCAGCGAGGTGAAGCAGGTTTCGAGGAACTCGCTTTCGCTCGGGCCAAACTCGATCAGCGTGGCCAGGGTGGCTTCGGCCTCACGCGGGCCGACATAGCGCATAGTGCCAGGTGGCGATCCCGCCTTGTCGGCACGCGGATGGTGTCTCAGTCGGGATTGACGGTCAGCGTTCGGCCGCTTTTTTGCCATGCACGGGCTTCCTCTTCCAGAGCGTAACGGGTCAGTGGATGGGCCTGCAGCCAGGCAGCCGGCAATGCCAGCGTGTGGACATCGCCGTCCGCAGACAACCGCAGCGGCGGCAAGGGCGTGTCGCGCCGGTTGCGGCAGAACAGCACGGCCAGCCGCAAGGCAAGCACCGCCGACCACTCGATGGCACTGAGGCCTTCGGCTTCAAGCTTGGCAAGCTTGCCCTGCTGCGCCAACACCAGCGCGGCCAGCCGCGCCTGCTCGCGGCGCGAGAAGCCGGGCATGTCAGCATGCCGCACGATATAGGCCGAATGCTTGTGAAAACTGGCGTGTGAGATCGAGCGGCCGATCTCGTGCAGCTGCGCAGCATCCTTCACGCCGCGTGCGACATCGCTGCGCGCCTGCGGCAATTGCTCGAACAACGCCGCCGCCAGCGCGGCCACCCGGTTGGATTGTGCAACGTCGGCCTGATGGCGGCGCACGAAGGCGGCAACCGTGGTATCGCGCACATCGGCCAGCGACTGGCGGCCCACCAGGTCGTACATCACGCCGTCACGCAGCGCGCCGTAGGTGATGGTCATGCGCTCGATATCGAAGGCGTCGAACGCTGCCGCCATGATGGCGAAGCCGCCAGCGAGCACCGGCCGGCGATCAGAACGCAGGCCGTCGAGTGCCACCGCGTCGACATGCCCGGCGCGCAGCAACAGCTCACGCAACTGCGCCAAGCCATCGGCGGTGATGCCGGAAGGCGACAGGTCGTTCAGCTCGAGGATGTCCGACAGCGAGCGCGCGGTGCCCGAGGTGCCGATGGCGCTCTGCCAGCCCGCCGCCGCCACCTCCGGCACCAGCGGTTGCAGCGCGGTGCGTGCGGCAAGCTCGGCCTGTTCCAGCCTCGCTGCATCGATCACGCCATCGGGAAAGAAGCGCATGCTCCAGGACACACAGCCCATCAGCGTGCTCTCGGTCAGCAAGGGCTTGAACTGGCGACCGACAATCAGCTCGGTCGAACCGCCGCCGATATCGACCACCAGCCGCTTCTCGCGCGTGGCCGGCAGGCTGTGCGCGGCACCGAGGTAGATCAGCCGCGCTTCCTCGCTGCCGCCGATCACGTCGATGGCAAAGCCCAGCGCCGCCTCGGCTTGGGGCACGAACTCGGCGGCGTTCTTGGCTACGCGAAAGGTATTGGTGGCCACCGCACGGACCTGGGATGGGTCCAACCCGCGCAGGCGCTCACCGAAGCGGGCCAACGCCGCCAGCGCCTCGGCCTGCGCGGCTGGTGTGAGATGACCACGGGCATCGAGCCCGGCGCCGAAACGCACCGTTTCCTTGAGGGTGTCGACGGGCAGCAGGCCGCCATCGACGATGCGCGCCACCTGCAGGCGAAAGCTGTTGGACCCGAGGTCGACCGCGGCGATCAGCGCGCTATCCGGCATGGTGATCCAGAAGGATGACAATGGGCGTCAACATACGCGGCAGCCGCAGAAACGACAAGGGCGGCCGCAGCCGCCCTTGCGCTGGAAACAGCAGCGTTACTCGGCCTTCGGGGCCAGCACCACGCGCTCCATTTCCTCCTGACCCTTGTGGCGTACATCCTGGCCTTTCACCAGATACACCACCTGCTCGGCAATGTTGACCGCCAGGTCGCCGATGCGCTCAATCGCCTTGGCGATCCACAGGATGTCCATGGTCAGCGAGATCGAACGCGGATCTTCCATCATCACCGTGATCAGCTGGCGCTGCAGTGCACGGTATTCGGTATCGATGATCTGATCGGCGCGCTTCACTTCGGTCGCCGGCACCGCGTCGAGGCGGGCAAAGGCATCCAGCGACTTGGCCAGCATGTCCAGCGCCTGCTGCGCGATGTGATTGAGCTCGGCAAAGCGCGGCACCTGCAGCTTGCCGGCATCGAAGATGTTCTTGGCGCGCTGACAGATGCGGGCGGCCTTGTCGCCGATGCGCTCAAGATCCTCCACCGACTTGATCACGCTCATCACCATGCGCAAGTCGCTGGCGGCCGGCTGGCGGCGCGCGATCATGTGGATGCACAGGTCGTCGAGCTGCACATGCATCTCATTGACGCGTTCTTCCTGCTCGATCACCTTCTCGATAATGGCCACGTCACCGGTTGCCAGCGATTGCATCGCGAGGCGGACCTGTTCTTCGACGAGGCCGGCCATGGCCAGCACGCTGGAGCGAATGGTCTCCAGTTCGGCATCAAACTGCTTGGAAATATGTTCGGACATGCGGCGTCTCTCTTGCGACTTATTCATGGCAAGTTAGCAGCTCCAGGTTACGGCAATGTTTCATACAGGTTGCAAGTCGCGAACCAGACCCACCGGCTGGCCACGCGAGGGCGGGCGCACCGGATTGCCCGATGGTAGCCAATCACGGCACAGCCTGCTGGAAAATGACGACGCCGGGCAACAGCCCGGCGACAAATGCAACAACGCCGATGAAATCAGCGATACGTCTTCACGCCATCGCGGGTACCGAGCAGCAGCACATCGGCGCGGCGGCGCGCGAACAGGCCGTTGGTGACCACGCCGACGATATGGTTGATCTCCGTTTCCAGCTTCGCAGGTTCTGCGATCTGCATGCCGTGCACGTCGAGAATCACGTTGCCGTTGTCGGTCACCACACCTTCGCGATACACCGGATGCCCGCCGAGCTTGACCAGCTGGCGCGCCACATACGAGCGTGCCATCGGGATCACCTCGACCGGCAGCGGGAAGCTGCCGAGCACGCGCACCTGCTTGCTTTCGTCGGCAATGCAGACGAACTGCTCGGCAACCGCAGCGACGATCTTCTCGCGCGTCAGAGCCGCGCCACCGCCCTTGATCATCTGCAGCTGGTGATTGATCTCGTCGGCGCCGTCGACATAGACCGGCAGCTGGTCGACCCCGTTGAGATCGAACACGGCGATGCCGTGGCCCTTGAGCCGGGCCACCGAAGCCTCGGACGACGACACGGCGCCAACGATGCGACCTTTCTGCTTGGCCAGCGCATCGATGAAGTAATTGGCGGTCGAACCGGTGCCGACGCCAACGATACTGTCGTCCGGCACAAAGGCCAGCGCAGCTTCGGCGGCGGTGCGTTTCATTTCGTCCTGGGTCATGGCGGCTCCTTGGCGATGGAAAGTGTCAGTGGCCCGAATTGTAGCGGCAAAGCGCGCCATCGCCCTTGCCCCTGATCACGTTGTCGTCAGGCTGCCCACGTAATGGCGGATGCCGTCGAGCAGCATCTGCACTGCGATGGCGGTGAGGATCAGCCCCATCAACCGTTCGAAGGCGATGGTCACGCGCTCGCCCAGCCACTGGCTGATCTTCTCCGAGAACGCCAGCGCCAGCCCGCACACCAGCATGGTCAAGGCCAGCGCGCCCACCCACTCCCACAACCGTGCCGGTTCACGCGACACCAGCAGCAGTACCGTTGCCAGGGCCGAAGGGCCGGCGATCAACGGGATCGCCAGCGGCACGACGAAGGGCTCCTCGGTCTCGACCTCAGCGGTGCTCGGTGGCGGCGGAAACACCATGCGTAGCGCAATCAGGAACAGGATCACCCCGCCGGCGATGCCGAGCGAGGTCTCGGACAGATGCATCACCTGCAAAAACTGGCGGCCGAACAGCATGAAGGCGAACAGCACGCAGAACGCTACCGAGATCTCGCGCAGCACCACGGTGCGGCGCCGCGCTGGCGGCACCCGCTTCATCAGCGAAACGAAGATCGGCAAGCTGCCGAAAGGATCGGTTACCAGGAGCAGCAGCACGAAGGCGGAGAGGAAGGTCGTCGTTTCCATGCAAGCATGCTAATCATCCCCTTGAATGGCCGAATCGGGGCTTACCCTAGCCAGCCGGGATCGCTGTCAGCCCAACGGCGGCAGCGGCGGGCGAAGCTCGGCGCTAGACTGGCAAGGTTACAACCCATGACGTCGCCATGCTGCTTCCCGCATTACGCACCGATCATGCCCGGCAACTGGCCGAGATCGAGTCCGCCATCTTCATCGAACCGACGCGCGCACGCCGCCTGTGCCTGCAATTGCTCGACAGCGCACGGCACAGCCACGATCCGGAAGCGCTGATTCGCGGCGCGCTGCAGCTGTCGCTGATCGAAGACCAGCTGGGCGAGGTACGCGAGGCACAGTTCGCCTTGCTGGAGGCGCTGGCGCACTGCGAAGAGTTCGGCTTCCTGGCACAGGAAGCGGCGGTGCTGGAGCAACTCGGGCGTTGCCACTACACGCTGGGCGACTACCAGCAGGCGCTGGCGCACTGGGAACAGTGCGTGCGGCTGTGCCAGGGCAAGCCGGACCTGCTGCGCGTCTCCACCCAGGCCCTGGTCGGGCTGGGGCAACTGTGCGATGCCTGCGGCGAGCATGGGCAGGCCGTCAGCATGCATGCCGCCGCCGACGCCCGCCTCACCGACATCAACGATGCATACCTCGCGGCGATGGTGAAGATCAACCTCGGGTACAACCACTTCCAGACCGGCGATCAGGATGGCGCGGAAGCAACACTGCAGCAGGCGATCGTGCTGTGCCGCAGCCACGGCTTCCCCCATCACGAAGCCGAAGCGCTCTACCGGCTGGCGGAAGTGCGCATCGCCCAGAGCCGCCTCGACGAAGCCGCCATGCTGGTCGCGGACGGCCTGATGCTGGTAGCCGACACGCCGTACCACTGGGGCGAGGTGAACCTGCTGGCGCTGCACGCGCAGCTACTGGCGCAGCACGACGAGCTGGACGCGGCGATGCAGGCCACGCTGCGCGCGCTCGACATCGCACGACAGGACGGCATGCGCCACCTGCAGGTACGGCTGCACATGCAACTGGCCGACTACGCGGGCCGCAGCGGCAAGCCAGCGCTGCACGATGAGCATTTACGCCACAGTCAGGAACTGCGTATCCATCTGGAAACAGTGAGCCCGGCGCGCACGCAACCGTCGCTGGGCCACCTCGGCCAGTTGCTCGTCACCGCCGGACGCAGCTAGCGCGAAGATGGCCGGGCTTGCCTGACCACCGGTCGGCATGGCCCCGACCGCCGGTCTGCACTTACAATGGGCGTAACAAGGTTCCCGGCCATCATGCTCACCACCACGCCCGAGCGAGCGTTCGCGCTTGCTGAAATCGATCGCATCACCTTCGACGATCCCATCACCGCGTCTCGACTATGCCAGCCCCTGCTGGCCGAGGCGCGCGCGGCGGGCGATATCGTCGGTATCATACGCGCAGCCACCCAGTTGTCCTTGATCGAGGATCAGCTCGGCATCCGCGAGGATGGTGGTCTCGCCATCGCCGAGGCGCTGGCGCTCTGCCGACAGCACGGGCTGACCGAGCTGGAGCCCGCGGCGCAGGAGCGGCTCGGCCGCCATAGCTATACCTCGGGCGACTACCTGACCGCCGCCGGCGCTTGGCTGCGTAGCCTGATGCTGTGCGGCAACAATCCGGCGCGCACCCGTACCCGCGCGCTCGCGCTGGTCGGCCTGGCCCATGTATGCAGTGCCTGCAACGACTGCCAGCGCTCGATCCGCTTCCTGCAGGCCGCCGACGCCCTGCTCGCCGACAGCGACGACATCTATTTGATCGCCAAGGTACGCATCACCTTGGGCTGGGATCTGCGCATGGTCGGTCGGCCCGCCGAAGCGATCGCGATGCTGGAAACCGCGCTGCAGCTATGCCGCGAACACGACTTCGGCCACTACCAGGCGGAACTGCTGTTGCGGCTTGCCGAGCTGCGACTGGAGGAAGGTGCGCTCGATACGGCCGA
The DNA here is from genome assembly GCF_008033135.1 of Chitinolyticbacter meiyuanensis. Taxonomy (NCBI): domain Bacteria; kingdom Pseudomonadati; phylum Pseudomonadota; class Betaproteobacteria; order Neisseriales; family Chitinibacteraceae; genus Chitinolyticbacter; species Chitinolyticbacter meiyuanensis. The sequence continues at coordinate 3,890,617 of NZ_CP041335.1, forward strand.
ACAGATGCTGGAGGAAGCGCTGGAGCTGCTGGTGTTCACCCCGTCGCACTGGTGCGAGAGCAACGTACTCGCCACGCTATCGCAGGTACGCGAACGCCAGGGTGAGCCGGAACAGGCCGTGCAATTGCTGCAGCGGGCGATCGACATCGCCAACACCGATGGCATGCTGCACGTCGAGGCACGGTTGCGTCGGCAGTTCGCCGTGCTCGCGCTGGCACTGGATCGCCAGCCGCTGGCGGCAGACCAGCAACAGCGCGCCGCCGCACTGCAGGCGCAGATCGACGCGCAGTTGCCGGTCAACGGCGAAACCGACTGGGCGGTGATCGACGACGCGCTGGCCCGCTTCGCCAGCCCTGCCAACGCCGCTGCTGCCGATCAGCCACACGCTCATTGATGCACAAACAAAAAACCCCGCCGCAGCGGGGTTTTTGTCGAGTTGCCGGCTTACCAGACCTGCAGGTATTCCAGGATGCCCTCGGCGGCCTGACGGCCTTCGTACACCGCACGCACCACCAGATCGGCGCCACGCACCTGATCGCCACCGGCAAACACCTTGGGGTTGCTGGTCTGGTGCTTGTACTGCTGCTTGAACGGCGCAACGGTACGGTTCCAGTCGTCGGTCTTGATGTTGGCGGCGTCAAACCACGACAGTCGTTCGGCCTGGAAGCCGAAGGCGACGATCACATGGTCGCAATCGATGCCGCGCTCGGAACCGGCCACCACTTCGGGGCGACGACGACCCTTCTCGTCCGGCGCGCCCAAAGCGGTGGTAACGAGCTTGAGCTTGAGCGAGCCGTCGGCGTTCTGCTCGATGCCAACCGGTTGGCTGTTCCATTGAAACTCGACGCCTTCTTCCTTGGCGTTCTGCACTTCGCGCTTGGAGCCCGGCATGTTTTCTTCGTCGCGGCGATACGCGCAAATCACGCTCTTGGCACCCTGGCGGATCGAGGTGCGGTTGCAGTCCATGGCGGTATCGCCACCACCCAGCACCACCACGCGCTTGCCCTGCATAGCCTGGAACACCTCGCCCTCGGGCAGCGTGTTCATCGAGTTGCGCACGTTGTTGATCAGGAACGGCAGCGCTTCGAGCACGCCCGGCAGGGCCTCGCCCTCGAAGCCGCCCTTCATGTACTTGTATGCGCCCATGCCCATGAACACCGCATCGTATTCAGTGAGCAACTGCTCCAGGCTGATATCGCGGCCGATCTCGGTGTTGAGGCGGAACTCGACGCCCATCTCTTCCATGATCTTGCGGCGGGTTGCGATCACTTCCTTCTCGAGCTTGAACTCGGGAATGCCGAAAGTCAGCAGGCCACCGATCTCTTCATAACGATCGAATACCACGGGCTGCACGCCGTTGCGCACCAGGATGTCGGCACAACCGAGGCCAGCCGGGCCGGCACCGATCACCGCGACCTTCTTGTCGGTCTTCACCACCTGGCTCATGTCCGGACGCCAGCCCTGCTTGAAGGCCTCGTCAGTGATGTACTTTTCGACCGAACCGATCGACACGGCGCCGAAACCGCCCTGGTTCAGCGTGCAGGCGCCTTCGCACAGTCGATCCTGCGGACAGACGCGGCCGCAGATCTCGGGCAGCGAATTGGTCTTGTGCGAGAGTTCTGCCGCCTCGAACAGCTTGCCTTCCTTCACCAGCTGCAACCAGTTCGGGATGTAGTTGTGCACCGGGCACTCCCACTCGCAGTACGGGTTGCCGCAGGCGAGGCAACGGCTGGACTGCTCACCGGCCTCGGTCTTGGCGAGCGGTTCGTAGATCTCGCGGAACACGAACTTGCGCTTCTCCACCGGCACCTTCTCGCCGGGATTGCGCGCAACGTTCATAAACTGGAATACGTCGGACATTGATTTAACCTCAGTGAGGAGCGAGGAAGCGGGCACGCCCGGTTCAACCCTCGGCTCCTGAACACATACGCTGCGGTGCGAGGCGGCGCGGCGATCCGCGTCCTGCCCCGCACTTCACATCATCAATCTTTCAGCAGATCGTCGAGCTTGGCGGCCTTGGGCTTCACCAGCCAGAAGTAGTCGACCGCCTCGTCGAAGTTGGCCAGCAATTCGGCCGCCTTGGACGAGCCCGTCATCTCGAGGTGAGCCTTGAGCTTGTCGCGCAGGAAGGCCCGCACGGCGCCGAAGGCTTCACCGTTGATGGTGTTGATGTCGATCAGCTCGTTGTTGATGCGATAGGCAAACTTTTCCTTCGGGTCGTGCACCAGGGCGAAACCGCCGGTCATGCCCGCACCGAAGTTGTAGCCGGTCTCGCCCAGCACGATCACCGCGCCGCCGGTCATGTATTCGCAGCCATGGTCACCCACGCCTTCGACCACGGTCAGCGCGCCGGAATTGCGCACGGCGAAACGCTCGCCACCGCGGCCCGCGGCATACAGCTCGCCACCGGTTGCGCCGTAGAGGCAGGTGTTGCCGACGATCACGCCATCATCGGACTTGAACTCGCTGGCCTTGGGCGGGTAGATCACCAGGCGGCCTCCGGCCATGCCCTTGCCGACGTAGTCGTTGGCATCGCCTTCCAGCTCCAGCGTCAGGCCGTTGGCGTTCCACACACCGAACGACTGGCCGGCGGAACCGGTGAGCTTGATATGCAGGCAATCGGCCGGCAGGCCCTCGGCGCCATGCGCCTTGGCGATCTCGCCCGACAGGCGCGCGCCGATCGAACGGTTGATGTTGCGCACCTTGTATTCGAACTTCTGCGGCGTCTTGGCCTTGATGCCGGCCAGCGCGTCCTTGACCATGTCCTCGGCCAGCTCGCCCTTGTCGAACGAGGGGTTGGAATCCTCGATACAGAAGCGCGGCACGTCATTCGGAATCTCGCCCTGGCTCAGCAGCACGTCGAGACGCAACTTCTGCTGGCGCTCGGTGGCGCCGGCAGCCAGTGACAGCAGGTCGGTGCGGCCGATCAGGTCCTCGAAGCGGCGGATGCCCAGCTTGGCCATCAGCTCGCGGGTTTCCTGGGCGATGAAGGTGAAGTAGTTCACCACCATGTCCGGCAGGCCAGTGAAGTACTTGGAACGCAGCTTGATTTCCTGCGTCGCCACGCCGGTCGCGCAGTTGTTCAGGTGACAAATCCGCAGGTACTTGCAGCCCAGCGCCACCATCGGGCCGGTACCGAAGCCAAAGCTCTCGGCGCCCATGGCGGCGGCCTTGATCACATCAAGGCCTGTCTTGAGGCCACCGTCCGCCTGCACGCGCACCCGGCCGCGCAAGCCGTTGGCACGCAGCACCTGCTGCGCTTCGGTCAGGCCGAGCTCGAACGGCGAGCCAGCGTACTTGACCGATGCCAAGGGCGACGCACCAGTGCCACCGTCGTAACCCGAGATGGTGATCAGGTCGGCATAGGCCTTGGCGACGCCAGCGGCAATGGTGCCGACGCCCGGCTCGGCCACCAGCTTCACGGAGACCAGCGCCTGCGGGTTGACCTGCTTCAGATCGAAGATCAGCTGGGCCAAGTCTTCGATCGAGTAGATGTCATGGTGCGGCGGCGGCGAAATCAGGCTGATGCCCGGCTTGGAGCAGCGCAGCTTGGCGATCAGCGGTGACACCTTGTCGCCCGGCAGCTGGCCACCTTCGCCCGGCTTGGCGCCCTGCGCCACCTTGATCTGCAGCACTTCGGCGTTCACTAGGTAATGCGGGGTCACGCCGAAACGGCCCGACGCCACCTGCTTGATCTTGGACATCTTGAGCGTGCCGTAGCGCGCTGCATCCTCGCCACCTTCGCCCGAGTTCGAGCGACCACCGAGGCGGTTCATGCCCTCGGCCAGCGCCTCGTGCGCTTCCGGCGACAAAGCGCCCAGCGACATGCCGGCCGAATCGAAACGCTTGAGGATGGATTCGAGCGGCTCGACCTCGTCGATGGCAATCGCCTTGGCCGGATCGAAATCCAGCGTCATCAGGTCACGCAGCATGGCCACCGGGCGGTTGTTCACCAGGTCGGCGTACTTCTGGTATTCCTTGTAGTCGCCACCCTGCACCGCCTTCTGCAGCTGCATCACCACGTCCGGGTTGTAGGCGTGGTATTCCTCGCCGAACACGTACTTGAGCAAGCCGCCCTGTTGCAACGGGCGCATGGTGTTGAACGCAAGGCGGGTCAGCTTCTTCTGGTCTTCCTCGAAATCGGAGAAGGTCGCGCCGCCAATGCGGGACACCGTGCCTTCCAGGCACAGGTCGACCACTTCCTCGCCAATGCCCACGCCCTCGAACAGCTGCGAGCCACGGTAGGACGCAATGGTCGAAATCCCCATCTTGGAGAGGATCTTCATCAGGCCCTTGTTGATGCCCTTGCGGAAGTTGTTCGCCGCCTTCTCCAGCGGCAGCTCCACCTGGCCGAGTTCGATCAGCTCCATGATGGTCTGGTACGCAAGGTACGGGAACACGGCGGTGGCACCATAGCCGATCAGGCAGGCGAAGTGATGCGGATCGCGCGCGGTGGCAGTCTCGATGATGATGTTGGTGGTGCAACGCAGGCCGGCATCGACCAGCGCGTGGTTGACGGCACCGACGGCGAACAGCGCCGGGATCACCAAGAGTTCCTTGGCGATGCGCTTGTCGGACAGCACCACGATGACGGTCTTGTCGTCACGCACCGATGCCAGCACCGCAGCCTGCAGCGCTTCGATCGCAGCCTTCAGGTTGGTCTGCGCCGGATCGTAGGCGAGATCGAACCGGGCGGACTTGTAGTCCGGATCGTTCATGCTGGTCAGCGCATCGAACTTGTCGCTGGACAGCACCGGCGAACGCACTTCTAGGCGACGCGCGTTGATTTCGCTTTCGTTGAACAGGTTGCGCTCGGGGCCGAAGCAGGTGTTCAGCGACATCACGATCGCTTCGCGGATCGGGTCGATCGGCGGATTGGTCACCTGGGCGAACTGCTGGCGCAGGTAATCGAACGGCGAGCGCACCTTTTCCGACAGCACGGCCATCGGGGTGTCGTCACCCATCGAGCCGACCGCTTCCTGGCCGGCTTCGGCCAGCACGCGGATCACTTGGTCGCGCTCTTCGAACGTGAGCTGGAACTGCTTCTGGTAGGTGAGGCGCTCGACCTTGTCCATGGCCGGCAATACGCCCTTGTCCTCGGCGATCTCGAGGTGCTGGGCGTGAGTCTTGACCCACTCGCGGTAGGGCTTGGCCGACTTCAGGCGGTTGTCGATGGTCTCGGTATCGAGGAACTCGCCAGTGGTCAGGTCGACGGCAACGATCTGGCCCGGCTTGACGCGGCCCTTCTTCACCACGTCCTCGGGCTTGTAGTCCCAGGTGCCCACTTCGGAGGCGATGGTGATATGGCGATCCTTGGTGATCACATAACGCGCCGGGCGCAGGCCGTTGCGGTCCAGCGCACAGCCGGCGTAGCGGCCGTTGGTCCAGACGAGGCCGGCCGGGCCGTCCCACGGCTCCATGTGCATGGAGTTGTATTCGTAGAAGGCACGCAGGTCACGGTCGTTGGAATCGACGTTCTGCCAAGCCGGCGGCACCATCATGCGGAAGGCGCGGAAGATGTCGATGCCGCCCATCATCAGGCCTTCGAGCATGTTGTCGAGGCTCATCGAATCGGAGCCGTCGGTCTGCACGATGGGGCGGACGCTGTCCATGTCGAGCAGCGACGAATCCATGATGGCTTCGCGCGCCTTGGCCCACAGGCGGTTGCCGTGCAGCGTGTTGATCTCGCCGTTGTGCGCGACGAAGCGGAACGGCTGTGCCAGCTTCCACTGCGGCCAGGTGTTGGTCGAGAAGCGCTGGTGATACACGGCCAGCGACGACTCGAAACGCTCGTCCTTCAGGTCCAGGTAGAACACCGGCAGGTTGTCCGGCGTGACGAGGCCCTTGTACGACAGCACCTTGGGGTTGAGCGTCGGGATGTAGAACGAGGCGTCGCCCTTGTTGGCCTTCTCGGCCACGCGGCGCGCCTGGTAGAGCTTGCGCTCGAACTCGGCGTCGGACAGGCCGTCGGGCGCGTTGACGAATACCTGGCCGATGGTCGGCAGCGTGCGCAGCGCATATTCGCCACAGGCCTCGATATCGACCGGCACCATGCGCAGGCCGGCGTAGACGAGGCCCTGGCCTTCGACGGCGGCCTTGAGATTGGCGATGGATTCGGCAGCAATGCCCGCGTCGGTGCTATGGAACACCAAGCCCGCAGCGTAGTTGGCAGAGAGGCTGATGCCGGTCTCGGCGGCCACGGTGCGCAGGAAGCCGTCGGGCTTCCTGAACAACAGGCCACAGCCGTCACCCGACTTGCCGTCGGCCGCTACCGCACCACGGTGGGTGAGGCAGGCCAGCGATTTGATGGCAGTGGACACAAGCCAGTGCGAGGGCTTGTCGTCCATTTGCGCGATAAGGCCGAAGCCGCAGCTATCCTGCTCGAACTGCGGGCTGTACAGCGTGCCTTGCAACCAGCTCTGTCGATCCATTCCAAAACCTTTGCGGGTAAAGCCAAAATTTCAGCGAAAAGGTCTTGATTCTAGCGACAAAAACCGGCCCTCGGCAACCGAAAAGCTCGGCCGCCTTCAATCCGGGAAAACCCGAAAGCCTACACTGCGCACTACAGCATGACGTGTCAGTTTTTCACAAAGCCTGCGTCATCAGAGCGCAACATAGAGCGCAGCAGGGATGAACACCAGCGCCGCCAGCGTGCCGGCCACCACGATTGCGGCCACCAGATCGGGATGTTGCCGGTATTGCTCGGCGAACAGGTAGTTGAGCACGGCCGGCGGCAACGCCGCAAATACCAGCAGTACGCCGCGTTGACCGGCGTCGAGCCCGAACAGCAGTGCCAGCGGCCATGCCAGCAATAAACTGACGAGCGGACACAGCAGCGCGCCGACGGCCCCCACCCGCCAGCGCACGCCGGCGAAATCGGCCAGCCGCACACCGAGCGCGAACAGGCTGAGCGGGATCGCTGTCTCACCCAGCATCTTGGCCGGCAAAAGCAGGCTGGCCGGCGGATGCCAGCCCGACAGCTGCACCACCAGCGCCAGCAACAGCGCCCACACCATGGGCACGCGCAGCAGCATGGACAGCGACGCGCCGGGATTCAGTAACCGCACGCCCAGGGTGAAATGCAGCAACGTCACCAGCACGAAGATCGCCACCACGCCGGGGAAGGCCGCGGCACCGAAGGCCAGCAGCATCAGCGGCAAGCCGATGTTGCCGGTATTGGTGAACATCATCGCCGGCACGAAGGCGCGCCACGGATAACCGGCCAGCTGCGCCACGCCCCAGGCGATGGCACCGGTGCCCAGTACCACCAGCGTGGTCGCGGTCAGCAGCGGCGCATACGCAGCCAGCGAGACGTCACGCTCCAACCAGACCGCCAGCACCAGTAATGGCGACAATAACTCCACATTGAGTCGATTCAGATCGGTGAGATCGATCTTGCGATAGCGCCCATAGAGCCAGCCGACCAGCACGATCAGCAGGATGGGCGCGACGATGGAGAGAATGCGCAGGAACATGGATACCGGAATGAGATGACGGAGTAAGCCCAGGCGAGCCCGCAGGTGCAACCTACGAAAACATTCGTATGATAACGGCTTCGCTCCCCGCCTCCGGCACCCTCCGCATGGTTCGTCGCCTCACCATTCTGATTTGCCTATGCATGCTTGCCGGCTGTGCCGCGATTCCGCCGCAAGACACCACGGCGACCGAGCGGTTGCTGAAGACCCAGCTCGCAAGCTTGCCACCGCGAACGCCCCACACCGCCAATACCTACCTGATTGCACTGGCCGGGTTCGACACGCCCGCCGTCTTTGGCAACGAAGCCCGACTCGCCCGCGAGCGGCTGGACCGCACCTTCGCCACCGGAGGCAAGAGCATCCTGCTCAGCAATGCTGATGACGACATCGCGACAACGCCGCAAGCGACGCCCGACAGCTTGAGCGCGGCGATCACTGGGCTTTCCCGGCTCATGAACCACGAAGAAGACCTGCTGGTGCTGTATCTGGTCTCCCATGGCGGCAAGGATGGCAGTCTACAACTGCGTCGCGGTCGCAACCGACCCCTGTCGCTCGCGCCGTCTTGGCTGTCCGCACAACTGAGCACGGCCGGCATACGCTGGCGCGCGGTCTTCGTTTCGGCCTGTTACTCCGGCACTTTTCAGGAGGTGCTCCGCAACAGCAGCAGCCTGATCCTGACAGCAGCCGACGCTCATCACCCCTCTTTCGGCTGCGGCAGCGCTGATCGCTACACCTATTTTGGCGAGGCGCTGTTTGAGCAAGACCTGGACACGCCAGATTGGCGGCAAATCTACGGCAAGCTGGCCGAGGCCATACGCCGGCGAGAGGAAGCCATCGGCATACGCGAGCACTCCAATCCGCAGTTCTGGTTGGGGCCGCAGTTGGCCCGCAAGCTCGATCCGGCCTCCGACGCGCTCGACCATGCAAGCGAAGCGGTACTTGACGACAGCTACTGACCCGCTTGCCCCAGCCAGTCGCGTACCGGCAGGAAATCGCTCAGCAGTTGCGCTTCCGGGCTACCCTCGGGCGGCTGCCACTGGTAGCGCCACTGCGCGAGCGGCGGCATCGAACACAGGATGGACTCGGTTCTGCCGCCCGATTGCAGGCCGAACAGCGTGCCCCTGTCCCACACCAGGTTGAATTCGACGTAGCGGCCGCGGCGATAGCCTTGCCAGTCGCGCTCACGCTCGCCGTAGGCCAACTCGCGGCGGCGCTCGACGATGGGCACAAAGGCCGGCAGGAAGGCATCGCCCACCGCCCGCATCATGGCAAGGCCGCCTTCGAAGCCACCGTCGGTGAAATCGTCAAAGAAGATGCCACCGATGCCGCGCGCCTCGTTGCGATGCTTGAGGAAGAAGTAGCGGTCGCACCAGTCCTTGAAGCGCGGGTAGTACTCCGACCCTTGCGTCGCCAGCGCGTCGCGGCAGGTGGCGTGGAAATGGACCGCATCGTCGGCAAAGCCGTAGTACGGGGTCAGATCCATGCCGCCGCCAAACCAGCAGACGTCCTCCTGCCCCGGCGCGTGGGCACGGAACATGCGCACGTTGAGATGCACCGTCGGTACGTAGGGGTTGCGCGGGTGCAGCACCAGCGATACGCCCATCGCCTCCCAGGCGCGGCCGGCGAGCTCGGGCCGGTGCGCGGTGGCCGAAGCCGGCATCTGGCTGCCGGTCACGTGCGAGAACAGCACGCCACCGCGCTCCAGCAGCGCCGAATCCTCGATCACGCGGCTGATACCGCCGCCGCCTTCGGGCCGTTGCCAACTGTCGACGATGAAGCTACCGCCATCCAGATTCTCCAGCGTGGCGACGATGTTCTGCTGCAGCGTCAGCAGGTAGTCCTTGACCGCGGTGCTGTCCATGGCCTGGCCTAGTTGCCGTGCGCCGGCGCGGCAGCACCGAGCGCTTCGACCTTGACCTTGACCGGGACCTTGCCGGCCTTCTCGAACTGCAGCGTCACCGGGAACTGCTCGCCTTCCTTCAAGGGTGCCTTGAGGCCGAACAGCATGATGTGCAGGCCACCCGGGGCGAGCTTCTGGGTGCCTTTGGCCGGCACGTCGATGGCATCGACCTTGCGCATCTTCATCACGCCGTTGTCCATCTTCATCGTGTGCAGCTCCAGCCGCTCGGCCACGGCGGTCTCGCCACCGACCAGCCGATCCGCATCGCCAGCGCTGTTGTCGAGCGTGACGAACACGCCGGCCACCGGCGCGCCCGGCGCCGTGGCACGCGCCCATGGATGCACGATCAGGAGCTTGCCCGCCTCGAACTCGTGAGCGTGGCTGGTGGCGACTAGCAGGGTCAGGCAGAAGGCAGCGAACAGACGCGTCATGACAAGGTCCCGAGGGGGTGGAGGATGGCTGTCAGCCGGCCACCGACAGCAAAGCGCGATTATAGCCGCCAGCCGCCGCCGATGAGTTTGCTAAAGTAGCCTGACGCCAACCAACCGCCGACCATGCGCCCATTCGCGAAACTGATCGCCATGCTCAGCCTCTCCAGCCTGCTCGCTGCCTGTAGCAGCCTGCCCGCACGCACGCTGGAGGCGCCCGCCCCGGTGATCGATACCCACGACACCATGCTGGCCCGCACCGCGCGCAAGCTGTCGGATGCGCACGCCGAGCTCTCCGGCATCTACCCGCTGGAACACGGCCGCGATGCGCTGATCGCCCGACTGGCGCTGGCGATGACAGCGGAAAAGACGCTCGATCTGCAGTACTACATCTGGCACAACGACGTGACCGGACGCCTCGTTACCGCCAAGGTACTGGAAGCCGCCGACCGCGGCGTGAAGGTGCGGGTGCTGCTCGACGACGTGGGTAGCAAGCCGGACGACGACACGCTGCTGGCGCTGTCCGGCCATCCCAATATCGAGGTGCGGCTGTTCAACCCGGTGAGCCAGCGCTGGCTGCGCACGCTGGGCATGGTGCTGGAGTTCAGCCGGGTGAACCGGCGCATGCACAACAAGAGCTTCACTGCCGACGATCACGTCACCATCGTTGGCGGGCGCAATATCGGCGACGAATACTTCGAGGCCAACCCGGAAATCGATTTCTCCGACCTCGACGTGCTCGCCGTCGGCCCAGTGGTGGCGCAGGTCGAAACATCGTTTGATCTCTACTGGCGCCATCAGCGTGCCATTCCGATCAACGATTTCTATCCGCGCGCCGATACCGGCAGCAAGCTGCTCGACCTGCGCAAGACACTGGCCGCGCAGCAGCAGCTCGACCGCGCCACCGGTTACCTGCAACAGCTGGAAAAGGACGCGCTGGCCCTGCGCCTGCGCGACGCCAGCCTGCCGTTCTACTGGGGCAATGCCCAAGCGCTGTACGATCATCCGGACAAGCTGACCGAGCGGCCGGCGAGCACGCTGGTCGAGCGACTGGCGCCGGTGGCAGCGCAGACCGACCGCTCACTCGACATCGTTTCACCCTACTTCGTACCGGGCAAAGGCGGCACCGCCTGGCTGGTGCAGCGCGCGGCCCAGGGCACGCGGGTGCGGGTGCTGACCAACTCGCTCGCCGCCACCGATGTCGGCATGGTCCACGCCGGCTACGCACCTTATCGCAAGCCACTATTGAAGGGCGGCATCTCGCTCTACGAGCTCAAACCCGATCCGGCCAATCCACGCCCCAAGGGCGGCAGCGGCTGGACCGGCTCTTCCCGCGCCAGCCTGCATGCCAAGTCGTTCATCTTCGATCGTCGCTACGTCTTCATCGGCTCGCTGAACCTCGACCCGCGCTCGATCGAGCTCAATACCGAGATCGGCATCCTGCTCGATAGCCCCGCCCTGGCTGACCACATGGCCGACCAGTTCGACGAGCTGGTCGCCGACAAGGCCTACCGGTTGACGCTCGACGACGGCAACCTGCAATGGCACGAGCCGGACGGCGACGCCGTACACGGCCACGACCCGGAAACCTCGCTGCTGCGCCGCATCGGGGTGGACCTGCTGCGCCTGCTGCCGATCGAATCGCAGCTGTGACGCGCACCAACAAAAACACCGGGCCTGGACCCGGTGTTTTTGTTTCGGCCTGGCGTGCGAATCAATAGAGCTTGTACTGCACGTTGCTGTCGCGATTGAGCCAGATTGGCTGTGTCAGCGTCTTCAGTCCCATGCCGGCCAGCGTGCCCTGCGTGGCGGCATCCACCGCGATGCCCCACTGCGTGAAGAACGGCGTGAGGTTGTAGCCGGCAACACGGCTGGTCTCGATGATGAAGGTCTGTTTTTTCGCCGCGTCGGTGCCCGGCCGCTGCGCGGCTGGCAGGTTGCGGTAGTGGGTACCCAACCTGGCGTAGAAGTCACGACCGAACGCGAGATCCAGCTGCCAGAACAGGGTGGCCCGCACAAAGAGATCAGACTGCGTATCGAAGCTGCGGCTCGCCTGATTCAGGTAGGCGAAGGTCTTGGTCCAGGTACCCTGCGTCTCGTAGCGGCTCGGCTGGCCCAGCGCGCGCTGCACATAGGCCGAAGTCAGGTTGACGGTGACCTCGGTCTGGTCGGCCCAGGTAAAGCTGCTGATCTGGTATTGGTGGCCGAGCTCATGCCACGGGCCCCAGCCGTCGGTGCGCAGCGTGTCGCTGTTCAGCACCGGGCGGATGGCGCCATCGGCCGAGGCGCTGGCCATCCGGTATTGCCACGAGTACATCCAGCCGTCGTACGGCGGCAGCTCCACGTAGTGGAAGCGGTGCGGCGTGGCGGTGTGCGGCGCAGCGAGCCCCGGCTTCATGCCATATTGCTCGTCGGCCAGATCGACGATCTGGTCCCACAGCGTCATCAATTTGACCGGATCGTCGACGTGCAACTTGGCCTTGGCCATGGTCGCGGTCAGCATGATGCGCCGGCCGACCAGCTCGGCATACGGCGCGCCGCCGTAGTTGGCCAGCATTTGCTGCCACTGCGCGGCGGTGTGCTCACCCAGCTTGAAGCGCGGCATCGCGCGGCCGCCGGAGACGATCTCCACCTTCATCTCGCCACCGGTCGGGTCGTTGAACACCGACACGTAGACGGCGCCGGTCTTGGTCGCGGTGATGGTATTGCTGCCCACCACCAGCTTTACCTTCTGATCGCTGTCATAGCCCCAGGTATCGTCGTCGATCGAATGGATCCAGATTTCCGGCAAGCGGTTGGGCATGGCACCGGTGTGGTAATAGCTGACCACCAGCACATCGCCCGACTGCACCCAATAACCGGTGGACTGGAACGGCGTGTGGTTGAAGCTGCGCAGCTGTGCCGCGCGCAGCGTGCCGATATTGCCCGGCTGCTCCAGCATGATCTGGCGGCTCGGCACGATGCTGCCGGATGGCGTCGGCGTGACCACCGGGGTCGGTGCAGGCGTCGGGACTGCAGTCGGCCGCGGCGTAGGTGTTGCCACCGGCGTGGGCACGGCAGTCGGCTTCGGTGTCGGGGTGGCAACTGGGACCGGGGTGGCGGACGGCTTCGGCGTGGGGGTGGCGGTCGGTCTTGGCGTTGGCGTGGCCGGCACAGCGGTCGGCGTCGGCGCGGTCACACTGACCACGCGCCACACGCCCCACTGGCCCGATTGCGCCGGATTGTCGCCACGGGTCCACCACTGGTTCTCGTAGACCTTGCCTTCAAAGCTGACCCGGGTGCCAGCCACGTCGTAGGTCTTGCTCGCATCCCAGGCTGGATAGGCGCCAACCGGAGCCGGCGTGCTGGTCGGAACCGGTATGGCGGTAGGCCTGGGCGTCGGCGTGGCCGCCGGTTGCGGGGTCGGCGTGGTGGCAGGCACCGGTGTTGGCGTCGCGGCCGGTGTAGCGGCGATCTTTTCCCACGGACCCCATTGCTCGGCGCCCGGCGTGTTGCTGCGGTTCCACCACTTGGCGCGCCAGTCCTGGCCCTGATAGCTGGCGGTGTCGCCAGCTACGTAAACACTGTTGTTGTCCCAAGCCGGGGCGAGCGCCCACGCCGGTACGGCGAGCAACATGCTGCTCGCGACCACCCATTGTTTCAGTTTCATGCTTCCCATCCCTGTTCGTGGATCTGGCAATCCACACTCTCCGTGCCCGGCCCGGCCGCTCTGTTTGTGGCGTGCCTCACACTGCACCGTGGCGGCGCCATCGTAGCAGCCTCGGCAAAACAGCCTGTGGCCACCCGTCCCGCATCAGCGGCCACTCATACAGAAAACGCTGTTTTGGTGATGGAGCAGCCGCCAAAGCAAAAAGGCCGCACAGGGCGGCCTTTCGGGAACGGCGGGCGAACAGGTCAGGCGGTCTGGACCGGGATGCCGTTCTTGGTGCTGACGATGCGGTTGGCTTCGTCCACGTACACCAGCGACGGCTGGTGGTTGGCGAGTTCGGCCTCGGTGTAGTCGGCAAAGGTGGCGATGATCAAGAGATCGCCCACCTGCGCGCGGCGTGCGGCGGAACCGTTCACCGAAATGATGCCCGAGCCACGCGCGGCCTTGATGGCGTAGGTGGAGAAACGCTCGCCGTTGTTGATGTTCCAGATATGGATCTGCTCGTATTCGCGGATGTTGGCGGCCTCGAGCAGGTTCTCGTCGATCGCGCACGAGCCCTCGTAGTGCAGCTCGGCGTGGGTCGTCGAGACGCGGTGGATCTTGGATTTGAGCATCGAGCGTTGCATGGCGAGGGTCTCCGCCGGTAAAAAAGCTTGCGATTATAAGACGTTAGTGCAAAAAGCCAAGTGGCAGTTTCGCGAATTGGTGCAGCGCACAGGGCAATGCTGCATTCCGGTGCATCAGCCTTGATCAGGTGGGGATGACGGCGCGCGGAAACAAGCGCTCAGCGCGCGCCGCGATACAGCAGGCAGCCATCGAGCAGGAATTCGTCCTGCGTCGGCTGCGCCCCCGGCGCCACCCGCTCGAAGTCGAGACGCACACCGTCGACCTCCACCCAGGCGGGAATGGGCTTGCCCTGGTACTGGCCAAGCGCCTGATCGGCACGCACCACGTCCTGCTGGCGCGTGGGTGCTGGCACCGGGGCCGACTGCGCTTCGGTCACGGTGAGGTCGGCGTCGCGCAGGTCGTCCATCGCCACCGTGTGCAGCTGGCTCTGCTCGCCCTTCTGCGGCGGCAGGCTGCGCAGGTACCAGCCGAACAACGCGGCCGGCACCAGCACCCGGCGCACGCGTTTCTGCTCGTCCACGAGGCATGCCACACCGAAGCGCTCGCCACATTGCGGGCAGCGGGCGGCGGCGGCGATGGCAAGCTGGTTCTCGTCAACGAGGCGTGCCGCGCCCTGCATGTCGCGGGCGTTCAGCATGTGGCCGCAGCGCACGCAGGGCTTGGAAAACTGGCGGATCTGCTCGCCGTTGCGAAAGCGCACCGGCAGCAGCTGGTTCAGGGGTCTCTTGGGCAACATCGGTTCGGGCTTGCTCAGATCAGATCGTCGCCATCCGGCATTCGAGCGTCAATTCAAGGTAGTCGATCGCCAGCCGCTGCAGCTGGACCGTGGTGCCGGGCGGCAGCTCCGGCAGTCCCGGCACACGCTGCACCAGCGGCGTGCCGTCGATGCGCACCAGGTTCTCCTTGATCACCTGGGCACGCAGCTCGGTCAGGTTTTCCTGCTCCAGATAGCGCAGGCACCAGTAGCGTTCCATCTGGTCCTGGAAATCGTTGTATGCCGTGTAGGCGGTATCAAAGGCACTGATAGCGGCAAAGAGTTCCGCATCGTTGCGGTTGAAGCGCGGTTTCTCGCCGCGCAGCATGGCCAGCAGCTGCAGCTGGTTCACGTAATCGATGCCACGGCGCAGCGGCGAGCTGGCCCAGGCATAGCAATCGACGCCCAAGCTCAGGTGTGGCCCCGGCTGGGTGGTCAGCCGCACCCGGCCCGCGGCCTGCGAGCGGTAGACGGCGGCAATCTCGGCATTGGCCAGATCCTTGCCCCAGGTGCTGTTGACCAGGATGGCGAGCTCGGACACCAGTTTGTCCATCGGCGAGCCACGCTTCCTGGGCACGATGCGCACGCGCTTGGCGCCATCGTCCAGTCGGTCGATGTAGAAGCTGTAGTCGAGCCGCACCGGCGCATTCGGGTCGGCCTTGCCGCGGCGGCCTTCCAGCTCGCCGGCGAAGCGCCACAGGTAGTTGAGCTCGGTCTTGTATGGGTAATCGGGGCCTTCGTCCTCGTGGCCGGCTGTCGCCTCGTTGAAATGCGGCTCGATCGCGTCGTGGCGCAGGTTGGCAACGATGGGCACGAGCTCGATCCGGCTGTGGTGCGAGACGATGTCGAATCCGGGCGAGAGCTCCAGGTACAGGCTCATCGCCGGGCGGGCTCCGCCTTCTTCCAGCGTGTACACCCGAACCACCTCGTCCGGCAGCATGGTGATCTTGTCACCGGGGAAGTACACGGTGGAGAGCCGCTCCAGGATCTGCTTGTCCAGCGGCGAGCCGGCAGCAATGCCGAGCGTGGGCGCAGCGATATGGATGCCAACCTGCGTATTGCCGTTGGCCAGCGGCTTGATGCTGAACGCGTCGTCGATCTCGGTCGTGGTTGCATCATCGATCGAGAATGCGGCGACATCGGCCAGCGGCAGCGCGAGCGCTGCGGCAAATTCGCCCTCGACGCGCGCCTCGCGGCCATGCGGGAAGTATTCGAGCAGGAAGCCGTCGAGCAGATAGTCGGAAACATCGGCAATGGCGCCGACACGCTCCAACAGGCGCAGCGGCGAGGTCTGCGCCGCCTCGGCGGCAGCAGCCAGCGCCTTGTATTCGATGCCGTTCTTGTCCGGGCGATGCAGCAGCTTCTTCAGCTGGGGCAGGAAGGCCTCGGGCAACGTGCCACCGGCGAGCTCGGCCTGCCAGCCTGCCATCTGCTCGGCTTCGCGCTGCTTGCGCGCCATTGCGGCAATGGCGGCCTTCACGTTCTCTTCTGGCGCCGCCTTGTAGCGGCCTCGCCCTTTCTTGTAGAAGTACATCGGCGCCTGGGCGATGCGCAGCAGCACTGCGGCCTGCTGCGCCGAGCTCGGCGCCGCGCCGTAATACTCGGCCGCGATGTCCTCGAAGCCGAACTCCTCGGTGCCGCACACCTCCCACAGGAAGTCGACGTCGATCTCGGCCGCCAGCGCTTCGGCTTCGGCCAGCATGGCAGCGGGATCAGGCCGCTCGAACTTGAGCAGCACGTTGGCGGCCTTGATCTTGCTGCGCTTGCCGCGCACGTCCTCGACCTGCAGGCTGCCGGTCTGGCTTTCCTTGACCGTGGCCACCTTGAAGCCGTCGTCTTCGTACAAAACGTGCATGCCGCGCCCTAGCGAAAAAACGCCGGATTATATACCAGCGCCCGTGACGCCGTCAGGGCAAGTACTTGAAAAACAAGGGCGAGCCGGCAGCCGGGCCGAACGGTGCGCTCACGCGCGTCGCGGATCGACCAGACCGGCCCGCTGGCACAACCATGACCAACCAGCAAGCCACCCTCTACGAGCGCCGGCAGCATGCGACACCGGCGCGCGATGCAGCAGTACGCTGTCGTCAGCTGGCACCAGCGTGATCGTTTCGCCGGCAGTGGCAACGTAGGTTTCGCCCTGGCGCAGTTCGTATCGCATCTGCCACGACTGCCCGGCAAGGAGATCCAACTCGCCCAGCAGCTGCACCGCGCCGCGCTCGACTCGCAGCGTGGCACCGGATGCCAGCCACAACGCTTGCGCCTGACCGGCGCCCAGGGTGATCCGTTGTTCCATGATGCCGCTCCGCTTCGGTGACAACTGCAGCGTACGGCGCGCCCGCAGCTCGCGGCAGGCATAGAAACAAGCGATCTGTTCTGCAACACGGAGCCGTTTCCCACGCTGTTTCGGTTGGCAAAATCGTTGTCTGTATGTGTCGATCGCGACGGCCGTGGCCGACAATGGGGCATGGACGCCCTGCCCCTCTATCGCCAGCTGGCCGAGCACTACGCCCAGGCCATCGCACTCGGCACCCTGCCGGTGGGCGAGCGCATGCCATCGATCCGGGCGTTGATGGCGCGGCACCAGGTCAGCCTGTCGACGGCGCTGCAGCTGTGTCGCCACCTGGAGGAACGTGGGCTGCTGGAAGCCCGGCCGCGATCCGGCTACTTCGTGCTGGCGCGGCGGCGCCTCGCGCCAGTACAGGAACCCACACCGCGCCTGCCGGACCCTGCGCAGTTCGTCGGCATCAACGCGCGCGTCTCTGCCATCCTGGCGCGCGGCCAGCAGGCAGCGGTGAAGGTCAACCTCGCTGGCGCGGTGGGCGCACCCGAGCTCTACCCGAGCGAAGCGCTGCGCCAATCCGCAATGCGCGCGCTACGCGCCCGGCCCGACCTGTTCGGCTGTGCCGTTCCGATGCAGGGCGAGCCCGGCTTTCGCCAGGTGCTGGCACAGCGGGCGCTGGCGAACGGCATGCAGCTTGCCGCCGACGACATCGTGGTCACCCAGGGCTGCACCGAGGCGCTGAATCTGGCGTTGCGCGCCATCGCCCAGCCCGGCGACGTGATCGCCGTCGAATCCCCCACCTTCTATGGGCTGCTGCAGATCCTGGAAAGCTTGGGGCTGCGCGCGCTGGAAATCCCCACCAGTCCGCAGACCGGCATCTCGCTGGAAGCGCTCGAACTCGCGGCCGATACCTACGACAACATCCGCGGCATCGTGGTAGTGCCCAACCTGCAGAACCCGCTCGGCTGCACCATGCCGGACGAGCACAAGGCGCGGCTGGTGGCCTGGTGCGCAGCGCGTGGCATCGCGCTGATCGAGGACGACACCTATGCCGCGCTGTCCAACCGTGATGCGCCACTGTCGACGCTGAAGGGGCTCGACCACAGTGGCAACGTGATCCACTGTGCCTCGCTGCACAAGATGCTGGTGCCCGGCATGCGGCTGGGCTGGATCAGCGCTGGCCGCTGGCAGCAGCGCGTGGCCATGCTGAAGTTCGCCCAATCGCGGCCCAATGAGGCGCTGCCACAACTGGCCGTCGCCGATTTCATGGCCAGCCCCGCGTTCGAGCGCCACCTGCGGCGACTACGCGCCACCTTGCGCAACCAGCGCGAGCGCCTGGCAGAAGCCATCGCCCGCCAGTTCCGAGCCGGCACCTGCCTCACCGTGCCCGACGGCGGCCTTGGCCTGTGGATCGCCCTGCCCGAAGGCGGCGACGGCGAAGCGCTGTTCGACGCCGCACTCCGCGCCGGCATTCGCATCGCACCCGGCGTGATGTTCTCCAACTCGCAGCGCTTCACCGGCCACATCCGCCTCTCCTGCGGCCAGCCGTATACGCGGGAGCTAGATGAGGCGATCCGCTGGCTCGGGGCTTGGGTGGCGCAGCACTAGCTCTATCAGGCAATTGGCTCGCCGACGATTTATGACATCGGTTTTGCAACGCCGACGTCTTAGCCCTACGATCGCTCACTCCCCATCGTCGTTTCGTCGCCCCCCTGCCTGCTTCATGCTCGTTCGCCAAACCGCCGCTTCAGATGGTCCTCTGCTCGGCGCCATAGCCGCGCGCCATGCCACGTCGGACCAAGCGGCGCTGTCGGAGCTGCTGAGCTGCGCGCTGTCCGGGATCGCAACCCTGTTCGGTGTCGTGGCCTATCGCCGGCAACCGTGTCCCGGCTCGCCGCGCCTGCTGGCGGCGCTGGCCGTGTTGAGTGCACCCATCCTGGCGACACTGCTGGTGGCGTTACTGCTGGTTGCTGTCTGATCACGGCACTGTTACGGAAAACGTGCAATCTTTCGCACACATGCCAGAATCATGAAATTCACCCGTCATCGGGAACCTTCATGATGCGCCGTCCGCTTGCCTCCCTTCGCCTCGCCGCTCTGGCGCTCTGGCTGCTGCTGTCCGGCTGCGCCACCCAGTTGGCCCCTGCTTACGATCGCGCGGTGGTCGACGGTCTCAATGCCGCCGCCCTCGAAACAATGACGCTGCTCGCCGCCGTCTCCGCCGGCACCGAGCCGGCCTCGTTTGCCGTGCGCGAGCCGCGCTACAACGCGCTGATCGGCCGGCTGGATGCGTTGGCACTGCTGGCCGGCGCACGGCCGGTGCCGCGCAATGGCCTTACCGATGCCATCAACGCTGCGCTCGCCCAGCGCGGCGGACCGCCATTGGATGACGACAGCAGCACGGCGCCCAGCACGCACGCAATCAGGAAGATCGCCGAAACCGTAACCAAGCTGCGCGATACCGACCGCAAACGGGGCGTGACGGCGTTCGAAGCCATGGCATTCAAAGGCCAGATCGTGATCTACCTCGATCAGGCGATCACCTACGAAAACTATCTGCAACGCTAACGCCGGAGCGCCGCCATGCCCCTCGACATCAGCCAGCTCGTGCTCGACATGCAGGCCGCCGCCACCTCGGTGCTGAAGGCCGACGTCACCACCTTCCGCGGCTTCTCGGATCGCCAGCTCAAGGCCATCGCCCAGCAGGCGGAACTGGTTCGGCTCGGCATCACTTCCGGCCAGATCACCGACGAGACCCGTGAATTCTTCCTCGACGGGCTGGAAGACATGGCACTGAGCTTCGCCCGCACCCTGCGTGGCCTGCTGATCGCCACCGTGGAGAAGGTCTGGAACGCCCTCGTCGGCGTGCTGTGGAAGGCCATTTCGGCAGCCACCGGACTGATCCTGCCATTTCCCGTGCTCGGCGAATTGCAGTAGGCATGCCATGGCGGATTCGATTTCCATCCTGATCGGCATCCAGAAAGACCAGACCGCCTTGATCTACACGCTGTGGAACGTGTTCCAGGGCCTGTGCTTCGTACTGCTGGGCTACGTGTTCAGCCAGGAACACGTGCGCAAGAGCCCGCTGATCCTCACCGGCTTCAGCATCAGCGTGCTGCTGTACGCGATCGGCAATCACAACGCCATCATGCGGGCGCAGAAGCTGGTGATTGCCGCCACCGAAGCCTTGCACCAACACGCAGCCGCCGATGCGTCGCTCCGCGGTGTACTGACGGCATTCGAAGCGCCGACACTGAACCAGCTCGCGCTCGCCCATGGCGTGTTCACGCTGTTCGTAGCGAGCGGCATCTGGCTGCCCTACCTGTGGACGAAGCTGCTGCCACGCATCCAACCCGCGGCGCCCAGCTGACTCAATACCGGCGCGGCCCGCCACAGCACACGTCAATCCGTACACCCCGTCGTTGGAGACTGCAATGCAATACCCTGGACGCATCATCAAGCTGGGCGAGACCGACGCCAAGATCGTCGCCGCGCTGAAAAAACAATTGAACGCCGCGCTGGCCATTGCCAATCAACCGGACCTCAAGCTCGACCCGGCCAACCCCAGCTTCGGCCCCACCACCAAGCAGGCCGTGATGCTGTTCCAGTCCCGGCACGTGGACAACAACGGCAACCCGTTGAAGGCCGACGGCCAGGTCGGGGCGCTCACCTGGGAGGCGCTGTTCGGGCAGGATTCGATCAGCACATCGAACACTGCCGGTGACCACTTTCTCGCCCGCGTGCTGGCCGTGGCCGGCGGCGAAGCGGACAAGAAGGTGCGCGAGCAGCCGGTCAACTCCAACCGCGGCCCCGAAGTGGACGTATATCTCAAGACGGCCGGCGTGCCGACCGGTCTGGCCTGGTGTGTCGCCTTCGTCTACTACTGCTTCAACAAGGCGGCGCAAGATGCCGGCCGGCCCAATCCCATGGTGAAGACTGCCGGTGTGCTCGATCACTGGAACCGCTGCGCCAAGGAAAAAGGCGCAAGGCGGATCACCAAGGCCGAAGCCATGGCCAATCCTGGCCTGGTGCAACCCGGCATGGTGTTCGTGATGGACCACGGCGGCGGGCTCGGCCACTCCGGGCTGGTGGAGCGGGTGGCCGGCGGCATCATCCACACCATCGAGGGCAACACCGATGCCAGCAAGACCCGCGAAGGCGGTGGCGTCTATCGGCTGAGTCGCAAAATCGTCGACATCAACAAGGGCTTCGTCGACTACACCGGCCGCTGACGCAGTTGCGCAGCCGAGTCCCCCGGCTGCGCAGCTTCTCAGAACCCCGCCAGCACGATCTTGCCAATGGCGCGTCCCGCTTCCAGCGTGACATGCGCGCGCCGCAGGTTCGCCGCGTTGATCGCGCCGTAGTGCTCGCCCACCGTGGTGCGCAACGCGCCAGCATCGACCAGCCGTGCCACCTCGGTCAGCAACTGATGCTGCGCGATCATGTCCGGCGTCTGGAACATGGCGCGGGTGAACATGAACTCCTGCAGGAAGCCCGCGCTCTTGGGCTTGAGCGGTTCCAGCCTCAGCGGCTGCGCGTTCTCGACGATGGTGACGATATTGCCCTGCGGCACGATCAGCTCGGCCATCGCCGCCATATGGCCATCGGTATCGTTGAAGCACAGCACGTAATCCACGTACTTGAGCCCCAGCTGGCGCACCGCGGCCACCAGATCGCCACGGTGGTCGATCGCATGATCGGCGCCCAGCTTCAGCACCCAATCCCGGCTTTCTGGGCGCGAGGCGGTGGCGATCACGGTGAGGCCAGCCTGCTTGGCAAGCTGGATCGCGATGGAGCCGACGCCGCCGGCCCCACCGATGATCAACGCCGTCTTGCCCGCATCGGTGCCATGGCGATCCACCCGGAGGCGATCGAACAGCGATTCCCATGCGGTAATCGCCGTCAGCGGCAACGCGGCCGCCTCGGCGTAACCCAGCGTCCGCGGCTTGGCCGCAACGATGCGCTCGTCCACCAACTGGAATTCGGCATTGCTGCCTGGCCGGGTGATATCGCCGGCGTAGTACACGGCATCACCCGGACGGAACAGCGTCACCTCGGGGCCAACGGCCTCGACCACGCCGGCGGCATCCCAGCCCAGCACGCGCGGACTGGGTTCGACCTTGTCCTTGGGCGCGCGCACCTTGTAGTCCACCGGATTGACCGAGATCGCCTCGACGCGGACCAGCAGGTCGCGACCGCTGGCCACGGGCTTGGGCAGGGTCACGTCGAGCAGTGCATCAGGATCGGTGATCGGCAGGTATCGGGTGAGGGCGACGGCTTTCATGCGAGGGCTCCTTGGAAAGTCGGGTAACGGGTGTAGCCGGCGGCCGAGCCGCCGAACAGCGTGGTGGGGTCGAGCTCGGCGAGCGGCCAGTTGCGACGCAAGCGCTCGGGCAAATCCGGATTGGCCACGAAGGGCCGGCCGAAGGCGACGAGATCAGCCCAGCCGCGCGCCAGCACTGCGACGGCACGCTGGCGGTCGTAGCGACCGGCGACGATCAACGCGCCAGCGAAACTCGCGCGCAGCCGGTCGCGGAATGCATCCGGCACCTGGGGTGCGTCGTCCCAGTCAGCCTCGGAAAGATGCAGGTAGGCCACCTTGCCGCTCAGCCAGGCAGCGGCAAGCGCGATGGTGTCGATGATGTCGGGGTCGGCCATGTCCTTGGCGGTGATGTAGGGCGCGAGCCGCACGCCGACGCGTTCGCCGCCGATCTCGGCCGCCACGGCCGCCACCACCTCCTGCAGGAAGCGCAGCCGGTTTTGCGGCGAACCGCCGTATTCGTCGTCGCGCCGATTGCTGGTGCTGCGCAGGAACTGGTCGATCAGGTAGCCGTTGGCCGCGTGCAGCTCCACCCCATCGAACCCGGCATCGATCGCATTGCGCGCCGCCTGGCGGAAGTCGGCGACGATGCCGGCAATCTCCACGCGGGTCAGCGCCCGCGGCAGCGGGCAATCGAGCATGCGGCCCACGCCATCCGCATCGGCCACCCACACCTGCGTGCCACGGGGCTGGATCGCAGACGGTGCCACCGGCTGGCCGCCGGCGTGGAACACCGGATGCGACACCCGGCCCACGTGCCAGATCTGATTGAAGATGCGCCCGCCAGCGTGGTGCACGGCCGCGGTCACACCGCGCCAGCCGGCGATCTGCTCGGCGCTGTAAACCCCGGGGGTGAATGAGTAGCCCTGGGCCGAAGCGCTGATCTGCGTCGCCTCGGTGATGATGAGGCCAGCGCTGACGCGCTGGGCGTAGTACTCGGCCATCAGCGCGGTCGGCACATTGCCCGGCTGGGCGCTGCGGGCACGCGTCATCGGTGCCATCACGATGCGGTTGGGCAGGGTGAGCGGGCCCAGCGGCATGGGGGAAAACAGGTCGGTCGTCATAGCAGCGCACCGCCTTCCAGATCGAGCACCGCACCGGTCATTGCCGGCTGCGTCAGCGCCAGCAGGTAGAGTTCGGCAAGGTCGGCCGGATCGACCACCTGCCCTGCGGGCAGGCCGGCAGCGATCGATGCGAGTTTGTCGTCGCGTGCGACGCCCTGGCCCCAGCTCTCGGTGGCAGTCACGCCGGGCGATACCACGTTGACGCGGCGCGGTGCCAGCTCCTTGGCGAGGTTGCGGCCCAGCGCCTCGGTGGCGGCGTTCAGCGTGGCCTTGGTGATGCCGCCGACGCTGGCCTTGCGCGCCAGCACGCCGGAGGTCAGCACGATGGCGGCATCGGGCGCCAGCTGCGGCAGCAACGCCTGCAGCAGCGCAATGGTGCCAAAGAACTTCACCTCGAAGCCCAGCCGCCATTCGGCGAGGTCCGCCTCGGCAAAGCGCGGCGAGCCGATGCGGGCACCGGCGGTGAACACCACGCCATCCAGCAACGGCAGCGCTGCAAGCTGGGTGGCGAATTGCGCCGGCGCAACCAGGTCAAGCTGCACTGTCTGCGCCCCCGGCACCGTGGCCGCGCCGCGGCCGGCAGTCCAGGCCTCAGCGCCGGCAGCCAGCGCCGCCATGGCCACGGCCCGACCTATGCCCTGGGTGCCGCCGACCACCAGCAGCTTCCTGTTCAACAGACTGTTCATCAGTGCGCACTCCACGTGGGGATGTGCGCATGGTGCGCCTGCCGCTTCAGCGGAAAAAGCACATAATCAACAAAACATTATCAACAGGATTTTATGAATGAAGGCCGAGCTGCCGAACTGGGACTGGTTCCTGCGCATCGTCGAGCGTGGTTCGATTTCCGCCGCCGCGCGCGATCTCAACCAAAGCCCGGCCGCGCTGTCGATCGCGTTGAAGCGCCTGGAAACCCAGCTTGGCGTGCGGCTGTTCCAGCGCAGTACGCGCCAGCTCTCGCTCACCAATGAGGGCGATATCTGGTATCGCAGCGCCCGTGCCGCACAGACTGCGCTCGACCAGGGGCGGGAGGCGCTGCGCGAGGTGAAGGGGGAGCTTGCCGGACCGCTGCGGCTATCCGCGCCGTCCGATTTCGGTCGGCAATACGTGCTCGATTGGGTGGACGAGTTCGTCGCCCGCCATCCGGCGGTGGAGCCGGCGCTGACGCTGTCGGACGCCATCGACAACCTCGTCGCCGACTCGATCGACCTCGCCTTCCGCTACGGCCAGCCGCGCGATGCCGCCGTGGTCGCCACGGCGTTGGTGCCGGACAACCGCCGCATCGTCGTCGCCAGCCCCGGCTATTGGTCGCGCCGGCCACCGCCGCGCCATCCGGCCGAGCTTGCCGAGCACGACTGCCTGGCCTTCAGCATCCGCGATACGCCGCACACCGCCTGGCAGTTCGGCGATGACGACAGCAGGCTCCGGGTGCAGGTGCAGCCGCGCCGCCACAGCAACGATGGCGCGTTGGTCAGCGAATGGGCACGCCGTGGCTGGGGCGTGGCCTACAAGTCGCGACTGGATGTGGCGAGCGATCTCGCCGAGGGGAGGCTGGTCGCAGCACTGGAAGACTGGCAGACCGAGCCGACGCCGCTCTATCTGGTGCGGCATGGCGGCCGGCTGCTGCCAGCGCGACTGCGCGCGTTCTGGGATTTCTGCGTGGACAAGATGGCAGGTGGGCCAGAGCGAGCCTAGCCCACCATCCGCGCACTACCGCAAGATCTCGACGTGATCGATGTCGACGTCGGTGCTGAACAGGCCGCGATCGACCTCGCCGGTCAGCCGCAGCCGGGTGGTCGGGCCGATGTCCTGCGTCGGCAGATCCTTGGCATCGATCTCGACCTGGATGGTGCCGCTGTCGTCGCGGAACTCGTAGTGATCCTTGTCGAGCTTGCGCACCAGATGGCCTTCCAGCCGCACCGGGGTGTCGTCAGGCGCCTGCGCCGCCGCGGCGGCCGTGGTTGGTGCAGCCTCCTTGCCGGGGCCGACCCAGGCGGCAAAGACGGGCGAGGTGCCCAGTGCCACGGTGGCTGCCGCCGCCAACATCACTCGGATCGCAATCATGGTGTGCTCCCAAGAAAAGATGCCCGTTGGAAAACAGCTGCGGCCCGGCAGTTCCGCCGGTGGGAAAACCACCGAAACGACCACGGAAGCGCGTGGCTCCCGTGATGCGGATGCACAAGCGCTCAATACACCTCGAACATGCGCTGGATATCCTTGGTGTCGCGGGTCTTGGTCAGCGCCAGCATCAGCAGGATGCGCGCCTTCTGCGCATTGAGGTTGTCGGCGGCGACGAAATCGAGCTCGTCGTCGTTGGCTTCGCCGTTGCGCGCGGTGATGCCGCTGCCGGTGCGCGAGCTGCGCACGATCACCACGCCCTTGGCGCGTGCCTCCTTCAGCGCCTCCTTCACCGGGGTGGCGAGGCTGCCATTCCCGGTGCCGGCGTGCACCAGGCCCGCATCGCCACCGGCGACAAAGGCGTCGATCGGCGTACGCTTGGCGTTGGCATAGCCGTAGACAATGTCGACTTCGGGCAGCTTGACGAGCTTGCTGACGTCGAACTCGGTATCGACCGTATGCTTGCGCGCGGTGGCACGGTAGAACACCGGCTTGCCGCGCACCACGTAACCGAGGTTGCCCATGTCCGGCGCGCGAAAGGTGTTGGCCAGCATGGTGTTGCTCTTGGTCACTTCGCGCGCGCCCTGGATCTCGTCATTCAGCGCCACCAGCACGCCACGGCCCTGCGCATCCTTGCTGCCGGCAATGCCCACGGCGTTGTAGAGATTGATCGGGCCATCGGCGCTGATCGCGGTAGCCGGGCGCATTGCGCCGACGATCACCACCGGCTTCTTGCTCTTGACCACCAGGTTGAGGAAGTACGCTGTCTCCTCGATGGTGTCGGTCCCGTGGGTGATGACGATGCCGTCCACGTTCGACTGCTTGAGCAGCTCATTCACCCGCTTGGCGAGCTTGAGCCAGTGATCATTGGTCATGTTCTCGCTGGCGATCTGGAACACCTGCTCGCCGCTGACATTGGCGATGGTCTTCATTTCCGGCACGGCCTCGATCAGCTTGTCCACGCCGAGCTTGGCGGCGGTATAGCCGACCGTGGTGGTGCTGGTGGCGCCTGTGCCGGCGATGGTGCCGCCGGTGGCGAGGATGGTCACATTGGGCAGGCTGTCGGCATGGCTGAATGCGGCTGCGCCGAGGAAGGCCACGGCAGCGCCGTAGCGGGCAAGACGAGTTGCATACATGGGGTGTCATCTCCTGTCGGGGGCCGCCGGGCTCGTAGCCAGGCGGTCTGGATGCCGCCCGTGCGGCGGCGGGATGAGCATGCGCGCCGCCGACGCCGTCACGGAATTGCCATAAATCCCGATGGGGAAAGGCCTTACAACACATAAAGGATGCAGAAAGCTTCATCGCAGCACAGCAACGCGACATCGTGGTGCAGCGTAGGCAACGGGTCGACAGGGCTTGAGATTGCCGGCAACGGCCGCAACTAAGCAGGAATCGGGCGCCAAGCGCATGGAGTGAAGATGAACAAGGTCTTGATGTACAGCACTGGCATATGCCCCTACTGCGTGATGGCCGAGCGGCTGTTGACGCAGCGTGGCGTGGACGCCATCGAGAAGATCCGCGTCGATCTGGAACCCAACCGACGCGAAGAGATGATGCAGAAGACCGGCCGGCGCACGGTGCCGCAGATCTATATCGGCGACACCCACGTCGGTGGCTATGACGATCTGGCCGCGCTCGACCGCGCTGGTGGGCTCGTTCCGCTGCTTGAAAACCAGTGATCGGCGCGCGGCTGCGCGCTGGTTACTCGTCACGGAATCATGCGATGATTCCGGCCACGTGAGGGCGGCACCAGACTGCCCACCTCTACACACACACTGAATGAAGGGAATCGCGATGAGCGAACAGGAACAGCAAGAACAATCGCAACAACCGGTCTTTGCCATCCAGAAGCTGTACGTGAAGGACATCTCGCTGGAAGCACCGAACACCCCGCAAGCGTTCATGGAGCAGGAACAGCCGGAATTCAACATCCAGTTCCGCAACAACGCCAAGAGCTTCGACAACGGTTTCTATGAAGCCGCGCTCACCGTGACCGCCACTGCCAAGGCCGAAGACCGTACGCTGTTCCTGGTCGAGATCACCCAGGCTGGCCTCTTCAGCATCGAGAACATTCCGGAAGGCGAACTCGACCCGCTGCTCGGCATCGGTTGCCCCAGCATCCTGTTCCCCTACCTGCGTGAAGCCGTCAGCGATCTGACCACCCGCGCCGGCTTCCCGCCGCTGCTGCTGCAGCCGATCAACTTCGAAGCGATCTACCTGCAACAACGTCAGGCCCAGGCCGCGCAAGAAGCCAATGGCGAAGCGCAGACCACGCACTGAGGTGTGTTTGCTGCTGGCCTGCGCGCTGGTCGCGCAGGCAGCCCACGCCCTCGAATTCCGCAGCGCTGCCCGCCATGGCGTGGTGCTGTACCAGCAACCCGCCGATACCGCCGCCAAGCAGTTCGTGATCAGCCGCGGCTCGCCGCTGGAGATCCTCGCCACGCAGGATGGCTGGCTGCGCGTGCGTGATCGCGCCGGCGCTATCGCCTGGGTGAAAGCCACGGACGTCAGCCCGGTGCAGACGGTGGAAGTGCTCAAGGCCACCACCCTCTACAGCAAGCCCGACACCGCCGCGCCCGCTGCCTTCAAGGCCGCCGCCGGCCTTGTGCTCACCCTCGTCGAGAACAGCCGCAACGGCTGGCTGCGCGTGAAGCACCAGGGCGGCCAGGAAGGCTACGTCCGTATCGAACAAGTGTGGGGCGCATGAAGATCGCCGTACTTGGCGCGGGAGCCTGGGGCACCGCGCTTGCCATCCGCTTTGCCGATCGCCAGCCGGTCACCCTGTGGACCCGTGATGCCGAACAGGCTGCCAGCATGGCCGCCACGCGCGACAACGCGCGCTACCTGCCGGACGCGCCCTTCCCCGCCAACCTCGACGTTACTGCCGATCTGGCCAACGCCATTGCCGACGCCAGGACCATCCTGATCGTCACACCGATGGCTGGACTGCGCGGCACGCTCAAGGCGCTGACCGCACTTGGCAACCATGCCCCGGTGCTGTGGGCCTGCAAGGGGCTGGAAGCGGGCACCATGCTGTTCCCGCATCAGGTCGCCGAGGAAGAACTGCCGGCCGACGTGGCTCGCGGCATGCTGTCCGGCCCCAGTTTTGCGCAGGAAGTGGCAGCCGGCCGGCCGGCCGCCGTGACCATCGCTGCTGAAGACGCCGAATTCGCCCGCGCCACGGTCGAGGCGCTCAACACCCATGTGCTGCGGCTCTACGCCAGCGACGACCTGATCGGCGTAGAGATCGGCGCCGCGGTGAAGAACGTGATGGCGATCGCCGCTGGCGTGTGCGATGGCCTGAACTACGGCCTCAACGCCCGCGCCGCGCTGTTGACGCGTGGCCTCGCCGAGATGGCACGCTTTGGTGCCGCCGTCGGCGCCAAGCCGGAAACCTTCATGGGCCTCGCGGGCATCGGCGACCTGATGCTCACCGCCACCGGTGATCTGTCGCGCAACCGCCGCGTCGGTTTGCTGCTGGCGCAGGGCCTGAGCCTCGCCGACATCCTGAAGAACCTCGGCCATGTCGCCGAAGGCGTGCCGACCGCGCGCGAAGTGCTGCGTCAGGCCGAGGTACTCGGCGTCGACATGCCGCTCACCCGCGCCGTATGCCGGACCTTGTTCGACGAGGTGCCGGTTGCCGACATCGTCGACGAGCTGATGGGGCGAGCGCCAAAGATGGAATGCTGATCGATCAGCCCCCATGAAAAAGCCGGCACAGCGCCGGCTTTTTCATGGGGGCTCACCGGCCATCAGGCCTTGGGTTCGTTCACCTTGGGCTTGGCCAGCGAAACCGTATCGCCTTCCGGGATGCCCTCCTTGGCCCAGCGATCGAACTCCTTCATCACCGCATCGTACGTGTCCTCGCTGATCTGCGGCAGCGAGCCACCCAGCATCTCGCGTGCTTCGTCGAAGCCCTGCTGTACCGCTGCACGGATCTTCTCCATGTTTTCCGGATTGCCACCGATGGCGTACTTGGCAAAGGACAGGATGCGTTCGGCCGTCTTCTTCACCCCCCACTCGCCGTCTTCGGAGATCGCCTGCTTGGCGGCGTCGATCTCCTCGGCCGAAGCGCTGAGCTTCTGCTCGCCACTCGCCACCTTGGACCACTCCAGCCCCTGATCCTTCACCAGGCCGCGCAAATAGGTCATGAACTCGTCGACCTTGCGCTCCGATTCCTCGAGCAGCTTGTTGAGGTCCGGCCGCTCGGCGGCGAGCTGGGCGCGCGGGTTGGCATAGGTCAGCGCTTCGCCGTCACCCTTGCCGATGCTGACGTTTTCCTGCGGTACACCATCCTGACCTTCGTCCACGGTCTTGGTGGCGCGCTCGGTCGTCGGGGCTGCCTTGGTGTGGCCGACTTGCGTCGTCACACTGGAAATGTTGCTGGCCATGGTGCACTCCTGTCGTATCGGTCCACACCGTATCGACCATGCTGCGCCTAACTTGATTCCGTTCAGCGGGCAATTTTTGGCTTGGCTTGCCGTTCAGACGCCGGCGAGGAAGCGCCGCTGGCAGTCGACAAACTCGTCGAGATGGGAAATGAAGGGCGCATGCGCGGCGCCACGATGCACGATAAAAGTGGCGTTCGGTTGCTGTGCCGACAGCCAGATCGCGGCGCCAAGCGGCGTCAGCGTGTCCTTGTCACCGTACTGCAGCAGCATGGGCAGATCGAGCCGGGCGATCTCGCTACGCAGATCGGTGCTGCGCAGCAATTCCAGCGCCGCTGCCAGTGCCTCGGCCTGCGGCTCGCCGTGGGCAAACAGCTCGTCGGTCAGCCCGCGTGCCACCACGCGCGCACTGGCATCACCCATCGCCTGCAGCGAAATGAAGCGCTTGAGCGTGCCGCGCCAGTCGGTCTGCAAGCTGGCGGCGAACTGCGCCAGCGTGGCGAGCGGCATGGCGCTCGGCCAGTCGTCGCGCTGGGCAAAGCATGGCGAGCTCGCCACCAGCGTGAGCGAGCGGATTTTCTCCGGCTGCGCCAGCGTCCAGCGCGTGGCTACCGCGCCGCCGAGCGACCAGCCGACCACCTGCACCGGCAAGGGAAATGCGGCATCGAGCGCAGCCACCATCGCTTCGATGCTGTAGGGCTCGACCATGCCGCTGCCGCCATGGCCGGGCAGATCGACCAGATGGCAGCAGAAATCCTGCGCCAGCCGCTCGGCCACCGGCCGCCACACGGCACCGTTCATGGCCCAGCCATGCAGGAACACCACATCCGGACCGTGCCCTCGGGTTTCGACAAACAGCTCAGGACTCACGCGTGCTCCAGTTCGCGCAGCGCCGCGATCAGCGCGGCGACATCATCATCGGCATGGGCGGCGGAAAGACAAATACGCAGCCGCGGCGTCGGTACCGTCGGCGGGCGGATTGCCGCGACCAACAGCCCGCGCTCGCGCAAGCCGGCGGCCAGCCGCAGCGCGGAGGCGTTGTCGGCAACGACGATGGGCTGGATCGCCGTGGCACTGTCCATCAGCGCATAGCCGGTGCCGGTGAGGCCACTGCGCAGCGCGGCGATATGGCGTTGCAACGTGGCGCGGCGTTCCGACTCGTCGGCGATCAACCGCAACGACGCCTGCAGTGCCTCCATCAGCAGCGGCGGCGCGGCCGTGGTGTAGATGTAAGGCCGGGCCGCGTTGACGAGGTGCTCGATCAGCTCGGATTCCCCGGCTACTGCGGCGCCCGCCGCGCCGGCCGCCTTGCCCAGCGTCGCCATATAGATCAGCCGGGGCGACACAAGCCCGGCCGCACTGCCACGCCCATCGCCGAGCACGCCAAAGCCGTGCGCGTCGTCGACATAGAGCCAGGCGTCAAAGCGCTCGGCCAACGCGACAAGCTCGGAGAGCGGCGCCACGTCGCCATCCATGCTGAACACACCGTCGACCACGATCAATCGGCGCCGGGCCGGCGTGTCCGCCAGTAGCCGCTCCAGCGCGGCGAGATCGTTGTGGGCATAGCGCTTGAAAGCAGCGCGTGACAACAGGCAGGCGTCGTTGAGCGAGGCGTGGTTGAGCTTGTCGCCGAACACCGCGTCCTCGCGCCCCACCAGTGCCGAGACCACCGCGAGGTTGGCCATGTAGCCGGTGGAGAAACTCAGCGCCGCGGGCTTGCCGACGAAGGCAGCGAAGGCGTCTTCAAAAGCCTGGTGCGCGGCACTGTGCCCTGCCACGAGGTGCGAAGCACCGGAACCGACGCCCCAGCGCGCCGCACCCTGCTGCGCCGCCGCGATCAGCGCCGGATGGTTGGCAAGGCCCAGGTAATCGTTGCTGCAGAAGTTGACCAGCGTCCGGCCAGCCACCGTCACCCGAGCGCCTTGTGGGCTGGCTATCACCAGCCGTTCGCGATACAGGTCGCGTGCGCGGCGCTCGGCGAGCTCGGCTTTCAGGGCAGCGAAGGGCATGGGATGGGCTTGGGCGCAAAAGCGCGATTCTACCGCGCACGTAGAACCCGCTCATGGCCTTTTCACGCCAGCGCTGCACCGTAAAATGGTCAGGCACAAGGCGCGTGGCACAGCCAATACGCGGTTATTTGCAAGGCATGCAACGCGTTGAATGACGTTTTACGACTCAGCCCTACGGGTTTGCGATATTGCCGAACGCGCGGCGTTACGAGTCGCTGATGGTACCCGTACCACGGCGCGTCTCGTGCCGTGCTCGCGATCGGCACTACCGCAAACGCTGGCGCGAAAAGGCCATGAGCAGGTTCTTACACCAGCCAGCGCCACGCCCCGTACACCAGCATGCCGCCGGCAATGCCGGCGAGCAGCTTGTTCCAGCGCCAGACGATGACCCCGGTCACCAGCGCCCCGGCCAGCTGCGGATTGTTCCAGCCGGTATTGATCGCGCCTTCCTGCACGAACACCGCCGGTACCACGATGGCGGTCAGTACGGCGATCGGCACGTAGTTGAGCGCGCGGCGCACGCTGTCGGGAAAAGCGTGGCCGCTGCCCAGCCACAACACCACACGCACGCCGTAGGTGACGACGAACATGCCCGCGAGGGTCCAGACCATGTTCATGCGCGCTCCTTTTCCAGCCAGACGCCGACGGCAATACCGGCCACGGCGCCCAGCATCAATCCCAGCTTGTACGGCAGCGCATGCGCCGCCAGCGCCACAATGCCAGCGGCCAGTGCGGCGCCGACCTGGGGCCGGCCCTTGAGCAGCGGCACCACGATGCCGACGAAGGTTGCGGCCATTGCGAATTCCAGCCCCCAGTGCTCGATGCCGGGCACCGCGCGACCGAGCACGATGCCGATCAGGGTGAAGGCGCACCAGTTCACGTACATCGCGAACCCGGCGCCAAAGTAATAGCGTGGCATGTCCACCGGCTCGCCTGAATTGGCCTTGTGGTAGACGATGGCGAAGCACTCGTCGGTCAGCACGAAGGCGCCGAGTGCGCGGCGCCAGCGCGGCCAGTGCATCACCTGCTGCCATAGCGAGGCGGCGTAAAGCGCGTGCCGCAGGTTGACGATGAAGGTGGTGGCAATGATCAGCCATGGCGCGGCGCTGGCAGCGACCAGCGTCACCGCGATGAACTGGCTGGCACCTGCAAACACCACCAGCGACATGGCGATCGCCGCCCAGGCCGGCATGCCGGCGGTGACCGACAGCGTGCCGAAGATCAGGCCAAAGGGCGCGGCACCGATCAGCATCGGCGCCATATCGCGCATGCCGGACCAGAAGCCGGCACGAGGAATGGAGGAAGCAGGCATCGGGCGATGATAGCGGCCACACCGGCCGCCCACCATTGACAGCAAACCCTGATACCGGGGATGCAGTTGGGATTTGCGCCTCGCCGCAGTACGGACAGCCCGGGGTGTATCTCATCGGCGATCGGTTCATAATGCGCGCTTGCCGTTAGCCCACGCCTCCATGCCGCATCAGCACCGC
Source organism: Chitinolyticbacter meiyuanensis (assembly GCF_008033135.1). Taxonomy (NCBI): domain Bacteria; kingdom Pseudomonadati; phylum Pseudomonadota; class Betaproteobacteria; order Neisseriales; family Chitinibacteraceae; genus Chitinolyticbacter; species Chitinolyticbacter meiyuanensis. Next base: position 3,924,117 of record NZ_CP041335.1, read on the forward strand.
TGGCACCATCCGCTCTGCCTCGCCCCCCGCCCGCTGCGCCCCTGGCTCACCGAATCCGGCTCGCTTACCGCCCGGCTGATTGCCCATCACCCGGCGTTTTCGGTGCGCGTGCTGCGGCAACGCGCCACGACCGCGCACCGCGACGAACTGGCTCCCCTCGGCCAGGCACGGCGCCGGCGCACCCCAATGCGCGAGGTACTGCTGCTCTCCGGCCAGCAGCCGCTGGTGTTTGCCCACAGCGTGACCACGCCGCAGGCGGTGCGGCGCGGCTTTCGCAAGTTCGTCCATGTGGGCGGGCGTTCGCTCGGCTCCATGCTGTTCGCCTCGCCCACCATCGCCCGCAGCCGGCTGGCCTGGTGCCGTGTCGATGCGCGCCATCCGCTGTGGCGCAAGGCCGTGACCGCGGTCGGGCCGCTGCCGCCGCGGCTGTGGGCGCGCCGCTCGCTGTTCTATGCCGGCGGTGACCGCTTGCTGGTCACCGAAGTCTTCCTGCCTCCTGCCTTCGCCACGCCATGACCTTCGCCACCAAACTCGACCAGTACCTGCGCCTGACGCGCCTGAACAAGCCGATCGGCATCCTACTGCTGCTGTGGCCCACGCTGTGGGGATTGTGGTTCGCCGGCCAGGGCCAGCCGCTGTGGAGCGTGGTGGCGATCTTCGTCGCCGGCACGGTGCTGATGCGCTCGGCCGGCTGCGCGATCAACGACTACGCCGATCGTGATTTCGATGGCCAGGTGGCGCGTACCAAGGCGCGGCCGTTGGCGACGCGCGAAGTAAGTACGCGCGAGGCGCTGTGGCTGGCCACCAGCCTCGCGGTGATCGCGTTCCTGCTGATCCTGCCGCTCAATGCGCTGACCAAGTGGCTGTCGGTACCGGCCGTGCTGCTGGCGGCGAGCTATCCATTCACCAAGCGCTTCTTCGCGATTCCGCAGGCCTACCTGGGAATCGCGTTCGGTTTCGGCATCCCCATGGCGTTTGCCGCGCTCACCGGCGATGTGCCTGCTGCAGCGTGGACGATGCTGCTCGCCAATGTGTTCTGGAGCGTGGCCTACGATACCGCCTACGCCATGTGCGACCGCGAGGACGATCTCAAGATCGGCATCAAGACCGCCGCGATCACCTTTGGGCGCTTTGATGTGGCCGCCATCCTGCTGTGCCAGGCGATTTTTCTCGGGCTGATGGCCTGGGTGGGCGTGCAATTTGGCCGTGGCGCCTTCTATTACACCGGGCTCGTCAGCGCGGCGCTGTTGGTGCTGCTCGACCAATATCCACGGATCAGGGATCGCGATCCGCAACGCTGCTTCGCGGCGTTTCTTGCCAACAACCGCATCGGCGGCGTGATCTTCGCCGGGCTGGTGCTCGATTACCTGATCGGTGGCTGATACCGCCGCCCGCTGTATTAGCGCGCGCTATTCGGTAACCGGCGTGACGGTTTCATCGACCGGGCTCGCCACCACCACCTGATTGCGACCACCCTGCTTCGCCGCATAGAGCGCCTGGTCGATACGGGCGAACAGCGCTTCCACGCTCTCCGCACCGTGCCAGTCACCCAGCCCGGCGCTGAAGGTCAGGCGCAGTTGTGTGCCGTTCCAGATCACCGGGCGCTGGGCAATATCGCTGCGCAGCCGCTCCAGCAAGGCCAGCGCCTGATCGGGATCGGTTTCCGGCAGCAGCAGCGCGAACTCCTCGCCGCCTACCCGACCCAGCAGATCGCTGCCACGCACCCGCGCCTGCAGGCTGATCACGAACTGGCGCAGTACCTCGTCGCCCGCCAAGTGGCCGTGCTCGTCGTTGATGCGCTTGAAATGATCGAGATCGATCAGCGCGAGGCACAGCGTGCGCCGGTAGCGGCGGTGCCGCAGCATCTCGGTCTGTAGCACCTGCTCGAACTTGCGTCGCATCGCCGCGCCGGTCAGGAAATCGGTCTCGGCCTGGCGCTGCAGCTCGGCATTGGCATCCATCAGCTGCAGCCGCAGCGAACGGGTGCGGCTGATGAACACCAGCAACGCGGAGATGAAGGCAATCAGCAAGATGCCTGCGGTCTCGATCAGTGCGAACACCAGCCAGCGCCGGCCGTCCAGATGCACATAGCTACGCACCGGCGTGACCGTATGCACGTGCATGCCCTTGATATCGGGGATACCCGTGCTCAACAGAATCACCGGCGCCGGTTCGCCCTCCAACGCGTACAGCCCGCTGAAGAGCTCGGTATCGCGCCGCACGATCGGCATCGGCATGAAATTCTGCTGGCGGTAGCGCTGCACCCGCTCGTTGGCCGACAGCGTGTAGACGGCGGCCGCATCGGTCAGCGTGCGGCCGCGCAATACCGGCCGGTCCGCCAGCACGATGACGCCGTTGTGATCGCTGACGAACAGCCCCGGCGTCATCATCTCGGTAGCCACCCGCTCGACATTGACCTTGACCACCACCACGCCGACCACGCGACCAGCGGCGCGAACCGGGCCGGCGAAGTAGAAGCCCGGCTCGCCGGTACGCACGCCGCGCGCGTACTGCATGGCATTGCGCCCAGCCATCGCCTCGCGGAAGTAGTTGCGGAAATCGTAGCGATCGCCGATCAGGTTGAGCTCGCTGCGGTAGTTGCTGCTGGCAAGCACCCGGCCGGTGGCATCCATCACCCACGCCAAGTCCATCGACAGCTTGCCCGGCAGCTCGGCCAGCCACAGGTTGGCCGCGTCGACGCGTGCGGCATCGTCCGGATGGGCCAGCAGCTCGCGGATCTGCCCCACCTTGCCCAGCCACGCCGGCGCCTGTTGCATGGCATTCAGCGACTGTCCGAGCGCCCCGGCTGCGCCTTGCAGCTCCTGGCTGCGCGATTCCTGCGCCGAATGCACGACGCGGGTGAAGTCGGCGCGCACCAGCGAGGTGGCGGCGAACCAAGCCAGGACCGAACCGAGAATGGCAAAGAAAAGGACGACGAGCGCGACCGTACGGACCGGGTTGGTCAGCGCCTGTTGCTGGAAACGGCGTTTTGGCATGGATAGCCCAAGGAATTCGGGACCAAGGTTAAGCAAACCCTTGGCGACATTGTCAGTTAAATACTTACATATCGGGATTCAACATTCCATACTGTAAAGCCGTAGGCAGACAGCCGGCACCAAGTACCGCCTCAAACGCGAAAACGGGCGACGTTGTCACGCAACGCACGCGCCAATGCATCCAGATCAGTACTGGCATTGCGTATAGCGCTGACCTCGTCCTGGCTTTGCGCCACCAGTGCGGCAATGTCGCGCACGCCTTCTGCCGTGCCGGCGATCACTGCCGATTGCTGTCTTGAAACTGACGAAATTGCAGTGGCCGTATCGAGCACAGCATCGGTGCTGCCGACGATGCGCTGCTGTGCCGCGCCGGCCTCGCCCAGACGAGCGGCACTGCCCTGCACCTCCGCGCTGACGGTACGCATCGCCTTCACGGTATGCTCGGTGCATTGCTGGATCTCGTCGGTGATACGGGCGATCTCGGTGGTCGACTGCGCCGTGCGCTCGGCCAGCTTGCGCACTTCGTCCGCCACCACGGCGAACCCCCGCCCCGCCTCACCCGCGCGCGCCGCCTCGATCGCGGCATTGAGCGCCAGGAGGTTGGTCTGGTCGGCGATCTCGCGGATCACCCGCGCCACCTCCTCGATGCGATCGGCGGAGGACGCCAGCGCATCGATGCGCTCGGTGGACTGCAGCGTGGCGGCCTGCAACCGCTGGTTGCCTTCCACCACGCCGGCGACCGCCTGGGCCGAGCTGCGAGCCAGCGCTGCGGCATCGGAGGCGGCGTGGGCAGTCTCGGCGATACGCTGCACCACTTCGTCGGTGGTTGCGGCAAGGCCAGCCGCATCGTCCGCCAGCGTGCCGGCCCGGCGCCCGACTTCGCTCATCCGCGTCTGCGTCGCCCCGGTCTGGCCCGCCAGCCGCTCTGCAGTGCCGGCCACCTGCTCGGCCGAGCGCTGCACCACGCCGATCAGCCCGGACAGATCCGCCAGCAGCTGGTTGACCGACTGCGCGATATCGCCGACCTCGTCGGTACCGACCTGGCAGCGATTGCCAAGATTGCCGCCCAGCGTGAGCATGAAGTGACGGATGCGCTGCAACGGCTGCAGGATGCTGCGCGTCAGCGCCCAGGCCACGCCGGCGATCAGCAAGGCACCGCTGATCATGGTCGCCCAGGCCCAGGTCAGCGCGCGCCGGCTGGCCGTATCCAGCGTGGCCCTGCCGCCCTGCGCCCGTTGTTCGATCAGCTCCGAGAACTTGCCCATGCTGTCTTCCAGCCGGGAGAAGCTGGCTGCGAACGCGCCGTATGCCTGCGCATCATCCTGGCCACCGCGATAGCGCTGCAGCAGCCCGCGCGCTTGGTTCACGTAGCCAGCGAGATCGGGCTTGAGCGCCGCCAGCGCTGCGCGCTCCTGCGTCGACAGCGGCAGCGCTTCGTTGGCCGCCACCCGCTGCTGCAGCGTGGCAACGTGGTCGGCGAACTCCTTCTCCACCTCGTCAAACGCCGCGGCGTCGGCACCGGCATGCATCTGGTGCGCCATGGCCAGCACGTCGGCGCGGATCGCGTCGTGCATCATGTCGGCCTCGCCCTGGTTGCGTACCGCGCTCATGCTCACCCCGCCGTCAGTGATGCCGGCGGACAGGTTGCGAACGGCCAGCAGCCCGATCAGACCAGCAGCGAAAACCAGGATGGTGGCCAGCAGGCCGAAAGCGATCAGGCGGGAACGGATGGTCAGGGTCATGGCGGGCACCGAGTATGGTTTTCTCCGGTTATAGTCGAGCTCCCGTTTTGCCACCGCTTTGCCATGCCTTTACCGTCCCGCCCGTTCGACGTCGGGGAAACCGCCGCGCTGCAGCGCGTACTGTCCGATCTGGAAGCAGGCACCACGCGCCAGTGGTATTGGCTGGAACTGTCGCAGCAGCATCCGGCTGCACTCAGCCGGCGCGTGCGCACGCTGGCGTGGTTGCTGCGGCGCGGCGGGCCAGCGCTGGCCTGGCCCTGGCTGCGCGGGCGCTTGGCCGGCACTGCGCTCTACGCCACACCGGGCGAAACACTGTGGCGCCGGCTGGCGCAGGTGCGTCAGGACGCCTTGCTGGCCGTGCTGTGCAGCGGCGCCTTGCTGGCCGGCTTCGAGCGGCTGGCAGCAACGCAGGCGTTCGCCGCCTGGTGCATCGCCGGGATCGGCGCGCTGTGGCAGGCCTGGCGCGTGCCTGCCGTACCACCGCCACCCGAATTGGATGACGACAGCGAAATCCTGCCCGGGCCGGAATCCAGCCTGGGCCTGGCCGGCATGTTGATGGGCCGCGGCCTGTCACCCCAGGCTGCAATGACCTTGGTGGCCAGCCTGCGCCAACGGCAGGACGCCGCCGTGCCCGCACTGCTCGCGGCCATGCCCGAACTTGCGCCGCCCCCGCCCACCGCCGCATTGCAACGCTGGCTCCGCGCCGGGCAGTGGCTGTTCGCCACCCTGCCGGTCGCGCTGGTTGCAGGCGTGTTGCCTTCGCCGTGGGGCATGGCGCTCGGCGCCGCCTGGGGAACGCTGCTCGCAGCACGCAACGGGCGCAGCACTGCGCTGCTGGTCGCGCTCGCCGCGCTCATCGCTTATGCACTGGGACGATTGGGCCACGCACTTTGATCTGGCTGCGTGGGCGCCACAGGCGGCTGTGATAAAATCCCGCCCCTCACTTTGTCACCGAATCAGCAGGAAACCATCATGGCCGGCCATAGCAAATGGGCGAACATCCAACACCGTAAGGGCCGTCAGGACGCCAAGCGCGGCCAGATCTTCACGCGCCTGATCAAGGAAATCACCGTCGCGGCCAAGAATGGCGGCGGCGATCCGGGTATGAACCCGCGTCTGCGGCTGGCCATCGACCGCGCCAAGGCCGAATCGATGCCCAAGGACAATATCGAGAACGCCATCAAGCGCGGCACCGGCCAGCTCGAAGGCGTCGATTACGTCGAGACCCGTTACGAAGGCTACGGCATCGGTGGCGCCGCGGTGATGGTCGACTGCCTGACCGACAACAAGACCCGCACCGTGGCCGATGTGCGCCATGCGTTCAGCAAATACGGTGGCAACATGGGTACCGACGGCTGCGTGAGCTTCCAGTTCAAGCACTGCGGCTATCTGGTGTTCGCGCCAGGCACCGACGAGGACGCGCTGATGGAAGCCGCGCTTGAAGCCGGAGCCGAGGACGTGGTCAGCAATGACGACGGCTCGATCGAAGTGATCACGCCGCCCTACGAATTCGTCGGCATCAAGGAAACGCTGGAAAACACCGGCTTCAAGGCCGAGATGGGCGAAGTGACGATGAAGCCGCAGGGCGACACCGAGCTCGCTGGCGACGATGCCCTCAAGATGCAGAAGCTGCTCGATGCGCTCGAATCGCTCGACGACGTGCAAGAGGTGTACACCACCGCGGTGCTGGACGAAGCCTGAGCGTCGTTTTCAGCCGAAAGAACGGGGCGCACGGCGCCCCGTTTGCCGTATGGATGCCCCATCTTGAAGCACCGGGCGAATCGGCGTAGCCTCGGCAAGGCTTATCCGACGCACCCGCGCATGAAAACGGCCGAACTCGCCGAGATCGCCCACCTCGTCAGCGAGAGCGAGCGACTCACCTACCTCGATCCGGACGCTTCGCTGAAACTGGCCGAAGACGCCAGCAGGCTGGCCAGCTCCTGTCCCGATCCCACGCTCGCCCTGCTGGCCTGGAAGCGCTACGGCTGCATGCTGTTCGCCTTCGGCGACATTCCCCAAGGCCAGATCTGCCACCTCAAGGCGCTGACCATCGCCGAGACCGAAGAGCTGCCCGAGCTGCGCGGCGAAATCCTGCAGGAACTCGCCGGGGCCTACTACACGCAGGGCGAATTCGACGAGGCCATCGACTATTGGGGCGACTGCCTGATCGACGAGGGCGCGGGCTTCAGCGACGACACCCGCATCTATGCCCACATCGGCCTGGGCCAGGTCTATTTCGCCCACGAACAGTTCGCGATGGCGCTGCACCAGCACCTGCACGCGCAATCGCTGACCAACGACGCCATGAGCAACGAGTTGCGCGCCCGCGTGTTGATCAACGTGGCCGCCGATCATCTGGCGCTGGAACAGTACGACGAGGCCGAGCGGGTGCTCGACCTCGCCTGGCCCATGGCGCTCACCGACGGCCACAAGGAATACCAGGGCGAAGTCCTCATCTACCAGGCCAATGTGGCGCTCGGTCGTGGCCATACCCGCCTCGCCCGCGATTTCATCGCGCAGGCACAAACGCTGCGCCGCGTCTGGCACTGGGGCGAAACCTCCGAGATGATGCTGATGGGCCGCATCCTGATTGCCGAGAACCGGCTGGACGACGCGCTCGATGCCATCCACCGCGCCTTGCAGCGCGCCGACGAGATCGGCACCGGCCACAAGGTGTTCAAGGCCCATCACCTGCTGGCGCAGGTCTACCGCGCGCTGGGCCGCCAGACCGAATCCGAGCACCACTACCGCCAGTACCAGGAAGCGTACAAGCGCATCGTCGGCACCAGCACCTACGCCAAGCTCAAGGCCCTGGAACAGCGCCTCGACCGCTGAGCCGCCGCCACCCTGCAAAATCCCGCGAGCAACACCATGGACAATTTCAGCTTCCACAACCCCACGCGCCTTCATTTCGGTCGCGGCCAGGCAGCGCAGATCACGCAGGAGATTCCCGTCGGCGCCCGCGTGCTGCTTACCTATGGCGGCGGCAGCATCCGAAAGAACGGTGCCTACGACCAGGTGATGGCCGCACTGACCGGCCGCCACGTGGTCGAGTTCGGCGGCATCGAGCCCAATCCCGAATACGAGACGCTGTTGCGCGCGGTCGCGCTGGGCCGCAGCGAGCAGGTGGACTGGGTGCTGGCCGTGGGTGGCGGCTCGGTGTTCGACGGCAGCAAGTTCATCGCTGCCGCGATCGTTCTCGATCCGGCGATCGATCCGTGGCAGATCATCGGCAACCGCACGCCGCTGGCGTCGGCCTTGCCGCTCGGCGGCGTGCTCACGCTGCCTGCAACCGGATCGGAGAGCAATTTCGCCGCCGTGGTCACCCGGCGTGCCACGCAGGACAAGCTCTCGTTCAAGAATCCGCTGGTGTTCCCGCGCTTTTCGGTGCTTGATCCGGCGATGACGATGACGCTGCCGCCACGCCAGATCGGCAACGGCGTGGTCGACGCCTTCGTCCACACCGTCGAGCAGTACCTCACCGTGCCGAACGAGGCACGGGTACAGGACCGCTTGGCCGAGGGCATCCTGCAGACCCTGCTGGAAATCGGTCCACGCACGCTGGCGCAGCCCGACGACTACGAGGCACGCGCCAACATGATGTGGGCCGCCAACCAGGCGCTATTCGGCCTTGTCGCGCTCGGCCAGGTGCAGGACTGGGCCACCCATGCCATCGGCCACGAGCTCACCGCGCTGTACGGCCTCGACCATGCCCAGACACTGGCAGTGACACTGCCGTGGCTGCTCACCTACCGCAAGACGGACAAACTCGCCAAGCTCGCGCAATATGGCCGCAGGCTGTGGCAACTACCCGGGGATGACGCCGCCGTAGCCGCTGTCGCGATTGATCGCACCATCGCCTTCTTCGAAACAATGGGCGTGCCAACCCGCCTGTCGGCATACGGCATCGACGCATTGGCTGCCGCCGAGGCGGTGGCCGGGCAGCTGCGCCGCCATGGTCGCAACCGGCTGGGCGAAGGCGGCAGGCTCACGCCCGAGGACTGCGCGGCAATCGTCCGCATGGCGCTGTAAGCCTCGGTTTGCATGCGCTTGCACGCGTGCTACGCTGGCGGCCTGCATTTCCACCCTGCCGATGATGACTGAACTCAACCAGTTGCTGGAGCGCGCCCGCAAGATCGTCCGCTCGCAAAGCGCCGAGGCCATGGCGCTGGCCACCCAGGCCGGCGAGCTGGCCCGGGCCGCCAGCGATGCCCAGGGCGAATCGCTGGCGCTCACCATCTATGCACACGGCTACTTCATGTTCGGCCGCTCGCAGGAAGCGAAGGACACGCTGCTGCAGGCGCTGGTCATCGGTGAGGGCCGCGACATCGGCACCGCCCGCGGCGAAGCGCTGCAGCTGATAGCCCGTGTTGCCTACACGCTGGGCGAATACGAGCGCGCCGCCGATTGCTGGTGTGCCTGCACCGAGCTCGATCGCAGCCAGGTCCGTATGGCCGAACGCATCCAGGCCCACATCGGCCTTGGTCAGCTCTGTTATGCACATGATCATTACGAACTCGCCCTCGCCCATCATCGCCGCGCTGCCGAGCTGGCCGAAGCCGACGACGACCCGCACCTGACCAGCACCAGCCTGCTGAACATCGCCGCCGATCTCATCGGCCTGCAGCGTTGCGGCGAGGCAGCCGACGCGCTCAAGCAGGCCCTGCCGCTGGTGCGCGCCGACCAGAACTACCAGTTCGAGGCCGAGATCTTCAGCCTGTTCGGGCAGATCCGCCTTATCGCTGGCGAGATCGAAGCGGCGCGGATGAGCCTGATGGTGGCGCTCAAGATCAACCGGCTGCACATCAACACCTGGGGCGAGAGCTCCGTGCTGCTGCGGCTGGCGCAATGCAGCCTCGCCGCAGAGGAAGTGGAAATGGCCACGGAGCAACTGGCCCGCGCCCGCGCACTGGCCGAAGCCATGGGCTCCACCCCGCTGCTCGCGGACATCCACGCTGCGCTGTCGCGCCTCGCGGAACTGCAGCAGGAACCGGCCGTGGCCAACGAGCACCGCGAACAGGCCGCCGCGCTACGGCAGCAATTGCGTGCCAGCGCCGATTCACCGCGCTACGCCACGCTGGAACTGCGCCTCGCTCCCGACTGAAGGCAAGTCCACCGTTTGCGGGCTTCGGGCTTTTTTCCTATGGTGGGAGATAGCCTGCAGCTGGGACCTGCCATGCCCGATTCCACCACCATCACGCCCGACACCGTCGACGCCTTGAACGTCGAAGCACGCAAGCTGTACCAGGCGCGCAATCACGAGGCGCGAGTGGTCGCGGAACAGGCGTGTAGGCAGGCGGTGACGATCGACTACCCGAACGGCTACGTCCATGGCCTGTTGACCGTGGCCACCAGTATCGCGCTGCAGGGCAGCTACCACGAGGCCATCGCGATGATGCGCCACAGCCTGTTCCTCGGCGAGATCTACGGGCTGAAGCTGCATGTGGCCGAGTGCCTACAGGAAATCGCCCGTGCTTACTACACGCTGGGCGACTACGACCGCGCGCTGCACTACTGGGCGCAATGCCTCGACATCTCGATCTCCTCCGAATCCTCGGCGCAGGAAAGCCACATCCGCGCACTGATCGGCATCGGCCAGATCTACTTCGCCCACGAAGACTTCGACGCCGCACTGCGCCACCACCAAAAGGCACGCGAGTACCTTGCACCGGGCATCGACGACAACCTGCACGCTGCCGTGCCGATCAACATCGGCATGGATCTCTACCAGCTATCGCGCTTCGACGAGGCGCTGTACCACCTGGAAGGCGGACTGGATCGCGCGCTGCACGCACGTAACTGCGAATACGAGGCCGACGCCCACCATGCGATCGGTCTGATCCGGCTGGCGCAACAGCAGTTGGATGTGGCCGAGCGCCATTTCTGCATCGCCATCGATGTCTGCCAGCGCTACGGCAAGCTGTGGGGCGAAGCGAACAGCCGGGTAGCGCTGTCCCGGGTGGAACTCGCGCGCCAGCACCCGGTCGGCGCGATCACCCACCTGCAGACCGCGCAGGAACTGGTCGAACGCATGGGCGCCCAGCACCTGCTGATGCAGATCGAGCATCACTACGCCGAGGCCTGCGAGCAACAAGGCGAGCACGGCCGTGCGCTGCAGCACTTCAAGCGCTATCACACGCGGCTGCTGGAAGTGATGCGCCAGACCTCGCCCTACAAGATGCAGGCGATGGAGATGCGGCTGGAAGTCGAGAAGGCGCGGCTGGAAAACGACGGCCTCAAGCGGCTGCACGCCGACCAGCGTCGCGAACTGCGCCGCGCCGAGCGGCAGGCCAGCCAGGACGCGCTCACCGGCATTCTCAACCGCCGCGGCATCGAGCAACTGGGCCTGGCCGTATTCACCCGCGCTTGCGAGCACAGCGCCCCGCTGTCGCTGCTGCTGCTCGATCTCGACCATTTCAAGCAGATCAACGACCTGCACGGCCACGCGGTTGGCGACAAGGTGCTGCGCCAAGTGGCTGCACTGTTGAAATCCGGCTGCCGCCAGGACGATCTGGTCGCCCGCTACGGCGGTGAGGAATTCGTCGTACTGCTGCCTGGCCGGGATGGCCCCGGCGCGATCGACGTGGCCGAGCGCCTGCGCAAACTGGTGGCGAGCTGGCCGTGGTCGCGCATCGCCGACGACCTGGCGGTGACGCTGTCGATCGGCGTTTCCGGCCGGCAATGCGAGCTGACGCTGGCCGAGCTGATCGAAACCGCCGACCGCCAGCTCTACCAGGCCAAGCACGCCGGCCGCAACCGGGTTTCGGCCTGAACGGGCATTGCAGCACCGGCGGCGCAAAACCCCAATAAAAATGCGCCTTTAGCTCGGGCATTTTCCGATAAAATCGGGGGTCTCCCCGCCATTGCCCCACCGAGCGCTGCCCCCTATGGCCGATCTGACCGCCGCCACCCTTGCGACCACGCAGGACCGTCTTCGCGAAATCCCGTACAACTACACCTCGTTCTCCGACCGCGAGATCGTGATCCGGTTGTTGGGCGACGACGGTTGGCGCGTGCTCGAAGAGCTGCGCCAGGAACGCGTCACCGGCCGCTCGGCCCGCATGCTGTTCGAGGTGCTGGGCGACATCTGGGTGGTGAAGCGCAACCCCTATCTTCAGGACGACCTGCTCGACAACGCCAAGCGGCTCAAGCTGCTGGTCGAGGCGATGAACCACCGTCTGACCGAGATCGAGAAACGGCGCGACGGTAACGACAAGGTCGGCGTGCTGGTCGCGCGCGCGCGCCAGGCGGTCGATGCCTTCGGCCGCGAGTTCCGCGATAGCGCCAGCCTGCGCAAGAAGGTGCTGCGCCGCATGAGCGCGCACACCCGCCGCGACAACATCTGCTTCGACGGCCTCGCCCGCGTCAGCCATGTCACCGACGCCACCGACTGGCGCGTCGAATATCCGTTCGTGGTGCTCTCGCCCGATACCGAGGACGAGATGGCGCCGCTGGTCGCCGCCTGTATCGAGCTGGGCCTCACCGTGATCCCACGTGGTGGCGGCACCGGTTACACCGGCGGTGCCGTGCCGCTGACACCGCTGTCGGCGGTGATCAACACCGAGAAGCTCGATCGCCACAACGGCGTCGAGCGCATGCGCATCCCCGGCGTCGAACACGAGGTCGCCACCATCCAGTGTGGCGCCGGCGTGGTCACGCGCCGCGTGATGGAAGCCGCGGAAAGCGCAGGTTTGGTATTTGCGGTCGATCCCACCTCGGCCGACGCCTCGTGCATCGGCGGCAACGTCGCCATGAATGCCGGCGGCAAGAAGGCCGTGCTGTGGGGCACCGCGCTCGACAACCTAGTGTCGTGGAAGATGGTCGATCCAGACGGCAACTGGAAATTCATCGAGCGGCTCGATCACAACCTCGGCAAGATCCACGACGCCGAGCATGCTACTTTCCGTGTCACCACCTACAAGCCTGATGGCAAGACCCGGCTGGGTGAAGACACGCTGGTCATTCCCGGCCAGCAGTTCCGCAAGGTCGGCCTCGGCAAGGACGTCACCGACAAATTCCTTGCCGGCCTGCCCGGCGTGCAGAAGGAAGGCACCGACGGCCTGATCACCAGCGCCCGCTTCATCCTGCATCGCCTGCCGGCGCACACGCGCACCGTCTGCCTCGAATTCTTCGGCGAAGTCAGCCGCGCCGTGCCGGCCATCGTCGAGATCACCGACCTGTTCAAACCAGGCGGCGCCGGCCTGGCCGCCGGCGTGCAGCTGGCTGGCCTCGAGCACCTCGACTGGCGCTATGTGCGCGCGGTCGGCTACGCCACCAAGGCCAAGAGCCGCGGTCGACCCAAGATGGTGCTGATCGCCGATCTGGTGTCGGACGACGAAACCGCCGTCGGCGAGCTGGCCTCGCAGGTGGTACGCCTTGCGAACGCGCGCGCCGGCGAAGGCTTCATCGCGGTATCCGGCGAGATGCGCAAGAAATTCTGGCTGGATCGCGCCCGTACCGCGGCCATCGCCAAGCACACCAATGCCTTCAAGATCAACGAGGACGTGGTCATCCCGCTGCCGCGCCTGGGCGAGTATTCGGACGAGATCGAGCGCATCAACATCGAGTTGTCGATCGACAACAAGATCGAGCTGCTCGACACGCTGTCCGCCTACTTCGCCGAAGCCCAACTGCCGGTGGACCTCGCCGACGCACCGGTCAGCCGCGAGGCGCTGATCGGTGAGCGCCGCGAGGCAGCATTGACGCTGATCGCGCCGGTCCGCGAGCGCTGGCAATGGCTGCGTGACAACCTGGACGGCGCATTCGAGAGCTATACCGCCGCCTGGCCGGATGCCCCGCTCGAGGCAGAGATCGGTGCCGACAATGCGCCACAGTCGGTGTACCACGCGTTGCGCGATTTCCTGCTGCGCGTTTCGTTCAAGCGCGAGGTGCTGGCGCTCCTGGAAGCGCAGTTCGCCGATCGCGCCAGCAAACCGCTGCTCGATGCCATCCACGCGCTGCATCAGAAAGTACTCAAGGGCCGGACCTGGGTGGCGCTGCATATGCACGCTGGCGACGGCAACGTACACACCAACCTGCCGGTGAACTCGGACGACTACGAGATGCTGCAGCGCGCCCACCATGCGGTCGCGCGCATCATGGAGGTGGCACGCCGCCTGAACGGGGTGATCTCGGGCGAGCACGGCATCGGCATCACCAAGTACGAGTTCCTCACCGCCGAGGAGCTCGCGCCGTTCCAGTCCTACAAGCAGCGCGTCGATCCCAACGGCCACTTCAACAAGGGCAAGCTGCTGCCGGGCGCCGACCTCACCAATGCCTACACGCCGTCGTTCTCGCTCTTGGGCGCCGAATCGCTGATCCTCGAGCAATCGGATATCGGCGGCATCTCTGACATGGTCAAGGACTGCCTGCGCTGCGGCAAGTGCAAGCCGGTGTGCACCACGCACGTACCGCGCGCCAACCTGCTCTACTCGCCGCGCAACAAGATCCTGGCGACAGGCCTGTTGACCGAAGCCTTCCTCTACGAGGAACAGACTCGCCGTGGCGTATCGTTCCGTCATTTCGAGGAACTGGCCGACGTGGCCGACCACTGCACGGTCTGCCACCGTTGCGTGAATCCCTGTCCGGTGAAGATCGATTTCGGCGATGTCTCGGTCGCCATGCGCAACTTCCTGCGAAAGGAAGGCAAGAAGCCGTTCAACCCCGGCACCGCGCTCGGCATGGCTTTCCTGACAATGAAGGACCCGGCGACCATCAAGTTGCTGCGCACCGGCATGATCGAAATCGGCTACAAGGCGCAGCGGCTCGGCCATACGCTGGCCAAGCGCTTCGGCCTGACCAAGCCTTTGACCAAGCAGCCGCCGGCCACGCTCGGCAAGGCGCCGATCAAGGCCCAGGTGATCCACTTCATCAACAAGCCGCTGCCCGCCAAGGTGCCGGCCAAGACCGCGCGCGGCCTGCTCGATGTCGAAGACAGCAGCATCGTGCCGGTGATCCGCAATCCGGGCGTGCCGCAGGATGAATCGGAAGCAGTGTTCTACTTCCCCGGCTGCGGCTCGGAGCGGCTGTTCAGCCAGGTCGGCCTCGCCACGCAAGCCATGCTGTGGCACGTCGGCGCCACCACCGTGCTGCCGCCAGGCTACCTGTGCTGCGGCTATCCGCAGACCTCCAGCGGCTTTGCGGACAAGGGCGAGAAGATCACCACCGAGAACCGCGTGCTGTTCCACCGGCTCGCGACCACGCTCAACTATCTCGATATCAAGACGGTGATCGTGTCGTGCGGCACCTGCATGGATCAGCTGCAGAAGTACCAGTTCGAGCAGATCTTCCCCGGCTGCCGCCTGTTGGACATCCACGAATACCTGCTGGAAAAGGGTGTGAAGCTGGAGGGCGTGACTGGCACGCAGTACATGTACCATGAGCCATGCCACACCCCGATGAAGCAATACAAGGGCATCGACGTGGCCAACCAGCTGATGGGCACGCGCGTGGACCTGAACGACCGCTGCTGCGGCGAATCGGGCACCTTCGCCGTGGCGCGGCCGGACATCGCCACCCAGGTGCGCTTCCGCAAGCAGGAAGAGATGCAGAAGGGCGCCGACACGCTGCGCAGCGATGCCGGCGACGCCAATGCACCGGTGAAGATCCTCACCTCGTGCCCGTCGTGCCTGCAGGGCTTGTCGCGCTACAACGACGATGCCATCACCCAGGCCGACTACATCGTGGTCGAGATCGCCAAGCATGTGCTCGGCGGCGAATGGCAGAAGCAATACGTGGAAAAAGCACGCAACGGCGGCATCGAACGCGTACTGCTTTAGCACAACGGCGGCCAAACCGCGCTGACGTCAACCAAGGGGTGAAACGTTAGTCGTAGACAATCGGGGCAGGCGATCATGGCCTGCCCTGATTGTTTCTGCGTCTTGCTTGTTTATAATCCCTGAAAAATCAGGAAAGGATGATGCAACTCGTCTGCGAGCTATGTACCTCTCTGGGCGGGGAACTGGTGTGGCAGGATGAAACCTGTCGCGTGGTCCTCGTAGACGAAGCAGCCTACCCCGGTTTTTGCCGGGTGATCCTCAGGGACCATGTCGCCGAAATGAGCGATCTGGACCGGGACACCCGTCAGCACCTGATGAATGTGGTCCATGCCGTGGAGTGCGCAGTGCGTGAAGCCTTGCAACCCGACAAGATCAACCTTGCCAGTCTGGGCAACGTCGTGCCGCATCTGCACTGGCACGTGATCCCCCGTTGGCGAGAGGACCGACATTTCCCCAGCCCGATCTGGGCAGAACCCCGCCGCCCGCACGCAGTGCCCGCCATCCCACCGGATGCGCTGGCCAGACTGCGCCAGCGGCTTAGCCAGCTCGAGCCATAATGGATCTGGAACGCCTGCCTTCCCATCGCGGCCACGCCGCCCCGCCCTTCACCGATGCCCGCTCCGCCAAGAGCTGGCTGCAGCTGCTGCCCCTGATCAACGCGCCGGTCGCACACGGCGAACTGACCGAGGCGCTCACGCTGCTCAACAACAGCGCCGTACCGCCATACGAATCGCTGAAGATCCTCGAACTGTTCCGCGAGCCGGTGCACATGGTGCAGACCGCGCTGACCGAGCGCTTCCTCGGCCGTGCCGTTCCCTTCGGCACCGACGAGCAGACCGCCTGGCAGCAGGTGCTGGGCCTGTGGCGCATCGTGCGCGATGCCTATGCGCGCATCTGGCGCGCCGCGCTCGAAGGCGAGGCCGAGGTCGCCGACCACAACGCGCTCGCCGCCGAACGCACACTGCGCTACCAATGCCTGGTGCTGCGCGAGCACCTGCTGGCCTACCGGCCGATCCCCGCCGAAACCTGGCAGGCGCTCTACGGCTACTACACGCTGGCCGATGAAGCCGGCGTCGCCGAGAAGCCGGCCAAGGACAGCCTGCTCAAGGTTGCCGGCGTCGCCTCGGCCGAGAATATCTTCGTACACACGCTGCTACTCGCCGGCGCCAGCCCCTATCACTTCACCGCGCGCCAGATCCTGTGGCTGGACGAGCGCCTGCCGGCGTTTGCCCAGCGCGCACCGATCGGCCGCGAGGCACGCGCGCTGCCGGGGCGGGGCAGCCTGCAGGTGGATTTCGCCAATCCCTCCGCGCCACGCCGCACCGAGCCACGGCTGGAGGGCGACACCGTGCGTGAGATCGACACCTACCAGCTGGCGCAAGCGCTGTCGCGCCGCATCAAGCTGCTGCGCAACGGCGAAGCACCGGAAAAGCTGGGCTTGGGCGAGCAGTTCCCAGCCAGTGCCATCGAAACGCTGCTCACCGAGCTCTATCGCACCTGGTGCGAACAACCGACCGAGCGTATCCACAGCCGTGCCGATGGCAACCGCGAAATCGACGTGATCTTCGGTTTGCAGAAGCAGCACGTCGCCATCAGCGCCGGCCGCTTCGCGCTGCCGACCGATGGCCCGGGCGAGCTCGCCGGTGACGACCTGGTGCGCATGCAGCTGTTCGGCCGCACCCAGACGCTACAGGCGGCGCCGTCCGCCGAACTCGCTCCATCCGAGACCTGGTGGCTGCGCAACGAAAGCCCGCAAGGCATGCAGTTGTCGCGCCTGGCTGAAGGCGGTCACCGCGTGGCGCTGCAGCAGTTGCTGTCGGTGCAGATCGGCGGTCGCTACTACAGCGGCTCGGTACGCTGGCTGCAGCAGGATGGCGACCAGATCGTGATCGGCGTGCGGCTGTTGCCTGGCCAGCCGTTCTCGGCCGCGGTGCGCCCGGTCGACCTGGTGCATGCCGGCCGTCGCGGCTGGACCGAGGGCCTCGCGCTGCCGGCCACGCCGACCTTGCGCTCGCCTGCCTCGCTGATCCTGCCGGTAGGCTGGTTCCGCCCGGGGCGGCTGGTCGAATGGTGGGATGGCGAGAGCACCCGCAAGCTGCGGCTGGAATCGGCGCTGGAACGCGGCGTCGACTACGAGCGCGTGCACTACGTGCTCGCCGGCCAGAACCGTTAACCCATCCTCGCTTCGGCATCCACGAGCCGGCCCTGGGCCGGCTTGTGCATTTTCAGGCCTCAGCCGTGGCCGCGCGCGATGGCGACCAGTGCCTCGACATCGACCGCGTCGATCTGCTCGGCCGGCAGGAACTGCGTCGCGTATTCGGCCCACACCCGCTCGCGCACGAACACCTCGAACAAGTCGACATCGACATGCTGATCGCGGGCCATGCGCGCGAGGATGCCGAGTGACTGCGACAGCTTCATCCCCGGCTTGTACGGCCGATCGCGCGCCGTCAGCGCCTCGAACACGTCGGCGATGCCCATCACCCGCGCCTGCACGCTCATCTGCTCGCGGGTCAGGCCACGCGGGTAACCGCGGCCATCCATGCGCTCGTGGTGGCCACCGGCGTACTCCGGCACATTGCGCAGATGCTTGGGCCATGGCAGCGCCTCCAGCATCTGGATCGTCACTTCGATGTGGTGATTGATGATCTGGCGCTCGGCAGCGGTCAGCGTGCCGCGGCGCACGGTAAGGTTCTCCACCTCATCGTCCGACAGCAGCGGCGCCAGCCCGCGTGGTCCCTGCCATGCGGCACTGGCGATCCGCCACACCCGCTCGACGTCGGCATCGTGCATCGCCTCGCCCCCCAGGTTCACCGCGCGCAGGAAGGCGAGGTCATCGGCCTGCGCCGCCAGCCGCGCAGTGGCTTCGGCGTCGCCGATCTCGCCGCGCAGCCTTGCAATCTCGATATCGCGCCGCAGCACCTCATAGCGGGTCTCGATCAGCGCGATACGATCGAAGATGGTCTGCAGCTTGGTCGCCTTGTCGACCACGTGCACCGGCGTGGTCACCTTGCCGCAATCGTGCAGCAGACCGGCGATCTTGAGCTCGTACCGATCCTTGTCACTCATCCCGAACTCGGCGAGTGGCCCGGTGCGGGTACGGCTTGCCGCCTCGGCCAGCATCATCGTCAGCTCGGGCACGCGCTGGCAGTGGCCGCTGGTGTAGGGGGACTTGTCGTCGATAGCGAGGTTGATCAGGCCGATGAAGGATTCGAACAGCTCTTCCAGCGAGGCGATCAGTTGGCGATTGGTCAACGCAATCGCCGCCTGCGAGGCCAGCGATTCGACCAGCTTGCGATCGTCGTCGTCGAAGGCGCGCACCGCGCCGTCGTCATCCAGCGCATTGATCAGCTGCAGCGCGCCGATCAGCTCGCCTTCGTGGTTGCGCATCGGCACACACAGGAAGGAGGTCGAGCGGTAGCCGTTGGCCGCGTCGAAGCGGCGCGTGCCGGAGAAATCGTAGCCCAGCGCGGTATAGGCATCGTCGATGACAATGGTGCCACCCTGGTTCACCGCGCAGGCGATTACGTTGTGCAGGTTGGGCGCACCATCGGCGCCGCGCAGTGGCACCGGCGGCAGCGAGATGTCGCGGCCGCTGCTGCCGCCCATGGCAAGGCCCAGGCTGTCGGTCAGGACGATCTCGAAGTGCAGCGCGCCATCGCGGATCCGGTACAGCGTGCCGGCATCGGCACGCACCAGGTGCTTGGCGGCCAGCAGGATGCTTTCGGTCAGGCGCGCGGTGTCGGTCTCGCCCGAGAGGGCAATGCCGATCGCATTCAGTCGTTCCAGCCTTTCGCGCAGCGCCATCTGGCTGAGCATGCCTCTCTCCTGCCGGCGTTGTCCGGGCGTATCCGCCCTTGATGAGCGCACCAAATCGCCGGATGACCGGCGCGCATGGCTGCCATGATGCCATCATTGCCGAGCATAGACCGCATCGCCGGGCACGGTGCTGTGGCATGGCCGCTGCAATGGTCGGGCGGTTAAGATCGGGTTTTTCCCATCCGTCATTGCGCCATGCACCTGATCTGCCTCGTTGGCCACGTTTCGTCCGACCTTGTCTCGCCGTTGTTCGACCGCGGCTTCGGCGTCACCCATGTCACGCTGCTCTACGATTCGGCGCTGTCCGAGGCGATCCAGCATGTCGCCGCCGTCTGCCGCCAAGCCGGTGTGGCCACCACTGCACTGCCGCTGCGTCCCCGCTACGACCCGGCCACCATCCGCGAGCGGCTGGAGGCGGTGATCGTCGGCAGCCGGCAGCCCTGCCTGCTCAACCTGGCGGGTGCCACTGCGGTGCAGGCCGCCATCGGCATGCAGGTGGCCGAAGCGCAACGGTTGCCGGCCTTCGCCATCGAGCCCGAGGCCGATACGCTGGTGTGGCTGTCGCGGCCGGAAGGCGCGCCACTGGCCAACGGCTACAACATCGCCGACACGATGCGACTGGAAGACTATTTCCGCCTGTATGGCGCAGCCGTGGTCTCGAGCGAGAGCCGGCTCGACAAGCGCAACCCGGCGCTGGAAGCATGGGCCGGCGAAATGGCACGGCTCGCCGTACGCCAGCCGCGCACCATCCTCGCGCTCAATGCGCTGGCCTCCGAAGTCGATGCGCAACGCGTCACGCTGGGCCGGCTGCACCAGCGCCAGCCGCAGCTGGAGGCGCTGCTCGCCGACAGCGGCCTCGCACGGGTATTGCCAGACCGACGCATCGCCTTTGCCGACGTTTCAGCCCACCGCTTCCTGCACGGCGCCTGGCTGGAACGCTGGATCTTCGCCCAGGCCTCGGCGCTGATGGGCGAGCTGCCGATCCAGGATCTGGCGAGCGGCATCCGCATCCGCGTCGACGGCCTCGTCGACAACGAGTACGACGTTGCCATCCTGTGCAACAACCAGCTCTACCTGATCGAGTGCAAGACGGTGTTCGGCCGTGGCGTGGACCGCGATACGCTGTTCAAGCTCGACAGCGTCACCCATATCGCCGGGCTGTCGGCCGAGGCCATGCTGGCCAGCCTGTCGCTACCGACCGAGCACGAGATCGATCGCGCCGGCGCGCACGATATCGCGCTGTTGTCCGGCAGTGCGCTGCTGCAGGCCACCACGGTGCTGCGGCGCTGGCTCAGCGGCCAGCCGGCCGAGGCCAGCCGCAGCAGCGCCTAATCGAGCGGCGCGTCCGAGAGCGCCTGCAACAGTGCAGCGGTATCGGCGAGCCGGGCCCCGCGCGCGGCCACCAGCGCCTGCCGCGCGGCGCGATCACTGCGCTCGGCATCGAGCAGCGCCAGCGCGCTGACACCACCAGCGCCGTAGCGCGCGGCAGTGATCTCGCGCCTTGCCGCACTGTCGGTGGCAACACCGGCTCGGGCATCGACCGCAGCCGCATCGTGCTCGAGGGCCCGCAGCGCGTCCGCCACCTGGCGGATCGCTTCCAGCACCGTCTGCCGATACGCGGCCTCGGCCGCCCGCCACGCCGCCTCGGCCCCACGCCGTTGCGCGCGCAGTGCGCCACCGTGGAACAGCGGCTGGGCCAGACCCGCGCCGAGCTGCCAGACATTGAAGGTTTCCAGCAACCGGCTGCCCGAGAGCTGGTCCGAGCCGATGGAACCCGTCAACGTCAGCTTGGGGTAGAGCGCCGCCGTGGCCACGCCGACATCGGCGCTGGCCGCCGCCAGCGTCGCCTCCGCCATGCGCACGTCCGGCCGCACCCGCACCAGTTCGGCGGGCGGGCGCAGCGGCAATTCAACCGGCAAGGTCAGCGCTGTGAGCGGCGGCAGCGCCAGCTCGGCCTCAACCGGCGTGGTGCCGAGATAGACGGCCAGCTGGTGGACCAACGCATCGCGCTGCTGCGCCAGCGGCGGCAGCTGTGCCGCTGTTTCGCCGACCAGCGCCCGCTGGGCCAGTACGTCCGCCCGGGCGATGCCGCCGGCGGCCAGCCGTTGTTCGGCGATGGCGAGCTGGCGTTGCTGCACCGCCAGCAGTTGCTGCAATTCATCACGCTGTGCCTGCAGAGCCGCAGCCCGGATCGCGGTGGTGACCACGTTGCCCGCCAGCATGGCGCGTGCCGCCGCCAAGCTGTGGCCGCGTGCATCCGCCCGCGCCGCCAGTGCTTCGAGCGCACGGGTGTTGCCGCCGAACAGGTCGAGGCTGTAGCTGATGTCGATGCTGGCGTGATACAGCGTGAACGGCCCGAAATCCTGCAGTGGCGGGTCGCCCGGCGCCGGCGTGGCGATCTTCTCGCGCCGCGCCGACACATTGGCGTCAAGCTGCGGCCAGCGGGTCTCGCCCACCCGCGCGGCATAGGCCTCGCGCGCCTGATCGAGCCGGGCAGTGGCTTCATCCAGCGTCGGCGACGATGCCAGCGCACGCGCCACCAGCGCATCGAGCTCGGCCGAGCCGAAGCGCCGCCACCAGTCCGGCTCGACCGCACCCGCGATGCGGCGTTGTGTCACGCCATCGGCGGTTACTTCAGCCGGTGGATCGATCACGTACCCGGTCGCCGTCGGCGGCGCGGGGCGCTGGAAATCGGGGCCGACGGCGCAGCCGGCCAGCGCCAGCGCACTTGAGATGAGCAAAATCCGTGTCTGCATGCCAGCCTCGTCAATCCAGCGTGCGGCGGTAGAACTTCACTGCGATCGCCATCACCACAGCGGTGAACAACAGCAGCGGCCAGATGCTGGGCCACAGATCCCACCAGCCGTTGCCCTTGAGCAGGATGCCGCGGATCAGCCGGTTGAAATGGGTCAGCGGCAGCACATTGCCGATGTATTGCGCCCATTGCGGCATGCCGCGGAACGGGAACATGAAGCCCGACAGCAGGATGTTGGGCAGGAAATAGAACATGGTCAGCTGCATGGCCTGCAGCTGGTTCTGCGCCAGTGACGACAAGGTGATGCCGACGGTGAGCGTGGCGGCGATGAACAGCAGCGCGGCGCAGTAGACGGCGATAAGGCTGCCGGCGAACGGCACGTGGAATACCCAGCGCGCGGCCAGGAGGATGATGGTGGCCTGAATCAAGCCGATGGCGATGTAGGGCACGATCTTGCCAGTCATCACCTCGATTGGCCGCACGGGGGTCGCCAGCAGGTTTTCCATGGTGCCGCGCTCGCGTTCGCGCGTCATCGCCAGGCCCGTCATCATCACCATGGTCATGGTCAGGATCACCCCCATCAGGCCGGGCACGGTGTTGTACTGCGAGTTGCCCTCGGGGTTGTAGAGCCGGTGCACCCGCACCTCGAACGGAGCCGGCTGGCCGGCGAGCCGGGCATCGGGGCCTCGAATGTCGTGCCGCACCACGCTCTGCGCGATCTCGCCTACCGCAGCCAGCGCCATGCCAGTGGCGGCAGGATCGGTGGCGTCGGCCTCGATCAACAGCGCAGGGCGCTCGCCGCGCAGCAGATCGCGGGTGAACCCCGCCGGCACCGTCAGCACGAACTGCACCTCTGCTTGCGCCAGCGCCGCGCGGGCAGCCTCCTCGCTAGTCAGCGTGCCAGCGATGTCGAAATAATCCGAATGCCGCATCGCGGTGACGAAGCTGCGGGTGAATTCACTGTGATCGTGCAGCACCACGGCGGTTGGCATATGGCGCGGGTCGGCATTGATGGCGAAGCCGAACAGCGCCAGCTGCACGATGGGCAGGCCGATGATCATGCCGAAGGTGATTCGGTCGCGCCGCAGCTGCAGGAACTCCTTGAGCACGATGCCCCACCAGCGCGCCAGCGAGAACAGCTTCATGGCCGCACTCCAGGGCCGAAGTTGTCGGCCGAGCGGTTCATCATGTAGATGAACACATCCTCCAGTCCGGTCTGGGCCGGCTCCAACCGGCGCTGTTGCTGCCGCGCCAGCTCGCGCAGCGTGGCTTCGAGCGCAGCGGCATCACGGCCGCTCACGTGCAGTGCGTTGCCGAAGGCCACTGTCTGCTCCACGCCCGGCGCATCGCGCAGCGTTTGCGCGAGATCGACCAGGCCTTCGCCGTACAGCGTCCAGGTCGCGAGACCCTGCCCGGCGATGATCTCGTCGGCCGTGCCCTGAGCCAGCAGCCGGCCGTAGGCGATGTACGCCAGCTTGTGGCAGCGCTCGGCTTCGTCCATGTAGTGGGTGGACACCAGCACCGAGATGCCGCGCGCCGCCAGCCGGTGCAGCTCCTCCCAGAAATCACGCCGCGCCGTGGGATCGACCCCGGCGGTCGGCTCGTCAAGCAGCAACAGCTGCGGCTCGTGCAGCAGACAGGCCGCCAGCGCCAGCCGCTGTTTCCAGCCACCGGACAGCGAGCCGGTCAACTGATCGGCGCGGCCGGTCAGGCCCAGTTCATCCAGCGTGCGTTCGACGCGTGCGCGCCGGTCCGGCATCTGGTAGATGCGGGCAACGAAATCCAGGTTCTCGCGCAGCGTCAGGTCCTCCCAGTAGGAGAACTTCTGCGTCATGTAGCCAACGCGCCGCTTGATCTCGTCAGCCTGGCTGCGGATGTCGTAACCCAGGCACTGGCCACTGCCGGCATCGGGCGTCAACAGCCCGCACATCATGCGGATCGACGTGGTCTTGCCACTGCCGTTGGGGCCGAGGAAGCCGAAGATCTCGCCACGCCGCACCTGCAGCGACACGCCGTCCACCACCCGCTTGTCGCCGAACTGCTTCGACAACCCCTGCACGTCGATCGCGTAGTCGCTCATCGCGCGTTCACCGTCACCGGCAGGCCCGGCTGCAGCGTCGCCGCGGCGGCGGCGTCCGGCCGCGCCTCGACCATGAACACCAGCTTGTCGCGGGTATCGTTGCTGTAGATCACCGGTGGCGTGTACTCGGCCTGCGGCGCCACGTAGTCGATGCGGGCAGCAAGTCCTTCGCCGCAAGCAGCGCACGCCAGCGTGACGCTGCTGCCCGGCTGCAGCTGGCCCAGCGCCGCCTGCGGCACGAAGAAGCGCACCTTCACGTTGCCCGGTGGCAGCAGGCGCAGCACAGGGCTGCCGGCCGGCACCCACTCGCCAACGCGATACAGCGTATCGGCAACCAGGGCCGCCTTTGGCGCGCGCTGTGCCTTCTGGCCCAGCGCCCAGTCCGCCTGCGCCAGTGCACCACGCGCGGCGTCGATCTGCGCCTTGAGCGCTGCCGATTGCGCCTCGCGCCCCGGCAATTGCGCCACGGTGAGCTCGGCGCGCAGCCGCTGCAGTTCGGCCGTGGCGGCCAGTGCCGTGGTCCGGCTCTGTTCCAGCTGAGCCTCGGCGATGCCACCGGCCCGCAGTTGCGCTTCGTCGCGCACCCGTTGCTGCTCGGCGCGCCGCGCCTCGGCCTCGGCGGAGGCCAGCTGCGCCCTGAGCACCGCCAGCTCCTGCGGGCGCTTGCCGCTTTGCAGATCGCGCCATTGCGCCTCGCTGGTCGCCAGTTGTGCCGCGCGTTGCGCACGCAATGCCGTTTCGTAATCGGCTTCCAGCGCGAACAGCGGCGCACCCTGCACCACCTGCTGGCCACGCACGGCATTCAGCGTGGAGAGCCTTCCGGCCTCCCCTGCCGCGACCGCGACATACTCGCCCTCGACATAACCCTGGTAGCCGGACGGTGCCTCGCTGGAACAGGCCGCGAGCAAGGCCGCAGCAACCAGCGATGGAAACAGCAGGATGCGCATCAGGAATCCTCCCTGGGCGTGGAAAGGCCATGCAGCAGCAGCGCAGTGGCATGACGGGCGATGAGATCGGGATCGGGCGTGGGAAAGCCGGGCACTGTCGCCAGCAGCCGCAGCACAACAAAGGGCAGCATCACCAGGCCCAGCACCGATACCGGCATCAATCGTGGCGCGATGTCCGGGTGCAGCTCACCACGCACCTGCGCCGCGGTGAGCGCGGCAGCGAGCTTCTGTAGCTGCGAGAGCGGCAGCCGCGCCAGCATCCGTTCGCGCAGTAGGCCGCTGTCGTTGAGCACCTCGCCGATCCACAGCGTGGGCAACCACGGCAGCTCGGCCACGCGCGCAGTGAGGCGGGCAATCACCTCGCGCAACTGCGCACGCGCATCGTCGGGGGCATCGTCGATCGCCGCCCATACCTGGGCGATGTTTGGGGCCAGGCGCTCGTCGACCAGCGCATCGAGCAGCCGGTCGCGATTGCTGAAGTAGTAGTGAACCATTGCCGGGGTGACGCCGGCCGCCTTGGCCACCTGCGCCATGCTGGTGGCGGCAATGCCTTGGCGGGCATAGAGGGCGATAGCAGCATCGAGCAGGCCGGCGCGCACGTCCTGCTCGGCATTGGCAGTGGGGCGGCCGCGACTGCGGCTGGGTGGTGGGCTGGTCATGCAGCCACCATAATTAAATACACATTTAATTTCAACCCAGCTCGGGCCGGCCCGATGATCGGTTGGCTGGCTCGATCCCGCTCAGCGCAGCCGCGCGCTCAGCCGATAGCCCACCTTCATGGGTACGCCGGCCTGCAGCGCCAAGCCGTGCCGCCCCGCCAGCGGATGCTGCTGCGGCGGCGTGGCAACGCGCGCCAGATCGAACACGCTGTTCGCCGGCTCGATGCCCAGCGCGAAATGGCGTCCGTGCCATGGCGCGTGACGACGGCCACCGTTGCTGAACCACAGCAGCGCATCCGGCAACTGGCTGGCATCCCAATCGAGCGCCACATCGGCCTGCGGATAGCGCAACACGAAAGGTGGCCGGCAATCGGCCAGTTGCACCAGCTCCTCGGTGGGATACGGCAGCGGCAGGCGGCGATGATCGACCGGGCCTTCCGCCGTCGGCAGAGCCGCCAGCGATGCCGTGGTGCAGTCCGCCGTGATGCGCGAGATGCCGGGCTCTTGCGGCACCGGGTAGGTATGCACCGCTGCGTAACCACCGCCGACCAGCTCCAGCCCGTCAGCCGGCACCGTGAAGGTGGGATGCAGCGCGAACGGCAGCATGGCATCGCGTCGTGCATGAATGGTCAGCGTCACCGTCAGTGCCGGGGCATCCGGATCGGCCCGCACCGTGCGTTCCAGCCGTGCCACCGGGCTGGCTGCCGGATAGTCGATGGCAATGGTCAGCGCATCCGCTTCAACGGTGTCGACCCGCTGCCACTCGTGGTTGGCGCAGTAGCCGTGATCCCAGCCATCGTCAGCCTCCCGCAGTTGCCAGCCCGCCGGCAGATCGGTGCGGGACTGGCTCATGCCGAAGGGCAGGCAAGGCCATTCGCCACGCAGCCCGCGCAGCACGCCGGGCAGCGCCGGATCAGGCTGCCAAGGCGCCACCTGCAGGGGAGAAATCTCGGCGCCATTCGCCAGCCAGAAGCGCACCGGCGCCAGCATGCCGCCGAGCGCCTGCACGGTGAATTCGCCGTGCGCCCAGCCCAGGGTCCAGTGCGTGCTCATTGCGCGCGCTTGCCGCCGAAGAACTTGTCGACGGTGACGGCAACGATGATCAGCGCCCCCATCACGATCTGCTGGTAGTACGACTGCACGTTCATGATGTTGAGGATGTTGTTGATCACGCCGATGATCAGCCCGCCCACCACCACGCCGGGGATGCGGCCACGGCCGCCGAAGAAGCTGGTGCCGCCGATGATGGCCGATGCGATGGCGAAGGTCTCGAAACCGACACCGGCATTGGGCTCCGCCGCGGCGGTACGCGCCACGGTGATCACCCCGGCGATGCCGGCGCACAGGCCGGAGATCATGAACACCACCAGCGTGTGGCGCTTGATATCGATGCCAGAGAACCATGCAGCCTGCGCATTGCCGCCCAACGCATAGATGTTGCGGCCGAGCTTGGTGTGCTTGGTGATGAACCACAGCACCGCCGCCACCACCAGCGCAATCAGCACCGGCACCGGAAGGCCCAGCAGCCGGCCGGCGATCACGTCGGAGAAGCCCGGATCGAAGCCGAATACCGAGCGCGCATCCGAGATGATCAGCGTGAGCCCGCGATAGATCGCCACCGTGCCCAGCGTGATGATGAAGGGGTGCAACCCGGTGAGGTTGACCAACAGGCCGTTCACCGCGCCAAGCAGCGCGCCCAGCAGCACGCCGCCGAGCAGGATGGCGAGCGGGTACGGCACGCCGGCCATCATCAGCTGGGCCGTCACCATGCCGGTCAGTGCCAGCATGGAGCCGACCGACAGGTCGATGCCGGCGATCAGGATGGTGAAGAACACGCCGCAGGCGAGCAGCACCATCACCGAGCTTTGCAGCAGCACCTGCAGCAGGTTGTCGCTGGTGAGGAAGTATTGCGGCGACAGCGCGCCGGAAATGGCGAACAGGATGACCAGCACGCCGAAGGTGCCGTACTCCTGCCACAGCGTGGCGAAATCGCGGGATTTGGGCTGGCTCATGGCGGGGGCCGTCGAAGTGGGGTTCATGATGGATTCCTTGCCCGCAACCGGGCCGTCGGGATGCGGGTCAGGCCGTGGCCACCTGCATGATGTTTTCCTCGGTCGCCTCGGCATTGTCGTACACCGTGGCGATCTGGCCGTGGCGGTAGACCGCGATGCGGTCGCACACCGCCAGCAGCTCGGGCAGCTCGGACGAGACCACGATGATGCCGCGCCCGGCGTCGGCCAGTTCGCGCAGGATCTGGTAGATCTCGGCCTTGGCCCCGACATCGATGCCGCGGGTGGGCTCGTCGAAGATGAAGAGATCGCTGCCGGCCGCCAGCCACTTGGCGATGATGGCCTTCTGCTGGTTGCCGCCGGAAAGCTCGGTGATGTTCTGCTCGGGCGAGGCGCAGCGGATGCGCAGCCGCTCGCGGTATTGCCGCCCCAGCTGGGCCTCGCGGGCGAAATCGAGTCGGGACAGCGACAGCGCGCGCGGCGCCTCCTTCACGAACGGCAGGATGGAGATGTTCTGCGCGATGCTGAAGTTATGGAAGAAGCCGGTGCGACGCCTGTCCTCGGTCACCAGCGCCAGGCCCGCGCGGATCGCCTCGGCAGGGCTGTCCGGGTTGATGGTGCGCCCGTTCAGGACCACGTCGCCCGACAACCGTGCCCGTGCGCCGAAGATGGTTTCCATCAGCTCGCTGCGGCCCGAGCCGATCAGGCCGGCAAAGCCGAGGATCTCGCCGCGGTGCAATTCGAACGACACGCCGTTCACCGTGTGGTCGTGCGAGGCGAGCTTCTTCACCGCGAACACGGTCTGCGCGCGGTCGATGGCGTGGCCTTCCGGCCGCGCATGGGTGAGTTCGCGCCCGACCATGCAGGCCACCAGCTTGTCGGTGGACGTGGTCTTGGCATCGAAGGTGCCGACGTAGCGACCATCCTTCAGCACCGAGACCCGGTCGCCGACGATAGGGATTTCCTTGAGCTTGTGCGAGATGTAGACAATGCCGAGCCCCTCGGCGCGCAGCTCGGCGATCACGCGGAACAGGTGCGCCACCTCCTCGTCGGTCAGCGACGAGGTCGGCTCGTCCATGATGATCACCCGTGCCTCGCTTACCAGCGCCTTGGCGATCTCGACCTGCTGCTTTTCCGAGATCGACAACTCGCCCACCAGCGTGGCCGGATGATGGCGCAGGCCCACCCGCGCCATCGCGGCACCGGCCTTCGCGCGCATCAGCGCCCGGTCCACCACCGGCAGGCCCCAGCGCTTGCGGGTGGGGATGCTGCCGACGAACAGGTTCTCCTCGATCGACAGGTAGTCGATCACCGAGAGCTCCTGATAGATCAGCCGGATGCCGTAGTCCTTGGACTGCGCCGGCGTCAGCGCTTCGTAGCGCGCCTCGCCGAGCTGGATCTCGCCCGAGGTCGGCGCGTAGATGCCGGAGAGGATCTTCATCAGCGTCGACTTGCCGGCGCCGTTCTCGCCCAGCAGCACGTGGACTTCGCCGGCGCGGATGTCGAGATTGACGTCCTGCAGCGCCACCGTGCCCGGGAACTGCTTGACGATGTTGCGTACCGCAACCAGTGTCGTCATGGTGCACACCTCACTGCGTGGCCGGCAGCCGCGAGCGGCCGCCGGCGCCGGGATCAGTCGACGCGGCCGCGCTTGGCCATGATGTAGGCATCGACCGGCACGAACTTCGGTTCGGTCGTGGCGCTCATCGCTGGCTTCTTGGCCACGGCATCGAGCAGCATGTCGAGGCAGGCCGCGCCGATTGCACCCGGGTTCTGCGCCACGGTGGCGGACAACTCGCCGCGCTTCACCGAATCGAGCGCCTCGGGCACGCCGTCGGTGCCGACCACGATCACCTTGCCCAGCTTGCCGGCGTTCTTCACCGCCTGCACCGCGCCCAGCGCCATGGTGTCGTTGGCGGCGTAGATGGCCTTGAGGTCCGGATTGCGCTGCAGGATGTTGGTCACCACGTCGAGCGCGCGGGAGCGATCCCAGTCGGCCGGCTGGCTGGCGACGATGGGCACGCCCTTGGCCGCCTTGAATGCCTTGGTCACGCCGTTCTTGCGCGCCTCGCCCGACACATTGCCGGCCTTGCCTTCGATCACGGCGACCTTGCCGCCGGCCGGGCCCATCAACTTGGCGATGTAACGGCCGGCCTTCTCGCCCAGCGCCACGTTGTCGGTACTGGCAAAGCCAACCACGCTGCCCCCGGCGGCGCGCAGCTGGTTCACGTCGACCTTCTCGTCGATGTTCACCACGTACACGCCCTTCTTGTTGGCCTTGGCAATGGCCTGCACCAGGTTCACCGGCGAGATCGGCGCCACGCCGATGCCCTTGTAGTTCTTGTTCACCACGTCCTCGACCAGCCGCTGCTGGCCCTGCAGGTCGTCCTCGCTGGCCGGGGCCAGGATGTCGACCTTCACGCCGCGCTGCTTGGCGCGTGCCTCGATGCCTTCCTTCATCGCCACCCAGTAAGGGCCGGACAGCGTCTTCAGCACCATGGCCACATCGGCCGCCTGCGCGGCACCGGCGAACATCGTCATCGCGGCCACGGCCGCTGTCATCATCTTCCAGTTCATGGTCTTGCTCCTCGTTCCTGTAGGGGGTCGTCGCGTCCGGCCTCAGTCGGGCCAGCGGAAAACCAGATCGGCGCGCGGGCGGGTGGTGGCGATCAGCTGGGCATTGGGCTCATCGGTATGCGCCACCCAGTCGATCGCCGCCGCCTCGCTGCGGCCGTAATGCATGTGCCTTGCCACCAGCCGGCGGCGGCGCAGTTCGTCGTCCACATCCACGTACCAGGCCGCATCCAGCAGCGGCCGCACCCGGGCCCAGTGCCCACGTTCCAGGAACAGGTAGTTGCCTTCGGTGATCACCAGCTGCGTCTGCGGCAGCACCGGAATGGCACCGGCGATCGGCTCCTCGATCTCGCGGCGGAAAGCGGGGGCGTAGACGATCTCGTCGGCCGGCTGCTCGCGCAATCGCGCCAGCAGTGCCACATAGCCGGCGGCATCGAAGGTGTCTTCCGCGCCCTTGCGCTCGCCGCGCCCCAGCCGCGCCAGCTCCACGTTGGCGAAGTGGTAGCCATCCATCGGCACCACCACCGCCCGCTCACCCAGATGGGCCAGTAGCGCCTCGGCCAGCGTGGACTTGCCCGAGCCAGGCGCGCCGGCCAAGCCGAGCAGCTTGCGGCGGCCATCGGCCAGCAGGGCGTCGACGCGTTCGAGGCAGGAAGGGGGCAAGACGTGGGTCATGGTCGATCCATTGATGTGGGTTCAGCGCGCGCCGAGGCCGGCGCCCTTGGCCTGGGCCAGCATGAAGCTGCGCGCATGGGTGGCAAGGTCCATGCCGTCGTCCCACAGGTTGCGCCAGACCGCGAGGTCGTTGGACAGCCCCTGCGCCACCACCGCCGACGAGAAGCTCTCGAAGGTGATGGGGCCGGCGTAGCGGATCATCGCCAGCGCGTGGAAGAAGGCAGTGAAATCGATGGTGCCCGAACCGAGGTAGCCGCGGTGGCTTTCGCCGATGTGCACGTAGCCCAGGCGCTCCCCGCACTCGAGCACCGGCTGCACGAAGTCCGCCTCCTCGATATTCATGTGATAGGTGTCCAGGTGCACCACGAGGTTGGGCGCGCCCACCTCGTCGATCAACGCCAGCGCCTGGCGGGCAGTGTTGATCACATTGCTCTCGTAGCGGTTCACCACCTCGATGCCGATGGTCACGCCACGGTTGCCGGCGAAATCGGCCAAGCGCTTCAGCGATTGCACCACATTGCGCCGCCCGGCCGCGCTAACGGGATGCCCGTACTTGCCGAGCGCGCTGTAGGGCACGCCACCGAAATAGCTGCCGCCCAGGTCGTGCGTGAGCTGCACCGCCTGTTCCAGCAGCGCCACGCCACGCGCCACCACGGCCGCATCCTCGCTCGAGACATCGGCATCGAACGCCAGACCGCGCGAGCAGGCCACCTTGAGATCGTGTTGGCGCAACAGATCGCGGATCAGGCCCACGTCCATGCTGGCCGGCTCGTGCAGCGACAATTCCACCACATCGTAACCGGCCGCCTTGCTCTGGCCGATCACCTTGCGCGCCGCTTCCGGAGCGAGATTGCCCGCCCACACCAGCGCATGTATGCCCAAAGGATTCATTGCGTTCTCCGTCCGCACCACACTAAATCGTGCACAGCTCGCACCAAGATGGCCACATATGCACAAACCTTGAACAAATAATGCTTAGTCATTACGCAAAAGTCAACAAGTCACAACGCAAATCATCCTGGATTCGTTACAATCGCTGCATCGAAGCAAACCGAACGCGCAACGTCATGAGCGCCAACAACGAAACGAAATCCCTGCCCGGCATGGGCGCCGGCGCCGTACTGGCGCTGATCCGCAGCGGCGCAGCCACCACCCGCACACAGATCATGCAGGTCAGCGGGCTCTCCCGATCGACGGTGGCGCAGCGTCTGGAAGGCCTTATCGCCGCCGACTACATCGCCCCCGCCGCCTTCGAGCATTCCACCGGCGGCCGCCCGCCCGGCTCGTTCCAGCTCAAGCGCGATGCCGGCACCATGCTGCTCGCCGCCATCGGCGCCGGCGCCATGCAGGTGGCGGTGGCCGATCTGCAGCGCGACATCCTCGCGCGCGAATCATTGCCGATCCAGATCGCCGACGGCCCCGATGCGGTGCTGGGCCTCGTCGCCAAGCGCTTTGCCGCCCTGCTCGCGCAAACCGGCGAAACCGCGGCGCGGGTGCGCGGCATCGGCATTGGCGTGCCGGGCCCGGTGGAGTTCGCCCAAGGCCGCGTGGTGCGCCCGCCAATCATGACCGGCTGGGATGGCTACCGGGTGCCGGATTTCTTCGCCGACCGCTATGCCTGCCCGGTGATCGTCGACAAGGACGTCAACCTGATGTCGCTCGGCGAGCATCGCGAGGTGCTGCCGTCCGAGCAGCACCTGCTGTTCGTCAAGCTCAGCACCGGCATCGGCGCCAGCCTGATCATGGACGGCATGCTGCAGCGCGGTGCCCAGGGCGGCGCCGGTGATCTTGGCCACCTTTACGTCGGCAACCTGCAGCCGGGCGAGGCGCTACTGTGCCGCTGCGGCAACCAGGGTTGCCTCGAAGCCTATGCCGCCGGCTGGGCGATCTGCCGCACATTGAGCGCCGCCGGTTTTCCAGCACAGAACGTGCGCGACATCACCCGGCTGGCGCAGCAGAACGAACCGCAGGCTGTCCAGGCGCTACAGCACGCCGGCCGGCTGATCGGCGAAACCATCGCCATGGCGGTGAGCCTGACCAACCCATCGCGCGTGGTGCTCGGCGGCGAGCTCGCGCTGCAGCAGGGCTATCTGCTCGCCGCGGTGCGCGAGACGGTTTACAAGCGCTCGCTGCCGCTGGCCACGCGCAACCTGCAGATCGTGCACAGCCAGCTTGGGGCCGACGCGGGCCTGTTGGGCGCCGCCCATCTGGTCAGCGACGCGCTGTTCGCACCCGCCGTGGTCGATGCCGCCGTCGAGGCGGCCACGGCCGCTCTTGAATGATGACGGCATCGACCCCATCTACTCAGCCCGACTTCCAATCCCATCCCGGTGCCCCGTGTGGCACCTGTCAGACCGCAGAGGAAACCATGAGCCGCATCGCCGCCATCAAACCCCTGGGCCAACGCATTTGGCTCGACAACCTGTCCCGTGGCCTCATCCAGGCCGGCACCCTGCAACAACTCCTGACCGACGACGCCATCGCCGGCGTCACCTCCAATCCCGCCATCTTCTACAAGGCCATCTCGTCCGATCCGCTCTACGCCGATGACCTCGCCAAGCTCAAGGCCGATGCCAGCCTCACCGCCGAGCAACGCTACGAAGCCCTGGTGGTGCCGGATGTGCAGGCCACTTGCGACCTGAACCTGCCGCAGTACCAATCCAGCGAAGGCCTCGATGGCTATGTGTCGCTGGAAGTGTCGCCGTTCCTGGCCAACGACTACGCCGGCACTGTGGCTGCTGCGCATCGCCTGTGGGCTGCGGTGAACCGCCCGAACGCGATGATCAAGGTGCCCGCTACGCAAGCCGGTATCCTGGCGTTCGAACAGCTGATCGCCGATGGCATCAACGTGAACATCACGCTGATGTTCAGCCTGAAGCACACCGATGATGTGCTGACCGCCTACATCCGCGGCCTGGAAGCGCGCAAGGCTGCTGGCCTGCCGCTGGATCATGTCCGCGCCGTGGCGTCGGTATTCCTGTCGCGCGTCGATGTGCTGCTGGACAAGAAGCTGGAAGAGATCGGTTCGCCGGAAGCGCTGGCACTGCGTGGCAAGAGCGCGATCGCCTTCGTCAAGGTGGCCTACGAGCACTACAAGAAGCTGTTCTACGGCACCCGTTTCGCCGAGCTGAAGGCGGCTGGCGCCCATCCGCAGCGCCTGCTGTGGGCCTCGACCGGCACCAAGAACCCGGCCTACCGCGACACCATGTACGTGGAAGAGCTGATCGGTGCCGACACCGTGAACACCGTGCCCGATGCCACCCTCGATGCATTCCGTGACCATGGCGAGGCTGCTGCCCGCCTGGAAACCGGTACTGCCGATGCCGTCGCCACCCTGGTGACGCTGCGCAAGCTGGGCTTCGACTTCAACATCGTTGGCGAGCAGCTGCAGAGCGAAGGCCTCAAGCTGTTCGATGAGGCGTTCGAGAAGCTGCTGCAGCTGACGGCCTAAGCGGGTTGCAGGCCGGCACGCCGGCCATGCGAAACGGCGCCCATCCAGGCGCCGTTTTGTTTGGGTGAATGCAGCTCAGGCCGCTGCTGCGAAAAGCTTGCAGACCGGCGCCTGGGGCGCCGATCACCGCGCCGCACACCGCCGTCATGCTATAACGGCGGCTATCCCGACCCGGCCCACGCCCATGTCCACCCGCCGTCGCTACCTTGCCCTGCTGCTCGTCCTGTTCGTCCTGATCGTGATCGATTACGGCTGGCTCAATGTCACCCGGCCACTGGACGATCGCGGCGGCGATCTGCTGCTGCGCCAGCATGCGGCCTCACGTCCGGCCAGCAGCGACATCGTCATCGTCGACATCGACCAGAAAAGCCTGGAAGCGATGAACGAGGTGGCCGGCAGCTGGCCTTGGCCACGCGCCGTGCACGCCGAACTCGTCGACATCATCGCCGCACAGCGGCCGCGCGCCATCGTGTTCGACATCCTGTTCAACGAAGCCGATACCTTCCGTCCGGACAGCGACGCACTGCTGCGCGACACCGCGCTGCAGCACCGCAACCTGTATTTCCCCTATGTACTGCTTGCCGATGGTGTCGGCAGCCCGCTGGCATCGCTGCCGGCCGCGCTCGGCATCCGTGGCAACAGCACGGCCGACCCGGCCGCCAATCCACCGCTGCTGCTGCCCACCGTGCTGCCACCCGAGGCCTGGCGTGGCGGGCTGATCAATTTCGATGCCGATGCAGACGGCATTGGCCGCCACTACCTGACCACGCGCCGCATCGATGGCTGGTCCATCCCATCGATGCCCGCCCGCGTCGCGCGCGATGCCGGCTGGGTGGTGCCCGCCGG
This sequence comes from Chitinolyticbacter meiyuanensis, assembly GCF_008033135.1. NCBI lineage: Bacteria > Pseudomonadati > Pseudomonadota > Betaproteobacteria > Neisseriales > Chitinibacteraceae > Chitinolyticbacter > Chitinolyticbacter meiyuanensis. The sequence continues at coordinate 3,959,448 of NZ_CP041335.1, forward strand.
CGAGCGCGCGCGGATCAACTGGACGCAGCGCCACGCCCATGTGTCGTTCTCCGATGTCTACCTCGATGCCAACAGCGTGGCGCCCAAGCGATCACAGCGCGAGTTTGCCGGCAAGGTGGTGGTGATCGGCACCGCCGCCCCCGGCCTGCAGGATCTGCGCCCCACCCCACTGTCGCAGACCTTCCCCGGCGTGGAGATCCTCGCCACCGCCATCGACAACCTGCAACGTGGCGACTGGCTGAGCGGCCCGCCCCGCGCCGCCTTCGCCCTGCTGGCCGTGCTGCTGGCCGCGTCGCTATGGCTGGGCTTTGCCCGCGGTCTGAACACGCTGTGGCTGGGCCTCGCACTCGCCGCCGCCAGCGCTGTGGCGCTTGCCGCGATGTGGCTGGGCCTGAAGGGGCATCACTACTGGCCGCTGATCGGCGCGCTGGCCTGGGGCTGGATCTACTTCTGGCTGGCCGCCCTGATCGCCTATCTGGCCGAAAAGGCGCGGCGGGAACAGACCGTGCAGTTGTTCGGTCGATTCCTTGATCACCGCGTGGTGCAGGATCTGGTCGAACAGGGTGCACTCGATGCCGAGCGCAGCGCCGAGAGCCGGCAGGTGACAGTGTTGTTCTCCGATATCCGCGGCTTTACCACGCTGTCGGAGACCCGGCCGCCCGAGGAGATCGTGGCGCTGTTGAACCGTTATTTTTCACGACAGGTCGCCGTGATCTTCCGTCACGGCGGCACGCTGGATAAATTCATCGGCGATGCCATCATGGCATTCTGGGGTGCGCCGGTGAACGACGCGAAACACGCCGAGCATGCCGTGGCCGCCGCACTGGACATGGCGCGGGAGCTCGAAGCGTTCAAGCAGGAACTCGCCGAGCTGGGCACCAGCTTCGACATCGGCATCGGCATCCACACCGGGCCGGCAGTGGTCGGTTTCATCGGCTCGGATGCACGGCTCGACTACACGGCGATCGGCGATACGGTGAACCTCGCCAGCCGGATCGAGGGTGAAACCAAGGGCGTGGCCCGGGTGCTGGTGTCGCAGGCCACACGCGAGGCCTGCGGCGAGGCGTTCGAATTCATCGACCGTGGCCTGCATCACGTCAAGGGACGCGGGCAGCCGGTACAGTTGCTGGAACCGCGCGAGCGCGGGCAAGAGGACACATCACAATGAAACACTGGACAACATGGGCACTGGCCGGGCTGATCGTCGCCGGCGCCAGCTGGGCCGACAGCGGCACGCTGATCCGCGCCACGCCGCTCAAGCAAAAGCCGTTTCTCGACGCCACCACGGTGAGCGAGCTGCCGGCCAACAGCCGGCTCGACATCGTCACGCGCAAGGGCGCTTGGATGCAGGTGAAGACCGCCAGCGGCCAGAGTGGCTGGGTGAAGCTGTTGAACGTGCGCACCGGCAGCGGCAGCAGCAGTGGCGGCGGGGGGCTTGGCACGCTGGGCAAGGTGATTACCACCGGTTCTTCCGGCACCACGGTGACCACCGGGGTGAAGGGGCTGTCGGCCGAACAGATCGAGAACGCCAAACCCAACTTCGCCGAGCTCGACAAGCTCAAGCAGTACCAGGTGAGCAGTGGCAGCGCCAGCAGCAGCGCCCGCCAGGCCGGGCTCGATGCGCAGAGCGTGCCCTATGTCGCCTACAGCCGTGGCGCCAGCAGCAACAGCGCCACCGATGCGACCTCGCCCCTGAACCGCCGCCCGTGAGGCCCGCCATGAAACATCACCTGATCTCCCTCGCCGTGGCGGCCGTCCTGGTCACGCCACTGGTCCACGCGTTCGACCTTGGCAAGCTGGTGGACAAGCTCAACGAGAATCCGGACCTGCTCAACGCCGTATCCGGCGCGGTGCAGAACACCATCGACGCCAACCGCACCATCGGCCCCAAGGAAGAAGCAGCCATCGGCGACGGCCTGGCCGCCAACCTGCTGGGCGCCGCGCCGCTGGTGAACGATGCCGCGCTGCAGCGCTACGTGAACCAGGTCGGCGAATGGGTCGCCAGCCGCTCCGAGGAGCCCAATCTCAACTGGCGCTTCGGCGTGATCGACAGCCCCAACGTCAACGGTTTCGCTACGCCGGGTGGCACCATCCTGATCACCCGCGGCCTCTACCAGAAACTGAACGGCGAGGCCGAGCTCGCCGGCGTGCTGGCCCACGAAATCAGCCACGTGCTGCTGCACCACCATATCCGTGCCATCCAGGCCGGCAAGGGCCGCGAGGCCATGGGCAATGCGCTGCAGGGCTTTGCCAGCTACAAGCAGGGCGACACCGCGCGCCAGATCGGCGCCAATGCGCTGTCGGGCATGTCCGAGGTGTTCGTGCGCGGCCTCGACAAGGACGACGAATACGAGGCCGACATCCGCGGCATGGTGCTGGCCGCCCGCGCCGGCTACAACCCGTATGCACTGGTCTCGGTGCTGCAGACGCTGTCCGCGATCAACCCGGCCGACAGCACGGTGCAGCTGATGTTCAGCACCCACCCGGCGCCGAATGATCGCCTGAACAAGATCGATCAGGTGGTGGGTGACAAATTGGAGCGCTACGCGAACGGGGCCGAGGAAACACAGCGCTTCCATCGCCTGCGCTGATCGCCAACCTTACGGCTGCCGCCGAGGCCAGGGCCTGTTCTCGGTTGTTTCGCGGCGGTGCAAGGCCGAGAAATGACTAGACAAGGCGCGCGGCACAGGGAATAGCCGGGCTATTCCCAAGGTGCGCAACGCAGTGGATAGCCATTTCCCGGCCTTGCCCTCCGGGTTCGGGGTCGTTTGGACTCCACGTATCGTTGCTGGCAGCCGCATGATTCATGCCGGGTAGTCTCTCCCTGCGTTGGAGCTGCTTTCCAAACGGCCTCGAACACCGTCGTGAAACAGCTGAGAACAGGCCCGAGGCAGCCGTATAATCAGGGCAGACCACCCTGGAAAGCCCGCATGCCTGCCGCATCGCCGATCGCCCCGTTCCAATCCCGCCGCGCCCGCCTCGCCAGCGAACTCGCCCCCGGCATCGTCATCGTGCCGACCGCACCCGAGCTCGCGCGCAACGCCGACACCCAGTTCCCCTACCGTTTCGACTCCAGCTTCTACTACCTGACCGGCTTCACCGAGCCGGAAGCCGTGCTGGTGCTGCTGGTGAAGGCCGGTGGCGAGTTCGAATCGGTGCTGTTCTGCCGCAGCAAGAATCTGGAACGCGAGATCTGGGACGGCTATCGCCACGGCCCCGAGGCCGCGCGCGAGGCGTTCGGCTTCGATCGTGCCTACAGCTGGGACGAGCTCGATACCGAGCTGGTGCAGTTGATCGCCGACCAGCCACGCATCCATACACCGTTCGGCGTCGACGCCGCTTGGGATGCGCGTGTTGCCGGCTGGCTGAACGCGGTGCGCGCCCAGGCCCGTGCCGGCGTGGCCGCGCCGCGCGAGATCGTCGACGTGCGCGACGCCATCTTCGAGCTGCGCCTGATCAAGGATGCCAGCGAGCTCGACGTGATGCGCCGCGCAGGCAGCATCAACGCCGCCGCCCACGTGCGCGCGATGCGCGCAACACGCCCGGGAATGATGGAATACGCGGTCGAGGCCGAGCTCTTGCACGACTACTATCGCCAGGGCAGCCGCTTCCCGGCCTACACCAGCATCGTCGCCTCCGGGCCCAATGCCTGCGTGCTGCACTACGTGGAAAACAACCGGCAGATGCAGGATGGCGATCTGCTTTTGATCGACGCCGGTTGCGAACTCGACGGCTACGCCAGCGACATCACCCGCACCTTTCCGGTGAACGGCCGCTTCTCCGGTGCGCAGAAGGCGGTGTACGAGCTGGTGCTGGCTGCGCACAGCGCGGCCATGCAGCACGCCTTGCCCGGCCAGCCGTGGAACGCGATGCACGATGCGGCCGTCAAGGTGCTGGCCCAGGGCCTGATCGATTTGAAGCTCTTGACCGGTTCGCTCGATGAAGTGCTGGAAAGCGAAAGCTATCGCCAGTTCTACATGCACCGCACCGGCCACTGGCTGGGGCTGGACGTGCACGATGCCGGCGCCTACAAGCAGAACGGCGAGTGGCGTGCGCTGGAGCCCGGCATGGTGTTCACCGTCGAGCCCGGCCTCTATATCCGCCCGGCCGACAACGTACCGGCCGAGTTCGAGCATATCGGCGTGCGCATCGAGGACGACGTCGTCATTACCAGCAGCGGCAACGAGGTGCTCACCGACGGCTGCCCGCGTGATGTCGCCGGGATCGAAGCGCTGATGCAGGACCACCGCGCATGACGCTGCCCGCCCATGTCGACATCGCCATCGTCGGCGGTGGCCCGGTCGGCGCGCTGGTTGCGCTGCGACTGGCCGAGGCCGGTCATGACGTGCTGGTACTGGAGGCGCGACGCGACGTCGGCCACGACGCGCGCGCGCTGGCGCTGTCGCACGCCAGCCGCGAGGCACTCAGCCGCGTCGGGCTATGGAACGAGGCCCGGCTGGCACCCACCGCCATCGAAAAGGTCCATGTCTCGCAGGCCGGCACGCTGGGCCGTGCCGAGCTGTCAGCCGCCGAGATCGGCCTGCCGGCGCTCGGCTACGTAATCGGCTACGCGGCGCTCGCGGGATTGGCACTGGAACGGCTGCAGGCCGGATCGGCAAGCGTGTCGCTCGGCACCCCGGTCACCGGCATCCGCCAGCTGGCCCGCTATACCGAGCTGAATGTGGACACCGAGGCCGGGCCGCGGCAGCTGACCTGCCGCCTCGCCATCCTCGCCGACGGCGGCAAGCTGGTCGATACGCTGCCCGGCATCACGCAGACGGTCAAACCCTACGACCAGCACGCCATCATCGCGACGCTGACCCCGGCCGCACCGCATCGCCAGATCGCCTACGAGCGCTTCGCCGACGACGGCCCGCTGGCCTTGTTGCCGCGTGGCGACAATTTCACGCTGGTGTGGACGCAAAGCCCGGCCGATGCCGCGGCACGGCTGGCGCTGTCCGGTCACGACTTCATCGCCGAGGTCGGCCAGCGCTTCGCCGGCCGCGTGGCGGGATTCACTCAGGTCGGGCCGCGCGTCAGCTTTCCCTTGGCGCTGAAGACGGTGAATAGTGTGGCCGACCGCCGCGTGGTGCTGATCGGCAACGCCGCGCAGACGCTGCACCCTGTCGCCGGGCAAGGCCTCAACCTGGGCCTGCGCGATGCCACGGTGCTCGCCGATGTGCTCGCCGGCACGCCGCGGCACGAGATAGGCGAAGCGGCCACGCTGGCGCGCTACGGCCGGCTACGCCGCCGTGACGCTGGTCTCGTCACCGCCTTTACCGACAGCTTGATCACGCTGTTCGAGAAGCCCGGCCCGCTGTTCAAGCACGGCCGCAGCCTGGGACTGCTGACGCTGGATCAGGCGGCGCCGCTGCGCCGCGGCTTCGCCGAGCACATGGTCTACGGCGCGCGTTGAGCGATTCGCCTGCCGGCAACGCCAGCCAGGATGGAGAGCATGCTCAAAGCATTGATCACCCTGATGCTGCTGCCGCTCCTCGCTCGCGCCGAGCCGCTGCTCGTCACCTACCCGGACAAACCGCCCTACTACCATGACGGCGGCGCACACCAGGGCACCGGTTTCCTGGTCGATTACACGCGGCAGGTCATGGCCAAGGCTGGCATCGCCGCGCGCTTCGAGTTCCGGCCGGCCAAACGCGCGTTGATGGAAATCGAGGCCAACCGGCAGCCCGTCTGCTCGATTGGCTGGTTCCATACGCCGCAGCGCGCGGCGTATGGCCACTACAGCAAGGACATCTATCGCGACCTGCCGCTGGTGGTGGTCACCCGCACGGCGCTGGCGCCGCAGCTGCGCCGCCACCACACAGCGGCGGTACTGCTCAGGCAATCCGAGCTGGTGCCGGGACTGATCGCCGGTTTCTCCTATGGCGACGCGGTGGACCAGCTGCTGGCTGCCCGCCGCTCCGCAACCGATCGCAGCGCCCAAAGCCCGGAGCAGAACCTTGCCATGGTGCTGCGCGGCCACGTGAGCTACACACTGCTGAACCCGGTGGAATTCCAGTACTGGCAGCAAGCCCGCGGCTTCAGTGCCGCCGGCCTCGTCACCATCGCCTACCCGGATCTCCCGGCCGGCAGCACCCGCTACCTGCTATGCAGCCATCGGGTCGACGATGCGCTGCTGGCGCGCATCAACCGGGCCATCGACGCACTGCCGAGGCCTTCCTACCTTCCCTGATCCGCCGGCGTCGGCATCGCCTCCAGCTCCTGCGCCACCAGCCGGGCCAGGTCGGTCAGCATGTCGATCTCGGCACGGGTCACCTGTCGTGGTGCCCGATCGATCACGCACAGCGTGCCCACTTGCTGGCCGTTGGCCATGCGCAGCGGCGCGCCCGCGTAGAAGCGGATGTGCGGATCGTCGATCACCAGCGGATTGTCGGCAAACCGTGTGTCGTCCAGCGCGTCCTCGACCACCAGCACGTCCTCGCGCAGGATGGCATGCGCGCAGAACGACACATCGCGCGATGTTTCCCGCGCTGCGAGGCCGAAGCTCGACTTGAACCATTGCCGCTCCACATCGACCAGGCTCACCAGCGCCACCGGCACCCGGAAGAAACTTGCAGCAACACGGGTCAGGTTGTCGAAACGTGCCTCGGGCAGCGTATCGAGGATCAATAGCTGACGCAGCGTAGCGATACGCTCGGCTTCGTCCGTGGGAAATGAGGCTGGCTGCATCGGCACGCTCCGGTCAAGACTTCACTGTAGCGCCCTCGCCACGGACGCGAAATCCGTCGCCGCGAGGGCAATTTCCACATCACACAGTCAGATTGGCGCTTTATCATTCGCGGTAATCATCGCTTCGTGCCGCATCATGCTCAAATACAGCTTCAGATCGATCCTCACCACCTGGCTTGCCGGCCTGATCGCGCTCCTGCCGCTCGCCCTCACCGTCACATTGATCGGCTGGGTGATCAGCCTGCTCAACCAGTTCATCGGGCCAGGCAGCCTGGTGGGCAAGCTGTTCGGCTTTCTCGGTACCCCGTTCGCCAGCAATCCCTATCTCGCCTATTTCTTCGGCACGCTGCTGCTGATCGCCGCGATCTACCCACTGGGCCTTGCCGTGCAATCGGGCCTGAAGAAACCGCTGGCCCGGCTGGTGGACAAGACGCTGCGCCGCATCCCGCTGATCGGCAACCTCTACAACCTGGCCGACCGGTTCGTCGCGCTGCTCGACCAGAAACAGGAAGCCGACATCGGCGCCATGGCACCAGTCTGGTGCTTTTTTGGCGGCGACGGCGTGGCGGTATTGGCCCTGATGCCCAACCCGGAACCAGTGGACCTCGATGGCCGCCTGTACCAGGCCGTACTGGTGCCCACCGCGCCGGTGCCGATCGGCGGCGGCCTGCTCTACGTGCCGTGCGACTGGATCCGCCCAGCACAGATCGGCGTGGACAAGCTGACCAGCATTTATGTCTCGATGGGCATCACGCCACCGCCCGCGCTCAAGAGCGGCAAGGCGCCATTGCCGCAAGGCCCCGCAGCCATCCTGCATTGAGGATGGTGCAGGCACGGCTCCTTGCACGGACCCGAAACGAACAAGGGAGGCGCATTGCCCCCTTGATTGCATCAATGTCGCTTGGCGTTACGACGGCGTGCCACCAGCGCCAGCAAGCCGATCCCCATCAGCGCATAGGTTTCCGGTTCCGGCACAGGAGGAGCAACGTAGGGGGCATAAAAAGAAACATTCAACGACCCGGGGGATACCTCCCAGCCGCTATCGTCGAGTATCAATTGCTGGGTAAAGTCAAAAGTGAGCTCCCGGAAGCTTCCGGCATGCCGGTTCGAGACGTAATATTCCACATCCCCTAATTGGTAAGTGCGCAAGCCCTGCCAGTCATATCGATACCCCTGCGAGCCACTCAACTGCAACGTGCGTACCCGCTCCGCAAAAGACACGGTGGCCTCTCCACTCACCGTGGAATCTCCGTCGTACGGGCGCCCGGCCGGAATGGATGCCTTAGACGCACCGAATGAGACATGACTCAAAAATGAATCGCTGGTCAACCGCAGGTCTAAGGCTGCTTGATAGCTCAGCGTCTGCCAACCACCGCTATTGCCTACATTAACCGGCGTCAGTTGAAGGCTTGCCGAATAAATCTGATAGTGCGTGACCTTTCCGTTTACACCTTCCCAAACATCGCCTCCGGCAACAAAATTAAACGGCTGCCCACCAGATACATTAAGGCTTTCAATGTGATCCATAGCATCAGCATGGGCGAGTACTGCACTGGAAAGCATCACAGTAATCACAAGGACTTTCACTGCAGTTCCCCCTTACCTTGCGATATGTTTTGTGAGCGACGCCTTCTGGCACGACGCGCCAGCCCGCCCGCCAATAGCCCCATACCAAGCAATGCATACGTCTCGGGTTCCGGAACCGGCTGCACAAATGCTGGGTCTACCACGAACGAGAGCTGCAATTGCGGCATACTGTATTCCAAATTTGTATAGCTATCGGGCTGAAAGGTATACACCGAAGAATACACCCAGTACATTTCCCTGGGAAATTGCCCTTCAAATGTATTATTCAACTGCATAGGATAAAATTCAACAAACCTTTCTAAATATCCCTCCTGCACCCACCCCTCAGTTAGGCTAGGCTGCTCTGTATATATCGTGTGATACGAAGGATCCAAATGTTGGACCTGAGAATTCATTCTAAGATAGGCAGGACCGAAGGTGGCATTTGCATCGATTTTGGATACAACATTGAATGCGCTCAGGTGCAAATCAGTCAGAAAGGTGTGCTCACGAAGAGCGGCGTAAAGAGTGAATCCCACAAAAGGATCACCCGACCAGGTGGCAGGCGTGATTGTGAGATCAAACCGTTCAAAACGCTGTCCATCCAGCACGAAAAACTGGCTACTCCCCGTCACCCCGGACTGTCCGACGTTGACCCACTGCCGGTAATCGGCGAATGCTGCATGTGCATTTCCCGCTGCAATGAGCAGAAAAAGCGACAGAAACAACCTACGCATATCAACCCCCTTCAGCATGCAGCACCCTTGCTGCATTCCCGTTCTGGCATAAATTGATGAGCGGTTCAATGAATGAAATAAATAATATTAAAGTATACGAATATCAATTATTCCCAAATTGCGTTAAATACACCTAGATGGCATTTCAGAAGTGCATACAGGAATCGCATTGACCGGGTCTGCACCGGCTTCTATCGCGGGGATGCCCTCTTTATCGGCGCAAGCGAATAGCGGGGGCGATAGCGCCCCCGCCTCACACCTAGCGTTGCTTGGCGTTACGACGGCGTGCCACCAGCGCCAGCAAGCCGGCGCCCATCAGCGCATAGGTTTCCGGCTCCGGCACCGGGGTCACCGGCGCGAGGAAACTGAGCGTGGCATAACCTTGGTGCCACTCCCAGCCGGCCTGATCCAGCTGCAGTTGTTGCTGGTAGTCGAGTGTGTAAGGTTGCCACGGCGCCTGGGTATCGTAGGACTGCTCAAGCCGATAGGCTTCGCCACCCATCGAGTACGTCGTCCACTGCTGCCCATCCTTCCAAATTCCTACATCACTAACATTCGCATTGGACAAATTTACAGTTCGTTTCCGGGTTCCACGTTCCGACACGATTTTGCCGTCGCCATGTGCAGCACCAAGGTAGGTCCAGGCTATGTCATCGTCGTAGGGCGTGTACACCGAGGCCACAGCACTGCCGACATGGACGTGCTGCAGGAAGGCCTGATCCGAAAGCTTCAGGTTCAGGCCAAACGTCAGCTGTCGCCCGATGTCGTTTTGCTCGTCCACCAATGGCGCCACGGAAAACACCAGACTAAAGCGCTCGAAATCCTGCGTGCCGAGCTGCACCCGCTGGCTGCTGCCGCTGACCGACGCGCCAGCCGAGACAGTCAGGAAGCGCTGGTAATCGGAGAACTGCGCATGCGCTTGGGCAGCGACCAGCAGGCCCAATGCCGCGATCATCGATTTCATCATGCTTGCACCTCATTACGTGGAGACTGCCCGCACAGTTTGCGCCGGCGCACCAGCCAGCCAGCCAGCAAACCGGTCCCCATCAGCGCATAGGTTTCTGGCTCCGGCACTGGGTTCACCACAAAGGAAAGCTGGATTTTCGGTACGGTGTACGAGTTGCAGCAGCCCATCTCCAGCAGGCTGCTACGGAAGGAATGCTCCGGTCCACCGAAGCTGCCCTCGAAGGTCTGCGCGTACAGGTAGGGCCGCGTTTCGGTCGTGGATTCTAAGCTGGATTGGTAGTAGATCGTTTCCACCGATGTCCCAGGCTGGTACTTCTGGCTACCCACCTGGTGAAAATAATCGAAAGACATATAGGAATCATCGTACCGACCGCGCGACACATAGGTCGTCAGCTCACCCAAACGCAGCTGAGTCAAAAATGCCTGGTTCGACAGGCTGCCATCGAGGAAAAAGCCGCCCCCCCATTCCGATGGCTCGGTCGGCACGATGGTGAGATCGAAACGCTCGTACTGGCGACCATTCAAAGTGAACAGCTCGCTGGTACCCGTTACATTGCTTTGTTCGACTTCCCACGACTCAGTCAAGGTCAGCCAACGACTGTAATCACTGAACGCCGCATGCGCCGAGCTCGTGACCGCGAGCAGCGCTACGGCAGACCAGATTTGCTTCATTGCCATGCTCCTCAAATGCAGCCCCCTGTGGCTGCTGAAGCATTGTTGCATGGCAATATTGTCTTGTTAAGAAAGAAACAAGACAGAAAATGAGCGAATTATGATGTGCTGTATCGTTTTTACCCCGGCTTGTGTGCGTAGCCGCGCCGGAATCGATCAATTTTGTGCCACCAGGCTGTAAGGCCACGATGGAAAACTACTGATCGCCGTACTTCGTCGCCTCTGCCACGGGCAGCGCCAGAAACGCCGCCAGCGCTGCCTGCCGCGACGGGTAGAAATGGACGCCAGTGCTGGCCGGCGCGATGTGGCTGCTGGCCAGCCATTCCATCAATTGGGCGGTGCGGCCGGCGATCACGAGCTCAATGCCGGCCTCGCTGAACTGGCGCTGCAAGGTACGGATCGCCAGTGCGCCAGTGAGGTCGACTTCGGCGATCGATACCGCGTCGATGATCACCCAGCGCGGCGACTGCTCGGCGACCAGCGCGGTGAGTCGCTGACGGAAGTAGTCGGCGTTGAAGAAGGTGAGCGGCGATTCGAAGCGATAGATCAGCACGCCGGGCACCGAATGGGCATCCGGATAGTGGGCAAGCTCGAACAGGCCGGGATGGCTGTCGATCACGCCGAAGAGCTGCTCCGACGGCCGCGCCATCTGCATCAGGAAACGCAGCAAGGCGAGGGTGACCGCCAGCAGGATGCCGGACATCACGCCGAACAGCACCACGCCGATCACGGTGGCAACCGCAATCTTGAACTCGGCCCGGCTGTAGCGGCGCAGGCCCAAGAGGCCATCCATGTCGATCAGGCTGGTCGAGAGTGCGATCAGGATGGCACCGAGCGCGGCGCTGGGCAGGGCCGCCAGCACGTCGGTCAACAGCAGCAGTGCCGCCAGCAGCGCCGCAGCGGCCACCAGCGGCACCATGCGGGTCTGGCCGCCGGTCATGTCCGCCACCAATGTGCGCGAGCTCGATCCGGCGACGGCGAAGCCCTGGCTCAGCGTGCTGGCGATATCGGCAGCGCCCAGCGCCATGAACTCGCGATCACCATCGATCTCATAGCCGTTCTTGGCGGCAAAGCTGCGCGCGGTAAGCATGCCGCTGCTGAACGACACCAGTGCCAGCGCCGCAGCCGAAGGAACCAGCGTGCCCAGCAGATCGTGCGGCAGGCTGGGCCATACCCACGACGGCAGGCCGGATGGCAACTGACCGAGCACGGCAACGCCGAAGCGCTGCAAATCAAAGGCGAGGCTGGCCGCCATCACCGCAGCCAAGGCCACCAGCGCCGCTGGGCCACGCGGCCAGCGCCACTTGATCGGCATGTAGATCGCCAGCGTGGCCAGTGCCACGGCGGCAGTCGGCCAGTGGATGCTGGCGAGCTGCTGCGCCAGCGAAACCAGCTTGCTGATCACGTCCTCGCCCGCCAGCGACAGCCCGGTCACCTTGCCCAGCTGGCCGATCACGATGGTGATCGCCACGCCGTTGAGCAGACCCGCCAGGATGGGCCGGGACAGGAAATCAGCGAGAAAACCGAGGCGGAAGCGGCTGGCCAGCAGGCAGAAGCCCGCGCACAGCAGCGATAGCGAGATCGCCAGTGACTCGTATTCGGCCGTGCCCGGCGCGGCCAAGGGCGCCATGGTGGCGGCGATCATCGCGCAAGTGGCCGCATCAGGGCCCACGATCAGTTGGCGCGACGACCCCAGCAGCGCATACACCACCATGGGGATGATGGTGCTGTAGAGCCCGGCGATCGGGCTCAGCCCAGCAAGCTGCGCATAGGCAATCCCCACCGGCAGCGCCACCGCCGCCACCGAGATGCCCGATTGCAGATCAGCGCGCCAGTGCTGGCGCGGGTAATGAACCAGCTCGGCGAGGCCGGGCATCCAGCGGGTAAGGAGTGCGGGGAGCATGACGAGCCACGAGATCAAAACCCGCCAACCATAACCGAACTCGCCAGCACAGTCTCGCGCGGCTCAGGCGATCAGGTATGGCGCCATCACCTCGGCGAGCCAGGCCATGAACGCCTGCACCCGCCGCGGCAGATGGCGGCGATTGGCGTAGAGCAGCGATACCGGCATCGGCTCGGCCCGCCAGTCCGGCAACAGCGCCACCAACTCGCCGCTGGTCAGCCCATCCGCCACGCCCACCCGCGGCACCTGGATGATGCCAAGGCCTGCGCGGCAAGCCGCCTGGTAGGCATCGGAATTGTTCACCGTGATCACCCCGGCCATCGGCAGGAAGACGACGCCATCGGCAGTCAGGTACTCGAAGCCAGCCGCCCTGGCCCCCAGCGTGGCGGTGTAATGCACCAGCCGATGCCGGCCCAGATCGGCCAGCGTAGCGGGCAGGCCGTGGCGCGCCACGTAATCGCGACTCGCGCAGTTCACCATCTCGAAACGCCCAAGCCGCCGCGCGATCAGGCTGGAATCACCGAGCACCCCGACTCGCATCACGCAATCGAAGCCCTCGCGCACCAGATCCACCCGGCGGTCGGTGCTGGAGAGTTCCAGCTCGATGCGCGGATGGGCCGCCAGGAATTCCGGCAAACGTGGCAACACGTACATGCGCGCGCTGGAGGCCGGCAGGTCCACCCGCAGCCGGCCGGTCAACTCGCCCTCGCCCGCCTGGAACATGGCCTGCAGCTCGTCCATGTCCGACAAGAGATCGCGGCAGCGTTCGTAGTAAGCCTGGCCATCCTGCGTCATCTGCACCCGGCGCGTGGTCCGGTGCAAGAGCCGCGTGCCCAGCTGGTTTTCCAGCTGCTGCACCGCCGCCGAGATGCTGGCCTTGGGCAAGCCCAGCCGCTCGGCAGCCTGGGTAAAGCTGGCGAGCTCCGCCACCCGCAGGTAGACACGCATCGCGGCCAATTGCTCCATATCCGCCTCATTGTTCGTTCAGCACGAACAGTTTAGCCAGATCGGTGCAATTTATCGCCAACCGTCACAACAATACACTGCATCGCAAGCCGGACCTCCGGCGCTACTGGCACAGGAGCTCACCATGACCAAGATCGCCCTCATCACCGGCGGCAGCCGCGGCCTCGGCCGCAATGCCGCGCTCAAGCTCGCCGCACGCGGCACCGACATCATCCTCACCTACCGCAGCCAGGCCGATGAAGCGGCACAGGTGGTCGCCGAGATCGAGGCCTTGGGCCGCCGCGCCGTAGCGCTGCAGCTCGATGTGGCTAACAGCGGCAGCTTCACTGCCTTCGCCGCAGCCGTGGGCGAACAGCTGCAAACCCGCTGGGGCAGTGCCCGCTTCGACTACCTGCTGAACAACGCCGGCATCGGCATCCACGCGGCCTTCGCCGACACCACCGAGGACCAGTTCGATACGCTGATGAAGATCCACCTGAAGGCGCCGTTCTTCCTCACCCAGGCACTGCTGCCGCTGCTGAACGACGGCGGCCGCATCCTCAATGTGTCCACCGGCCTCGCCCGCTTCGCCCTGCCCGGCTACGCCGCCTACGCAACGATGAAGGGCGGCATCGAGGTGCTGACGCGCTATCTCGCCAAGGAGCTGGGCGGTCGCGGCATCGCCGTCAACGTAATTGCCCCCGGCGCCATCGAGACTGATTTCGGCGGCGGCGTGGTGCGCGACAACAGCGAGGTGAACGCCCAGATCGCCGCGCAGACCGCCCTGGGCCGCGTCGGCCTGCCGGATGACATCGGCAACGCCATCGCGCTGCTGCTGTCCCATGAGGCCAGCTGGATCAACGCCCAGCGGGTTGAAGCCTCGGGCGGCATGTTTCTCTGAGGCCACAAAGAAAAGAGGCGCCAAGGCGCCTCTTTTCCATTGCTTCGCACGATCATGCCGCGCCAACGTCGGCATCCATGCGATGCTGCTGCAAGCGGGTGCGGAAAGTATCCCGTGCGCGCTTGCGCTCGGCATCGCTGAGCACGCCGTTGTGATCGCGATCCGCATGGTCGAACACCTTGCCGGCCAGGGTATCCGCCTTGGTGAAGTACTCCTCACGGCTGATATCGCCGTGCAGGCGCGGCGGATTCATCTCGCTATCCTTCACCACTTGCTTGCGCTTGGCATCGCGCTCCGCCTGGGTCAGCACGCCGTCCTTGTTGGCATCGAGCTTGTCGAACAGCGTCGCGGCATGTTCATGCGCTTCCTTCAAGAACTCGTCACGACTGACATCCGCAGCGTTGCTGAAGCTGGCAAACAAGCCCAGGCCCGCTGCGATCCACCATAAACGTAAGTTCATTGTCGACTCCTGTGAAACCGGTTCAGCACCGGTCCCACTACCTTAGGCGACGCAACGAACCGTGCGGGCATTAATCCCATTCCGGCGCGAAATCCGGATTGGCGAGGCGCTCGCCGCGATCCAGCGCGGCGATTTCCGACGTCTCCTCGGCCGATAGATGCAGCCGTTGCGCGGCGAGATTGCTTTCCAGGTTGGCTCGCTTGGTCGACGACGGAATCACCGCATGCCCCTGTTGCAGCAACCAGGCCAGCGCCACTTGGGCGGGCGTTGCACCATGATTGGCGGCGATGCGCTGCAGCAGCGTGTCTTCCATCACCTTGCCGTAGGCGAGCGGCATGTAGGCGGTGAGATGGATACCATGCTCGTGTGCGAACTGCGCGAGCTTGCGGTTCTGTAGGAAGGGGTGGACTTCCACCTGGTTGGTCGCGATCTCGGCGGCGCCGACTGCAGCGATTGCCTGCTGCAGATGGGCAATGGTGAAGTTGGAAACCCCGATCTGCCGCGTCAGCCCCTGGCGCTTGGCCTCGAGCAGCAGCGGCAGGTAGTCGGCCACGGCAATTTGGTCATTCGGTGATGGCCAGTGGATCAGCGTGAGATCAACCGCGTCGGTACGCAGCTTGGCAAGGCTCTCCTTCAGGCTGGGCAGCAGCGTGTCCGGCGTGAGGTTGCTGGTCCAGATCTTGGTGGTGATGAAAAGCTCGCTGCGTGGCACGCCGGATTCGGCGATGGCCTGGCCGACCTCGGCCTCGTTGCCGTAGATCTGGGCGGTATCGATATGGCGGTAACCGGCGGCGAGGCCGTGCTTCACCGAATCGATCACTTGCTGGTCCTTGAGGCGGAAAGTGCCGAGACCAAAAGCGGGAATGGACATGCTGTACTCCTTGGGAAACATCGATTGAATTCAGTGCCCGGCAGCAAACGCCGGCTTGCCGGGGCAAAAAGCCGGGTTGGCCTGGTCCAGCCGGCCGCTCCAGGCAGTGAGCAACCAGGCGCCGACCACGATCAGTGCGCCGATCCACGGCGTATGCAGCAGGCCCAGGTGCTGTACGACCAGCCCGCCGCCCCAGGCCCCGCCGGCGATGCCCAGGTTGAAGGCGGCAATGTTCAGGCCCGATGCCACGTCGACCGCATGCGGCGCATGGTGTTCCGCCTGCTGCACCACATACACCTGCAGGCCCGGCACATTGCCGAAGGCGAACGCTCCCCACGCCAGCACGGTGGCCAATGCCAGCCACGGATGGGGCGCGGTGAAGGTCAGCACCAGCAGCACCACGGCCAGTCCGGCAAAGATCAGCTTGAGCGCGCCGATGGCGCCGCGCCGGTCGGCCAGACGGCCGCCCCAGAGATTCCCCACCGCTACCGATACACCGTAGACCAGCAACACCAGGCTCACCGCCCCCGCGCTGAAGCCCGACACCTGCTGCAGGATGGGTGCGAGGAAGTTGAAGGCGACGAAGGTGCCGCCGTAGCCCACCGCCGTCATCGCGTACACCAGCAACAGACGCGGCTGTTGCAGCACCTTGAGCTGTTGCATCACCGGACTCGGCCGGCTGCCCGCGATATGCCGCGGCACGAACACGGCGCTGGCGACGAACGCGATCACGCCCAGCAGCGATACGGCAAGGAAGGTTTCGCGCCAGCCGAAATGCTGGCCGATGAAGGTGCCGAGCGGCACGCCAGTGACCAGCGCCACGGTAAGGCCGGAGAACATGGTCGCGATCGCGCTGGCCGCCTTCTCGCGCGGCACGAGGCCAGTGGCGATGGTGGAGCCGATCGAAAAGAACACGCCGTGCGCCAAGCCGGTGAGCACACGCGCCACCACCAATGCCCCGTAACCCGGTGCCTGCCAGGCCACCAGGTTGCCAACGGTGAACAGCGCCATCAGCGCCAGCAGCAAAGCCTTGCGCGGCACCCGCCCGGTCAGGGCGGTCAGCAGCGGTGCACCGATGGCCACGCCCAGCGCATACAGGCTGACCAGCAGCCCGGCCGAAGGCACGGAAACGCCGAGATCGGCGGCAACGGTAGGGATCAGGCCAACGATGACGAACTCCGTCGTCCCGATGGCGAAGGCGCTGATGGTCAGCGCCAACAAGGCAAGTGGCATGGCAAGGCTCCAGTGAACGAAGCCCGCAGTGTCCACGCTTGATCCTTACCCAAAAAGCCGTTAAACCTCAAAACATCTTCAATAAAAAATCAACAATGAAAACCACGCTGGACGAACTCGCCACCCTGATCGCCGTGGTGGACGGTGGCAGCATCACCGCCGCCGCCGAGCGGCTCGATCAGACCGTCTCCGCCGTGAGCCGCACGCTGGCGCGGCTGGAGGCCAAGCTCGGCACCACGCTGCTCCAGCGCACCACCCGCCGGCTGGAACTCACCGAGGAAGGCCGGCTGTTCCTGGAGCAGGCACGGCGCATCGTCGCCAGCGTAGAGGACGCCGAGGAATTGATGGCGCTGCGCCAGGGCCAGCCCGCTGGCCGGCTGCGCGTGAACGCGGCCTCGCCGTTCATGCTGCATGTGCTCGCCCCGCTGGTGCCCGGCTTCTGCGCCGCCTACCCGCAGATCGAGCTGGAGCTCAATACCAGCGACCGCATCATCGATCTGATCGAGGAGCGCACCGACATCGCCATCCGCATCGGCACGCTGGCCGATTCCACGCTGCATGCCCGCTCGCTCGGCCACAACCGCCTGCGCGTACTGGCCAGCCCCGCCTATCTGGCCGAGTACGGCACACCGCAGCAGGTAGCGGACCTCACCCGGCATCGACTGCTGGGCTTCACCCAGCCGGACAGCCTCAACGCCTGGCCCTTGCGCCATACGCTGGGCGAGCACTACGCCATCCAGCCAGCGCTACGTGCCTCCAGCGGAGAAACGCTGCGCCAGCTCGCCCTCTCCGGCGCCGGCCTCGTCTGCCTGGCCGACTTCATGACCCGTTCCGACCGCGCCAGCGGCACGCTGATCCAGGTGCTGGTGGAGCACACGGCGGACGTGCGCCAGCCGGTGCACGCGGTGTACTACCGCAACACGGCCTTAGCACCACGGATTGCGTGTTTTCTGGACTACGTGGCGAAGCGGATGAATGGTGAATGAAGGAGCGGCGCGTTACCCTGAGCAACAGCGCGTGCAGGCTGACCATGGCCTTCGCGCCTGCATCAGCGCGATAAGCCGTTCCACCCAATCCCAACTGCCGAGAAGATATGCCTGCGATCCGGTTCGAAAAAATCGCCCCCATTTTCACCGTCGACAACGTCGCGCAGGCGATCGATTTCTATCGAAAAGCGCTGGAATTCGACTTGGCGTGGTCCTGGGGCACGCCGCCCGAGGTCGCTGCGATATGCCGTGATGAGGTGGAAATCACGCTGACCCAGCGGGCAGATGCCAAACCCGCAGGGGCATCGCATATCTACCTCACGGTTTCCGGCATCGACGCACTTTATGCGCGGCTGGCGCAATCGGGCATTTGCATCGTTGTTCCCCTTGCGGATCGCGATTACGGCATGCGGGATTTCCGGATCGCCGATGCAAGCGGCAATGAAATCAGTATTGGACAAGCCATCGACCAGGCTTGACGCGCCACTCACCGGCAGCTTCAAGCACCATAACAGCTCATATCCCGGCATGCTCGGCGCCTGTTTGCGCCGTTGCGACGTGATTTGGTGTGCCCCAGCAATGGATGGCCCCAGAACCTCAGGACGAAATGAATGAAACGCATAACACTTCTGTTGTCGCTGGTACTGCTCCAGCCCGCAGCATATGCCGCTGTCTACAAATGCACAGTCGATGGAAAAGTGGCATTCCAGGCCACGCCCTGCACCAGCGGCCAAGGCAGCGCATTGGATATCAAGCCAATGTCTTCGAGCAACGCCGCCACGCGACAATGCCAGGGCAAGGAAATCCGCATCCACTTTTCCGATATGCCGCTGCAAACCACGTTGAAGGTACTTGCCGACTATTCCGGCAATCGCCTTGAACTGGCCCCCACCATCGGCGGCAACGGTGCGTTCCATTACGATTGCGTGCCGTGGGATACGGTATTGAAGGACATTGCGGACAAGTACCGGCTGCAGGTCACCGTGGGGAATGGCACCATCCGCGCCATGCCCCGTTGAAGATGACACGGCACAACGTCATCACGCCAGGCGGTGCCGCAGACGCAGATCCAAACGATTGATCTTGAACACCTGTGTAGGCCCTCGCGGTGCACGACAGCACCTCCATTCAGGAAAACCCCATGCCCCACCCGCTCATCCTGCCGATGGCAGCCCATGTGGCACTGGCCGCAACGCTGTATGTGTTGCTCACCGTGGCAAGGGCGCCCGCGATCTGGGGCATCGGTCGCCGCGCCGATGGCAGCAACCCCTGGGCCAAGGTGGAGCCGCGCATCAGCGCGAATCTCTCGAACCAGTTCGAATGGCCACTGCTGTTTTACGTGGCTTGTCTGCTGCAGCCCAATCCTGGTTCTGCCGCATTCGCCTTGGCGTGGATCTTCGTGCTCGGCCGTCTTGCACACAGCGCGGTGCAGATTTTGACCACCAATGTCCGGCTTCGCGGCGCCGTGTTCACGGTCAATTTCCTCGCCGTACTGGGGTTGTGGGTGATCACCCTCTGGCCGATGTGCCAGCGATAGACATCTCGATTTCCACTCAGCACCAACTCTGCCACTCGCACCGATGAAAAATTTCGCTATTTCCTCGCTGCTGCTTGTTTGCAGCACCGCAGCCATTGCCGCCGATGACCCCTCGACCTTGCTTGCGAAGGCTGGCGTGTCTGGCAGGATCGAAACCCGTTGCAGCGCCCGGTTCTTTGCCGCTGAAGCCAGCGCGACTGCCATGGCTGTGCGAAGCTCGGATGGAAAGAAGGCCTACTATGTACTCGCCAACGGCAAGGCCACGTTGCTCGGGGCGTATGCCGCCGAGGCGGAGCTACAGTGCCTGTCACCCAAGCAAGCAACTGCGCGCAACCGCGACATCGCCCAGAGCGAGGGCATCGAGGGGCAGATCGTGCCGAATGGCCAGCTGGATGTGGTCTGCGGCTTCATCGACGACACCGAGGCCACCTGTTGGGGCTTCGATCCCAAGCGCAAAGCCGTGGTGCGGCGAGGCGGTTGGGCCACTTGAGGCCCATGTGACCGCCTTTCAGCCGAACACACCCGTGATGCACCCGTGGTCGGCGGCACAAGCACCCGCCTTCCACCAAACGACGACGCCCCTCCTCCGAGGGGCATCGTGATTGGTTTACGGAGCAGCGCTTACCAGCCGCTGTTCCCCGAGACGCGGTTGAAGAAGCTGGCCGGCACACCCTCCGCGGCGAGCGGCGCGATGGCGGGGCTATCGACCACCACGCTCTCGAAGTTCACCGTGCCACGTCCGCCACCATCCAGCACCTGGATGCCATAGGTACCGGGACGGGTGATGGTGACATTGCGCAGCGTCACGTTGCGGAACTGCGCGTTGTCGGCCGCCTGCAGGATTTCCGGCGAGAAGCGCTCGCCCGGCGGGGCGTACGCGGTGCCGAAGCCGCGGAACTCGATACCGGCGTAGGTCGGCTCGATGATGTCCACGTTCTCCACCAGGATGTCGTTCACGTCGCCCTCACGGCTGTAGAACTTCAGCGCGCCATGCTTCCACGGGTTGGCGGTGCCTTCCATGAACATCGGGCCACCGGCGCGGATCAGCGAGATGTTGCGGAAGGTGGTGAGCCCCGGGCCGAACGGATAGGACGAGAACTCGTTGTCCACCAGAATGCCGGGGTAGGTCAGCACATCCTCGCACACGCTGTCTTCCCACACGTTGTCATACCCGCCGTAGCTGGCAAAGCAGTTGGCACGCCATGGCATCTGCACCGTGATCTTGCGGAAGCGGTTGCCATGCCCCACGCCCTGGTCGGGCGCATTGCGCGCCTCGGGGTTGATGAAGTTGGGGCCCAGTGCGTAGGTCTTGTCGCGCACCCAGTGGGTCCAGCGGATCGACCAGACCACGGCCGCGTCGTCGCCGGTATTGCGGATATGGCAGTTCTCCACCAGTGAATTGGACGTGCCGTTGTCGAAGTTGATGCCGTCGGCGTAGGTATTGCGAATGCGGCAGTTGCGGATGGTGAGGTTGTCGGTCGGCTGGGTCTGGTAAGGCGGATCGTTGCCCACCCAGATCGCGCCCACCACGTGCTCGATCCACACGTTCTCGATCACCGAATCCTTGCCCATCGGCCCGGCGAAGGCCTTCTGCACGCCCTGCGTTTCCTCGGCCCGCGCATACGATTCGCCGTAGATCGAGAAATCACGGAACACGCACTTCGCGGTGGCGCCGTAGCAGAAGAACATCGCCTTGGGGCCGCGCAACGTGGTGTGCCACATGCCGGCACCACGGATCTCGACCCCTGGGTTGTCGAGGCCGACATTGCCGCCGCTGATCTTCTGCAGCAGGTATTCGCCCGGCGGGAACCACAGCTTCTGGGTGGAGCGCATCGCGCGCAGCACGTCATCCGCGTGATCCTTGCCGTCGTTCGGCTGAATGCCGAACTCGGTCACCGAGGTGAAGCCGGGCGGCATGGTCAAGGGCGGCGCCACATCCTCGAAATCGATCAGGTCGATCACGTAGAAGGCCGCGCTGTCCTGCGCATCCCGCTGCAGCTTCACTTCCGCGCCGACCGGTATCGGCTGATCCAGCAGTACGCGCACTTCGTCGAAGAAGGTATGCGGCTGCTCGGCTGGCTTGTCGACGATGGCATCGCCGATCAGCCCACCCTTGTACGACCAGGCGTAGCGCGACGTCAGCGGCAGCGATTTCACCCGCTGGCCGTTCACGTAGAGCCCCAGCGTGGCATCGATGCCGCCGCCGGCCGGTGCATCCGGAATGGCATAGCGGACCACCACGGAGTTGGCTGCCGCCGTGGTGTTCCACGACACGTAGTCGCCGCTACGGTCGAGCTGTACCGCGCTGCGGCCGATCGCCTCGGCCTGGATATAGGCGGCATCCCATTTGTTGCGGCTGGGCGCGAGGATGCGACCATTGGTACGGCCGTGCTCGGCCTGCAGTTCCACCCACGGGGCTTCCACGCCACGACCGGTGCTCGGCGTCGGGGTCACCGGCGTGGGGGACACGGGTGTCGGCGTGACGGGGGTCGGCACGACCGGCGTCGGCGTCGCGGTCAGCGGGGTCGGGGTGGGTTGCGCCGTCGGGGTCGGAGTAGGCGGCCGGGGCGTGGGCGTGACCGGCGTGGCGGTCGGCACGGGGGTGGCGACGGGCGTGGGCGTCGGCACGCTGCCCACTGGCTCCAGCTTCCATTGCGCGCTTTGCCATACCGGGTAGATCCCGCCGCTCTGCGCCTGGCCGAGCTGGTTTTCGATATGGATGTATTCCCAAGTGTGCCAACGGTTGCGAATGCGCACAAAGCCATCGCCGGTCGGCTCCAGTGCCCACTGCGCGCTTTCCCAGGCAGGCTCGCGCGGGCCGGCCTGTACCAGACCGTTGCTGCTCTCGATATGCAGGTATTCGCCGGTACCCAGGTTGCGGATCGCGACAAAACCGTTGCCGAGTTCTTCCACCACCCACTGATAGCCAGCGCCATCACCGGTGCCGTAGCCCGCATTCACGCCACCATCAACGAGGCCACTGCCCTGCCAGCGATTGACGATGCGATAGCCCGGCGTTGCAGCCACCACTGGCGCCGTGCAGCTCCCGGCATCGGCCCAGACGCCCCATTGGCCGGACTGCTGCGGGTTGTCGCCCTGCGTCCACCACTTGGCGCGATAATTGTGGCCGCCTTGCGATACCGTCTCGCCCCCCACGTAGGCCCGGGCGGATTGCCAGGCGTCGGCGCAGGCATCCGCCAGCGCCAGCGGCACGCATGCAGCACACATCAAGGCTGCGCCCATGCGCAGCCGTACAGACTGATCCAATTTCACGTTCACCTCTCCATAGCGTATGTGATTCGGCGATTTGCCATGCGACCGATGTGCACAGGACTGCGCCGGTGCCTCGGTTCGTTATGTACTCGGTACCACTACATACGGCCGGGGCAGGATATAAGCCTGGAGAAAGCAGATGGATAAATGGATTTACCTATTATCTTCAAATACTTATATTTAAAATCGCTGATGATTTTCCGCCGTATTTACTTTCTCCATGGTTTCTTTTTGGTTACGAAAAAACACCACCACACGATGACCGATATTTGAACGAACGCGTGCTGTATCCATTCAGCACGCATCGCCCGCCTGCGCAGAAGCCTGAGGCGGTCATACCAGTTCCGGCTGCAATTGGTCCGCCGCCGGGACGACAGGCCCTCCAGCCAAGTCGAGCCAGGGTTGAGACCGGCAGTGGCACTCGGACTGGCGGCTGCATTTTCAGTATGAGTGGCCGGGTGCTGCAACACGCTGGCAGATCCCGCCACCGGGCCGACCGCTGCCGATGAAACGCCTTGCCCTGTAAAATGCGCCGTTTGTCCCTAGCGGGCAGGAGTCAGCGTGCAGATCCCCATCCAGACCGTCGCCCCGGCGTTGATCAGCGAGGCCGAAGCCCTCGCCATCCGTGGCGTGCGCGTGCTGTCGCTGATCCCGCCGATGACGCAGCTCAATACGCCCTACCCATCCACCGCCTACCTCACCGGCTTTCTGCGCAAGCAGGGCGTGCCCGCCTTCCAGGCGGACCTGGCGTTGGAACTGGTGCTGGCGCTGTTGTCACGCACTGGCCTTGCCCGATTGCTCGACCAGTGCGCCGGACTGCCGAAGCGCCAGCGCTCGCCGGCGGTGAAGGCCTTTCTCGCCCAGTACGAGCGCTATGCGGCAACCATCACGCCCACCATCGCCTTCCTGCAGGGGCGTGATCCGACCATGGCGCATCGCATCGCATCGCGCAGCTTCCTGCCCGAGGGGCCGCGCTTTGCCTCGCTCGATGCCTATGTCGATCCGGACGATCCGTATGGCGGCGATCCTTTGGCCTGGGCCTTTGGCGCACTGGGGCTGCAGGACCGCGCCCGGCATCTCGCCACGCTGTACTTGAACGACCTGGCCGACGTGCTGCGCGATGCGGTCGACCCGCGCTTTGAATTCGTGCGCTACGCTGAATCGCTGGCGCAGAGCCAGCCCACCTTCGAGCCGCTGGCCGAAGCGCTGGCCGCGCCGGCCAACCTGGTCGACACCACCCTGGCCGAGCTGGCGCTCACCGCCGTCGCCACCCACCAGCCAGACCTGGTGCTGCTGTCCGCACCGTTCCCCGGCAATGTCTACGCGGCATTCCGCATCGCCCAGACCATCAAGGCCGCGCAGCCGCAGATCCGCATTGCGCTGGGCGGCGGCTTCGTCAATACCGAGCTGCGCGAGCTCAAAGAGCCGCGCGTGTTCGATTACTTCGACTTCGTCACGCTCGATTCGGGCGAGCGCCCCTTGCTGGCGCTGCTGGCCAATCTGGCCGGGTCACGGCCGGTGGACCAACTGGTGCGCTGCTACATGCGCAGCGACGATGGCGCGGTGCGCTACCTCAACCACCCCGAGCCCGATGTGCCGTTCGAGGATTGGGGGGCGCCCACCTGGGATGGCCTGCCGCAGGATCGCTACCTGTCGCTGCTCGACATGCTCAACCCGATGCACCGGCTATGGAGCGACGGCCGCTGGAACAAGCTGACCATCGCCCACGGCTGCTACTGGAAGAAATGCAGCTTCTGCGATGTGAGCCTCGACTACATCGCGCGCTACGAAACCGCCTCGGCCAAGGTGCTGGTCGACCGCATCGAAGCGGTCATCGCTGAAACCGGCCAGACCGGCTTTCACTTCGTCGACGAGGCTGCGCCGCCGAAGATGCTGCGTGCGCTGGCCGAGGAATTGCTAGCGCGCGGCGTGGCGATCTCGTGGTGGGGCAATATCCGCTTCGAGAAATCGTTCACGCCCGAGCTGTGCCAGCTCTTGGCCGACAGTGGCTGCATCGCCGTCTCCGGCGGGCTGGAGGTTGCCTCGGACCGGCTGCTCAAGCTGATGAAAAAGGGCGTGTCGGTCGATCAGGTGGCGCGGGTAACGCACGGCTTCACCCAGGCCGGCATCCTGGTCCATGCCTATTTGATGTATGGCTTCCCGACCCAGACGGTGCAGGACACGGTGGATGCGCTCGAATACGTGCGCCAGCTGTTCGCTGCCGGCTGCATCCAATCCGGCTTCTTCCATCGCTTCGCCTGTACCGTGCACTCGCCGGTCGGCCTCAACCCCGAGGAATACGGCGTGACACTGGAACCGCTGCCAGCAATCAGCTTCGCCACCAATGATGTCGGCTTTCACGACCCGACCGACGCCGACCACGACGCGCTGGGCCGGGCGCTGAACAAGGCGCTGTACAACTACATGCACGGCATTGCGCTGGACGACGACGTGCGTGGCTGGTTCGAAGGCCGTGTGCCACGCAGCACGGTACGGGCCGATTTCATCGACAACGCCCTCTCCGGGCAGTGAGGTCAAGCCGATGCAGACGCCTGATTCGATCAACCGTTATGTCTGGATTGCCGCCGCCGGCTATTTCGTGATCTCCATTGCGCTGAGCGGGGCGCTCACGCTGCTGGGCCTGCGCAGCAATGTGAGCCTGCACGCCGCGACCAGCCTTGCCGCCAGCATGCTGGCGGCCTGGCGCTTTGTGGTGGAGCGACAGCGCCTGCCGGAAAAGCCGGAAAAGCACCAGTTTGCGCTGCGCACCGCCACATTGATCGCTGTGGTTTCGCTGATCCTCATCGCCGTCATTGCCCTGGCTTTCGATATCCCGGGCCTTACCGATACCGGCATGTTCCTGATCATCATGCTGGGCGTCGTCGCCGTGCTGAGCTTCATCACCTACTGGATCCTGCGTTGGTCATTCGGCTGGTTTGCCAGCCAGCAGCGCAACGCGCGTCGACGCTGACGCCAGCCAAGCGCGCAGATCAGGCAGCACGACGTCGCCACTATTCACCAGCGCCCGACGCTGGCGGTGGCCATTTGCGAACAACAAAACAACGCCTCGCTACGCCCTCACGCCGCAACCGGCTAGCGCCATCCATCCGATCAGCCCACTCTGGAATGCGGTTTTTCGTGCCGGGCTGATCTGGATCAAGCGCATTTTCGCGCTACCGCCCCCAAGCAAAATATTTGCCCAAATTAAATGAGCGTTTTCGCGGCATTCCGGCGAAATCGCTTTCAGATCACGCTATGCGACTTGGGTAAATTTTCCGGCTTTTTATCGCCGCAGACCCGGTCGTAGGCTGTGTTCATTCGCCCATTCCCATCCCAGGAGCCCGCAATGAACACCCGCCTCCCCTCCACCCGGCCCATCGTGCTGGCCTTTGCCCTGTCGCTCTTCGGGCTGGCGCCATTGCAGGCGGTGGCCTCCACCGCCAGCGACCTGCGCTACCTCGTCAACCGCCCCAGCGCCGACGCGGCACGCGAGCTGCAGCAGCGCGGCTATCAAGATGTCTATGTCGAACAAAGCAGCGAGCGGAACTGGCACAACTGGTGGAACGCCGATGCGCAGGATTGCCTGGTTGCCTCGGAACAGAACGGCCGCTATGTGGCGTTCCAGCCCACGCTGGCAGGCGATTGCACCAGCCACCTGGAGAGCGCCAGCAGCAGCAAGGCTGGCCTGGTGGTCGCGGCCGGTGCAGCGGCCTTGATCGGCGCCATCGCGATCGCCAACCACAACAAACACAAGCAGCAAAAGGAGGAGCACCAGCGCGACGAGCAATACCAGCGCGGTTACGACGATGGGCTGGCTGGTCGCTACGGTCACAACGACGATCACACGGACGAATACCGTAACGGTTTCAACGACGGCCTGCGCGAACGCAACGACAGCGGCTATGCACGCCGCGATGGTCATGGCAGCCACCGGGGCCATTTCGTCGATGTGTCCGACCTTGCGGGCGCCCGCGCCGCTTCGGGCGAATCGGCGCTGCAGGATCGCGGCTTCTACAACATCGATGGCCAGAAGGGCTGGCATCGCAGCTACACCAGCTGGTGGAATCCATCGGCACGGGAGTGCGTGCAGGTGGTCACCCGCAACGGCCGCTACGACCAGGTGAACGTGGTCTCGCCAGGCGCCTGCGGCTGAGCCGCGCCCAATCCACCAGGAGCAGATCATCATGAAACAGCCCGTTGTTCTCGTCGGCATCGTCTTGCTGGCAAGCAGCCTGAACAGCTTTGCCCTTTCCGGCAGCTTGCCTGCAGAGCGCAGCACGACCGAGCCTGTCCATTTCGCGAAGGGCGCGACCTCCACAGTGCTGAAAGGCAAGATCACCGGCTCGGCGATCCAGGATTACCGGGTCGGCGCCCGTGCCGGACAACAGCTCACCGTGGCACTCTCGGCCAACGCCTCGGTCAATTTCAACATCCTGCCTCCCGGCAGCGACGGCTCCGCGCTCTACAACAGCGCGCTAAGCGGCGAATCGCGCCACACGCTGGTCCTGCCGCAAGACGGCGACTACCTCATCCGGGTCTACCAGCTCGGCAATCGCAAGCACAGCGGCCAGATCAGCCCGTTCCGGCTCACGCTCGCCCTTCCCGCCCAGCAGGCTGGCGACGCGCCACTACCCAGCCGCTACAGCGCGTCCGGCCGGCTCGAATGCGCGGTCCGGCCCACACCGCTCGATGAGCGCTGCGATTTCCGGGTCGTGCGCGGTGAACGGCAAGCCGAGCTGTGGGTGGCAAAACCCGGTGGGGTCGACCCGGCGCGCTACCGGGAACTGACCTTTGCCCGCGACCGTGTCACCACGCCGGATGGCAGCGCGGTCCAGGCCCAGCGCATCAGCGACAACTGGAAGGTCAGCGTGGGCGAGCGCGAACACTACTTCATCCCCGACGCCACGCTGTTCGGTGGCTGAGCATGGTGCTCCGGCCACGGCAGCGGCTTCGTGCCATGCCAGCGCCGTGCAGTGCCGAGCCGGTATAGTGGCTTTACCACGCCCGCCTCGACCGTTTCGCCATGTCCACCGCCCGCCAGCCCCAGCTCGATCTGATCCGCGCCCTCGCCACCTTCGCCGTGATCTGGCTGCATGTGTCCGCCAATGTGGTGATCTACCGGCCAGATGCCGCCAGCAGCGCGTGGTGGACCGCCAATGCGGCCGATGCACTGGTGCGCTGGTGCGTGCCACTGTTCGTGATGCTGAGCGGTGCGCTACTCCTGCCCGGCGCCGCGCAGATGATGGCCGCCGACTTCTACCGCAAGCGCCTGCCGCGGCTGCTGTGGCCGTTGCTGGGCTGGACGGCGTTCTACCTGGCGTTGCGCGCCGGCACCGAGCCGCGCTTCACTTGGGCTCAGGGCTGGCGCGACGTGGTCAAGGGCATGCCCTATTACCACCTGTGGTACCTCTACATGACGCTGGGGCTGTACCTCGCGGCACCGTTCATTGCGCGGGTGACGGCACCGGCCGAGCTGCGCCTCTTGATGGTATTGGGGCTCGCGATTGCAGCGATCGAATCGCTGATCGGTAGCGGCCAAGCCAGTGTCCTGACCCGCTTCGTGCCCTATATCGGCTACTTCGTCGCCGGCCACTATCTGGCGACATGCACCTGGCGGCCAGCATCTGGCCGGCTGCTGTTGCTGGCACTGGCGTGCGGTGCGCTGATCGCGCTGACCACCGGCCTGCTGCTGCCCACGCTGGGGCCGCGTGCCTGGCAACTGATGTATGCGTACCCGGGCCCGCTGGTCATCGCGATGTCGCTGGCGCTGTGGCTGGCACTGCTGCAATGCAGCCCCGATGGCTGGGCCGCCAGCCGCCCGGTCCAGGCCATTGCGCGCTGGTCGCTCGGCATCTATGCGATCCACCCGTTGTGGCTGCTGATCCTGGGCCGGTTCGGCCTGCATGGCTTGAGCTACCACCCGGCCCTGGCAATTACGCTGACCACTGTCGCGGCCTTCGCCCTCTCCGCCGCTTCGGCCGCGCTGCTGGCACGGTTGCCGCTGCTGCGGCGGCTGGTGGCGTAGCGCTCCCATGCTGGCGCGAGCGCTGTTCGCCTTTCTCGCCCTGCCCGGCATGGTGGCCTTTGCCGTGCCGCTGTTCTGGCTAGCGCGGGGCGGCCATACCGTACTGCTTCATCCGCTCGGACTCATGCCGCTGCTCGTTGGTAGCATCGGGTTGCTGTGGTGCGTGCGCGATTTCTACGTTGCCGGGCGTGGCACGCTGGCGCCCTGGTCGCCCCCACGGCAGCTGGTAGTGATCGGCCTCTATCGCTACAGCCGCAACCCCATGTACCTGTCGGTACTGCTGATCGTGCTGGGCTGGAGTGCCTTGAGCGGCGTAGCCGCACTTGCACTCTATGCCGCGGCACTGGCGGTGTCCTTCCAATTGCGGGTGGTTTACGGCGAGGAACCATGGCTGGCACGCGCACACGGCCAAGCCTGGCGGGACTACAGCAGTCGGGTACGGCGTTGGCGCTAGGCAATTTCACACTCCCGCCAACGACGCGGAATTTCAGAAAATAATTTTCTTGATCGCCGTTACCCGGTCGGCCTATCATCGTTTTCTTACAGAAACGACGTGCAGCACAGTCCTGATGGAAAACCATTTTCAGCAACATCGCATCGATGCCAACGGCAAGGGACTGGGCCGATTCCCGGCGGACGCGACGCTAGGCGAGGTAGCCAGCCTGCGCTGGAACGTGCTGGCCGAGGAGGTGAGCCTGCCGACGGCGGTGCTGCGTGAAAGCCGCATCGAGCACAACCTGCGCTGGATGCGCGATTTCATCACCCGCTACGGCGTGAAGCTGGCGCCGCACGGCAAGACGACGATGAGCCCGGCGCTGTTCCATCGCCAGCTGGAACACGGCGCCTGGGGCATCACGCTGGCAACGGCACCGCAAGTGCAGGCCGCATACCGCCACGGCATCCGCCGGGTGCTGCTGGCCAACCAGCTGGTGGGCCGCGCCAATATGACCATCATCGACACGCTGCAGCGCGATCCCGGTTTCGCGTTCTGGTGCTGCGTCGATTCGGTCGCCAATATCGCCGCGCTCGGTGCGCATTTCGCCGCAGCCGGGCAACGGCTCAACGTGCTGCTGGAGCTGGGCGTGGCCGGTGGCCGCACCGGTGCCCGCGACGAGGCGGCCGAAGCGGCGCTGATCGCCGAGATCGCCCGCTGGCCAGCGCTACGGCTCTGCGGCATCGAGCTCTACGAAGGCGTGCTGAAGGACGAGGCCGCGATCCGCGCACTGCTGCGCCGCGCCGCCACCCGACTGCAGGCGTTGAGCGCCGCCGGTGCGCTGCAGACGGAACGCGTGGTGCTCACCGGCGCCGGCTCCGCCTGGTTCGACGTGGTCGCCGAGGAATGGAGCGGCCTCACGCTGGCACAACCGCTCGACATCGTGCTGCGCCCTGGTTGCTACCTGACCCACGACGTCGGCATCTACCAAGCGGCGCAACAACGCATCGAGGCCAACAACCCGGTGGCACAGGCAATGAACGCCAGCCTGCTGCCGGCGCTGCAGCTGTGGGCCTACGTGCAATCGCTGCCGGAGCCGGGCGTGGCCATCATCGGCCTCGGCAAGCGCGATGCGGCGTTCGATGCCGGGCTACCGCAGCCGGCGCTGCACCATCGCCCGGGCGAATCCGCACCGCGCGCCGCGCCGGCCGGCTGGGCGCTGACCCGCATGATGGACCAGCACGCCTTCATGCAGGTGGCGCCGAACAGCGATGTGGCAGTCGGCGATCTCGTCGCCTTCGAGATCTCCCACCCCTGCCTCACCTTCGACAAATGGCGACAGCTGGCCCTCGTCGATGAGCACTACACGGTGACCGGCCTCGTCGAAACCTTTTTCTGACCGCGTGATGCGCCCATGAGCACCGACATCGTCTATCACATCCGCGCCAGCCGCGAACGCCTGTCCGTCACCGAGCAGAAGGTGGCCGACGCGGTCCTGGCCGACATCGATTTCGCCGCGCAGGCCAATATCAACGAGCTGGCCGAGCGCGCCGGCGTCAGCATCGCCACCATCTCGCGCTTCGCCCGCTCGGTCGATTGCAGCGACATCCGCGAGCTCAAGCACAAGCTCACCCGTGCCTGCGCCGTCGGCGAGCGCTTCCTTGCACCGCGGCTCGAGGAGAGCGCGTTCTACGGCCGCATCGTCGCCGATGTCGAGGCCACGCTGCACGACCATCTCAGCCGCTTTGCCGAAGCCGATTTCCAGGCCGCCGCCGCGATGATCGCCAGTGCGCGCATGGTCTACGTGCTCGGTATGGGCGGCGCCTCGACCATGCTGGCAGACGAGTTGCAGTTCCGCCTTGCCCGACTCGGCCAACCGGTGGCGAGCTATCACGACGCCGTGTTCGGCCGGATGGTTGCTGCCACGCTGACCCCGGAACACACGCTGATGATGCTCTCCACCACCGGCGTCACCCCCGAGCTCTTGGCCGCAGCCGAGATCGCGCAAGGCTACGGCGCGCGCATCGTCGCACTGACCCGCGCCGAATCGCCGCTGGCACGGCTCGCCAGCGTGGTGATCCCGCTGTCGCTGGAGGAGACCGATTTCATCTTCAAGCCGTCCGCCTCGCGCTACGCCATGCTGCTGGCGATCGACATCCTCGCCACCGAGCTCGCGCTGGCGCGCAAGCCGGAAAGCCAGGAGCTGCTGCGCCGGGTGAAGCTGGCACTCGATCACTATCGCGGTGGCGACCGGCTGCCGCTGGGCGATTGAGCATGGCACCGCATTACGATTGGCTGATCCGCCACGCCACGCTGCACGACGGCAGCGGCGCGGCGCCGGTGATCGCAACGCTGGCCGTCGCCGACGGCCACATCGCCGCCATCGCTCGCGACGACGAGCTCGATGCCGCCACCGTAGTTCATGAGATCGATGCCACCGGCCTGGTGCTCGCGCCCGGCTTCATCGACGTGCACACGCACGACGACACCAACGTGATCCGCCAGCCGGAGATGCTGCCCAAGCTATCGCAGGGCATCACCACCGTCATCGTCGGCAACTGCGGCATCAGCGCAAGCCCGGTGCGGCTCAAGGGCGAGCCGCCCGATCCGATGAATTTGCTCGGCAATGCCGGGCATTTCATCTACCCGCGCTTTGCCGACTACCGTGCCGCCGTCGATGCCGCACAGCCCGCCGTCAACGTGGCGGCGCTGGTGGGCCACACCGCGCTGCGGCAAAACCAGATGGACAGGCTGGATCGGGTCGCCACTGCCAGCGAGATCGCTGCGATGCGCGCCGAGCTTGCCGATGCACTCGAACATGGCGCGCTGGGGCTGTCGACCGGCCTTGCCTATGCCTCGGCGATCGGCGCCAGTACCGAAGAAGTGAAGCAGCTCGCTGCCGAGCTCGATGCCCACGGCGCGCTCTACACCACCCACCTGCGCACCGAGTTCGACGGCATCGTCGATGCGATCACCGAGGCAATCGACATCGGCACCCATGCGCGCGCGCCGGTCATCGTGTCGCACCTGAAATGTGCCGGCGCCGGCAACTGGGGCCGCAGCACCGAGGTACTAGGCACGCTGGACGCCGCCGCCGCGCATCATCCGGTGGGCTGCGATTGCTACCCCTATGCCGCCAGCTCGTCGACGCTGGATCTCAAGCAGGTCACCGCCGATTTTGCGATCACCATCACCTGGAGCACGCCGCATCCGGAGATGGCCGGACGCGATCTGGCCGACATCGCCGCCGACTGGGGCATGCCGCTGCCAGAGACGGCGGCGCGGCTGCAGCCGGCCGGCGCGGTCTATCACGGCATGGATGAAACCGATGTGCGCCGCATCCTGGCACACCCGCTGACCATGGTCGGCTCCGATGGACTGCCCAACGATCCATTGCCGCATCCACGACTGTGGGGCGCCTTCCCCCGCGTGCTCGGCCACTACAGCCGCGATGCCGGGCTGCTTCCGCTCGCCACTGCCATCCACAAGATGACCGGGCTGTCGGCACGGCGCTTCGGCCTCGCCGGCCGCGGGCTGCTGCGGGTCGGCCATTGGGCCGACCTCACGCTGTTCGATCCGGCCACCGTGCGTGACAACGCCAGTTTTACCGCCCCCGTCGCTGCAGCGTCGGGCATCCTCGGCGTGTGGGTGAACGGTGCACTCGCCTACCATCAAGGTAAGCCGACCGACACACGCAGCGGCCGCTTCCTGCCGCGCGAAACCGACCTGCGCGCCACGTTCAACCTTCAACCCCAGGAAGACCATCATGAGTGACATCACCCGCATCGGCGTCGAGGGGGGCAAAGGCACCGGCGGCCAGCACCTGCCATTCGCCCGTGCTGCCGGCGCTGCCGGCTGGCTGTTCGTTTCCGGCCAGGTGCCGATGGTGAACGGCGAGGTGATCGAGGGCGGCATCGTTGCCCAGACGCATCAGGCCATCCAGAACCTGCTCGCCATCCTCGCCGAGGCCGGTTACGGCCCGGAGCATGTGGTGCGCTGCGGGGTGTGGCTGGACGACCCGCGCGATTTCATGTCGTTCAACAAGGTGTTCATGCACTATTTCGGCGAGCACCCGCCGGCCCGCGCCTGCGTCGTCTCCAGCATGGTGGTCGACTGCAAGGTCGAGATCGACTGCGTCGCTTACAAACAGCCCTGAGCGGACACCCACGATGAACATCGCAGCCCTGGGCGAAGGCATGATCGAACTCTCCGGCATGCCGCTCGCGCGGCGCTGGGGGGGCGATACGCTGAATACCGCCGTCTATCTGGCGCGCCAGCTGGCGGGCGGCCACCGCGTGCGCTACCTGAGCGCCCTTGGCGACGACAGCCTCTCAAACGAGCTGATCACCGCCTGGCGCGACGAGAAACTGCTGACCGATCGCATTGCCCGCCTGCCCGGCCGCAACCCGGGGCTCTACCTGGTCGAGACCGACACGGTGGGCGAGCGGCGCTTCCACTACTGGCGCAGCGATAGCGCGGCGCGCCACTGGTTCGCCAGCAGCCTCGATTTTGCCAAGCTGTTCGACGGGCTGGATGCGCTCTACCTCTCCGGCATCACGCTGGCGCTGTTCCCTCCCAAGGAACGCGCGCGGCTGATCGCGGCACTGATCGAGTTCAAGGCGCATGGCGGCCATGTCTGGTTCGACAACAACTATCGGCTGCCGCTGTGGAGCCGCGAGGAAGCGCGCGAGGCCTATACCCAGCTCTACGCCATTGCCGATATCGCCCTCGTCACCGAGGACGACGAAACGCTGGTGTTCGGCGACGGCGGCAACGTACTGGTCGAGCGCATCCGTGCCGCCGGTTGTGCCGAACTCGTCGTCAAGCGCGGCGCCGCGCCGTGCCTGGTCGTGGCCGGCAAGTTGCGCTGCGAGGTAGCGCCAAGCCCGGTGAGCCACGTCGTCGATACCTGTGCCGCCGGCGACGCGTTTGCCGCCGGCTATCTCGCGGCCCGGCTGGCCGAGGCCAATCCGGTCGCCGCCGCACATGCCGGCCACGCGCTCGCTGGCGTGGTGATCCAGCACCCTGGCGCCATCATTCCCGCAGCGGCCATGCCGCACGCCCCTGCCCCCTCTTCCGCCTTCAGGAGGTCCGCATGACCACCCGCTCGCTCTACACCTATTCCTGGGATGTGGCCGGCCGCAAGATGTCCGGCTTCGTCGACGAAGTGCTCGCGCTCGGTGTCAACGGTGTCAAGCTCGCCGCCAGCTACCACGCCGGCAAGTTCATCCGCCCACCGCGAGCGGGCCAAGTCGGCGGCCGCGTGGTATTCCCCGAGGACGGGGCGCTCTACTACGAGCCGAGCCGCAGCCACTACGGTAGCCTGCCGGCCCACCCGCACTCCGATCCGGCACAGCGCCGCGTCGCCTACGATCTGGCCGAAGACGGTCGATTGGCACTGTCGGCCTGGACCATCCTGTTCCACAACTCGCGCCTGGGTGCCGAGCATCCCGAGCTCGTCACCCGCAACGCCTGGGGCGATGGTTATCTCTACGCGCTGTGCCCGATGCAGCAACACGTGTTCGACTATGGCGTGGCATTGGCGATCGATGTGGCCCAGGCGTTGCCGTGGCAAAGCCTGACGCTGGAATCACCGGGCTGGGCGCCTTACGACCATGGCTACCACCACGAATTCGCCCAGGTACGCCGTAATGTCTGGCTCGAAACCATGCTGGGCCTGTGCTTCTGCGATGCCTGTCGCGTTGCGGCCCGGGCCCGCGGCATTGATGCCGACGCACTGGCCGCACGCGTGCGCAACCGGGTCGATGGCTATCTCGCCGCCCATGTCGACGCCGCGCCAGACCAGGCCGGCGCCTGGCTCGCCGCCGACCTGTTCGAGGACCTGGAGCTCGCAGCGCTGGTCCGGCTGCGCCAGGAACGGGTGACCGAACTGGTCCACACCATCCGCCAGGCCATCCCGGCCGAGGTGGCGCTCTACGTGATCCCGACGGTACAGCGCCCCACGGCACAGACCTGGCTCGAAGGCAGCGATCTTGCCGCACTCGCCAAGGTGTGCGACGGCGTCGAGGTGCCGTTCTACGAGCCAAGCGCCGAGCGGGTGATTGCCGATGGCGTCGACACCGTACGCCGCATCGGCGACGCCACCAAGGTGCGCGCCATCCTGCGTCCAGGCGTACCGGACCTCGGCGACGGCGCCCAGCTGCAACCGGCCTACGAGGGCCTGAAGGCACTCGGCATCAAGGCCTTCTCCTTCTACAACTACGGCATGTTGCGCCCGACAGCGCTGGCGGTGCTGCGCGGTCTCAACTGAAGTCATGGTCGACCACTCTGGTCGGCCATGACTTACAGCAGAAAGCGCTTTCTCCACAATTGAAAGCGCAATCATTACAACCATTCAGCCTATCGTTTCCTTCCGCTCATCGCCTGATGCCTTGTGTGCGATGCCTCTTGCATGCGATGTATCGACCCACAAAGCCACCGGCCACGACGCCGGGGCAACGTCGTCGGAGAGTTGGAAATGGATAGTGTGACCGGGCCCGCCAGGGCACGGCGCAAACCCGTTCTCGTCTCCGGCGTTCCACACAGAAGAAGGAAGGCCTGCGGGCCCGCGGAGAGAGAAGAAATGAAACCGTCCAAGCTGGCGTTGTGGCTGGTTGCCACTGCCGTTTCCACCTTTGCCCTTCATGCCAACGCCGCCTGCCGCGGCGCCTGGGCCGAAGGCAACACCTACCAGAGCGGCGATACCGTCACCTACAGCGGCGCCACCTATACCGCCCTGGTCACCCATACCGCCTACGTCGGCACCAACTGGAACCCGGCTGCCACCGCCACGCTGTGGCAATCGGGCGGCAGCTGCGGCACTGCGCCGACGCCGGCCCCGACGCCCTCCCCGCAAGCCACACCAACGCCGCGCCCCACCACTGCGCCGCAGCCAACCCCAACGCCTTCCACCCCGTCCACCTGCACCTCGGCACCGGCCTGGACCGCCAGCGGCGTCTACAACGGCGGCGCACGGGTAAGCCACCAAGGCACCGTGTACGAAGCCAAGTGGTGGACCCAGGGTGACAATCCGGCCCAATCGGGTGAATGGGGCGTGTGGAAGGTGGTCGGCACCTGCTCCGGCAGCTCGCCCACGCCGACCAAGGCACCGGTTCCGACTCCGACCAAGGCCCCGACACCGCAACCAACCGCGGCACCGACCCCGAACCCGGGCGTACCGGTTCCGTCGGGCTGGCGCTTGGTATGGAACGACGAATTCAACGGCAGCAGCATCGACGGCAGCAAGTGGGGCTTCGAAGTGAACGCCCAGGGCGGCGGCAACAACGAGCTGCAGTACTACACCAGCCGTGCCGAAAACGCGCGCATCGAGAACGGCAAGCTGGTGATCGAAGCACGCCGCGAGAACTACACCGGCAGTGAAGGCACGCGCCAGTACACGTCCGCCCGCCTGCGCACGCTGGGCAAGGGTGACTGGACCTACGGCCGCTTCGAGGCACGGATGAAGCTGCCGTATGGTCAGGGCCTGTGGCCCGCATTCTGGATGCTGCCGACCGACTGGGTCTACGGCGGCTGGGCCGCCAGCGGCGAGATCGACATCATGGAAGCCGTCAACCTCAAGGCAGCCGGTGGCAATAACGTCTACGGCACCATCCACTACGGTGGCGCCTGGCCGGCCAACACCTACAAGACCATCAGCACGGTGCCGAACAGCAGCGCGGCCGACAACTTCCACGACTACGCGGTCGAGTGGGAGCCGGGCGTGATCCGCTGGTACGTGGATGGCCAGTTCTACGGCCAGCAGACCGACTGGTACAGCACGGCAGGCGCCTACCCTGCCCCGTTCAACCAGCGCTTCCACCTGATCCTGAACGTGGCCGTCGGCGGCAACTGGCCGGGCAACCCGGACGCGTCGTCGCCGCTGCCGCAGAAGATGGAAGTGGACTGGGTCCGCGTGTTCCAGCGCTAAGCATCAGCCCCCAACAAAACAGCCCCGCGATGCGGGGCTGTTTTGTTTCACACGGTGCGGATCGCCCGCCCGGTCAGTCGCCGAGCTGGGCCAGCAGTTCGGCCTGGTGCTCGTTAATCAGCGACTGAGTCAGTTCCTCCAGATCGCCGTCCATGATCGCATCGAGCTTGTACAGCGTGAGGTTGATGCGGTGGTCGGTCATCCGCCCCTGCGGGAAGTTGTAGGTGCGGATGCGCTCGGAGCGATCGCCCGAGCCGATCAGGCTCTTGCGGGTGGCCGCTTCCTTGGCCTGCTGCTCGGCAAGCTGCTTGTCGTTGATGCGCGCGGCCAGCACCTGCATGGCACGGGCCTTGTTCTGGTGCTGGCTGCGGCCATCCTGGCACTCGACGACGATGCCGGTCGGAAAGTGGGTAATGCGCACCGCCGAATCGGTCTTGTTGATGTGCTGGCCGCCGGCGCCGCTGGCCCGGAAGGTATCGATGCGGATGTCGGCCGGATTGATGTTCACTTCCTCAAGCTCGTCGGCTTCCGGCATCACCGCCACCGTGCAGGCACTGGTGTGGATGCGGCCCTGGGTCTCGGTGGCCGGCACGCGCTGCACGCGGTGGCCTCCCGATTCGAACTTGAGCCTGGAATACGCGCCGAAGCCGGCGATGCGGGCAATCACTTCCTTGTAGCCACCCAGGTCCGATTCGTTGGCCGAGACGATCTCCACCTGCCAGCGATTGCGCTCGGCAAAGCGCGTGTACATGCGGAACAGGTCGGCGGCGAACAGCGCCGATTCGTCGCCGCCAGTACCGGCACGGATTTCCAGGAAGATGTTGCGCTCGTCGTTCGGATCCTTGGGCAGCAATGCTTTCTGCAGCTCGACACCCAGCGATTCGATCGCCGCATCGGCATTGCGGATTTCCTCTTCGGCCATCTCGCGCATGTCCGGGTCGGCCAGCAACTCCTCGGCGGTGGCGCGATCAGCCTCGGTCTGCCCGAAGCGCTGATACAGCTCGACCACCGGCGTGAGCTCGGCGTGCTCACGGGTCAGCTTGCGGTATTGGTCCATGTCGCGCGTGGCTTCCTCGGAGGCGAGCAGCGCGTTCACTTCCTCGAGCCGGTCGGCAAGCTGGGCGAGTTTCTGGACGATCGATGGTTTCATGCGTATGGGTTCCACTTCCCGCGTTGGGAAGGAAGGCTAGTCGTGGAGCCGGAAGATCCGCCGGGTGGCGGCAACCAGCTGTTCCTGTTCTTCGGGCTGGGCCGCATTCAGCGACGCCAGCGGTGCGTGCAGGAGTTTGGCCGAGACGGCGGCGGCCAGCTGCTCCAGCACTTCGTCGGCATCGTCGCCAGCGGCGATGCGCTTCCTGGCGCGCGCCAGTTCATTGCGGGCGATACGGTCGGCGTGGTCCTTCAATTCGCGGATGGTGGGCACCAGCGCGCGTGCCGCCAGCCACTGGCGGAATTCCAGCACGCCGCCTTCGACGATACCCTCGGCCGCCTGCGCTTCGCCTTGACGCAGCGCTACGCCCTCCTTCACCACCTCGGCCAGATCGTCGACGGTGTAGAGATAGGCATCGGGCAGCTCACCCACCTCGGGCTCGACATCGCGCGGCACCGCCAGGTCGACGATGAACATGGGCTTATGCTTGCGGCGCTTGAGCGCCCGCTCGACCATGCCCTTGCCGATGATGGCGAGCGGTGCGGCGGTACAGGACACGACGATGTCGAATTCGGCCAGGCGCTCCCCCAGATCGGTCAGCAGCATGGCGCTGCCGCCGTACTGCTCGGACAGTTTCTGGCCGCGCTCCAGCGTGCGGTTGGCCACCACCACGGCGCGCGGTATGCGGGCACAGAAATGCGCGGCACACAGCTCGATCATCTCGCCAGCGCCAACGAACAGTACCTTGCATTCGGCCACGCTGGGATAGAGCCGCTCAGCGAGCTTCACCGCCGCTGCAGCCATCGATACGGAGGCTGCGCCGATGCGCGTTTCGCTGCGCACTTCCTTGGCCACCTGGAACGCGCGCTGGAACAGGCCGTTCAGCAATACGCCCAGGCTACCCGCATCACGGGCGACACGTTCGGCCTCGCGCATCTGGCCGAGGATCTGCGTTTCACCCAGCACCATGGAATCGAGCCCGGCCGCGACGCGGAATGCATGGCGCGACGCGTCGTCATCCGCCAGGCAATACAGGTGCGGCGCCAGCTCGTCGACCTGCCGACCGCGGCTGGCAGCGAACCAGGCCAGCACCTCGTCCGGCCCTCTGGCGTTCACGTAGAGCTCGGTGCGATTGCAGGTGGAGACGATAGCCGCCTCCTGCACCCCACCCGCGGTCGTCAACGCCGACAGCGCAGCTGCAAGCTCGGTCGGCGCGAACGCAAGGCGCTCGCGCACCGCCAGCGGTGCAGTCTGGTGATTGACGCCGAGGACGAGCAGGCTCATCGCGATCAGGGAAACGAAAACCTGCGATTGTACCGCGAAATGGCCAGCCCCTTGCCGTTTTGCCCGGCAGATCAGGGACCTGCGGTCCAGCCGGCATGAAAAAACCCCTCCCGATGGGAGGGGTTGCGGCATGGTCCGTTAGTGTAGAGAGAGGGGACCTTCGAGCCCGCCGGCGGTGCCGGCAGGCTCGGGAACGGGGAACGAACCCCGCCCCCTGCCTGGGCACAAGCGCCTCAGGGCTTAGCGGCCGTTGCCCAGCACCTTGGCAAGTTCGCCGTTGGAGTCGCCATCGAGCGACCAGCTGAACACGCCACCCAGGCCTTGCGACTTCACGTAGTCGATCTTGGTTTGGATCACGGCCGGCGTATCGTACGACCACCAGTTGGTGCCATCGTACTTGTACGACTGCTTGGTCACCGGGTGGACATACACGGTACCGGCGGCGTTCTTCAGTACCTTGTAGTCCTCGATGCCGGCTTCGTACGTGCCACGGGCCGGGCCAGTCGCAGCCTGGTACAGACCGTTATTGCCACCTGCGGCGACACCGGTCCAGCCACGGCCGTAGAACGGCACGCCCACCACCAGCTTCTTGGCCGGTGTACCGGCGGCGATCATGTTCTTGATCGCATCGTCGACGTTGTAGGTCCGCGCGGTGCCTTGCGACGGATCGGCCGGATCCGGGTACAGGTGCGACTGGAAGTTGGTCGGACCAGTCGCTTCCCAACCACCGTGGAAGTCGTAGGTCATCACGTTGATCCAGTCGAGGTACTGGCTGTACTTGGCCGGCTCGGTCTGGTCGATCTTGTCCTTGCCCGAGCCGATGGCCACGGTCAGGAGCTTGTGGCCGTCGTTCAGCGCGTCGAGCTGGCGGCGGAACTCGGCCAGCAGCAGCGTGAAGTTCTGCTTGTCGGCAGCGTCGATGGTGTTGTACGGCTGGCCGATCACGCCCGGGTATTCCCAGTCGATGTCGATGCCGTCGAACACGCCCTTGGCCGAACCAGGACCACCGCGACCGCTGTAGCTCGGCAGGTTGCCCTTGATGAACACGTCCACGCACGAGCTCACCAACTGCTTCCTCAGTGCGTCGGTCTTGCTGGCTGCCGAGAACCACTTCGACCAAGTCCAGCCGCCCAGCGAGATCAGCACCTTGAGCTGAGGATACTTGGCCTTCAGGTTCTTCAGCTCGCCGAAGTTACCGGCCAGCGGCGATTCCCAGGTGTAGGGCTTGCTCGGATCGACCAGGCGGCCCGGTGTGCGGCCGTAGTCGGCCCAGGCGTCACCACCGGTGCCGGCGGACGGATCGCTCGGGTTGGTCGCGCCCGATTCCAGCTTGTCGATGCCGGCCGCGCACTCGTAGCCGCCATTCTTCTGGTAGATATTGCCGAAGGCGTAGTTGATGAAGGTGAGCTGCGACGCGCTGCCGCTGCTGACCACATCGGCCACTTCGTAGCCACGGCCGTACACGCCCCACTGGGTGAAGTAGGAGCCGACGACGCGATCACCGGCCGGGACCGGGGTGACCGGAGCGGGCGTCACGGGAGCCGGGGTGACCGGAACCGGGGTGACAGGGGCCGGAGTGACCGGCGCAGGCGTTACGGGAGCGGGTGTCACCGGCGCCGGGGTGACCGGGCTCGGCGAGCCGCTGCAGGCGCCAATGTCCTTCCACAGCGTCGGGCTCGCGGCAGGGTTCCAGCCAGTACCGGCGTAGGCGGTGTGCGCCACCAGCGCCTGGTAATTGCGGTTGTTGTAGGTGACCTGGGTGCCGGCGGCGTAGGTCTTGCCTTCAGCCCAGGCCGCATAGCAGCCGGACGGCGCCGGGGTGACCGGAACGGGCGTCACAGGGGCCGGAGTCACCGGGGCCGGAGTCACCGGGGCAGGTGTGACCGGAGCCGGGGTGACCGGAGCGGGTGTCACGGGAGCCGGGGTCACCGGGGACGGCGCGCCGCCAACCTTCTTCCATACGCCCCATTCGCCGGATTGGCCCGGGTTGTCGCCCTGGGTCCACCACTTGGCTTCGTACACGGCACCTTGATAGGTCACGCGCTGGCCACCGGTGTAGACGCCGCTCGCGCTCCATTCCGGATACTGGCCGGCCACCGGGGTCGGCGTCACAGGCGCTGGGGTCACCGGTACCGGGGTGACCGGGGTAGGGGTCACCGGCGACGGCGTCGGCGAGCTGCCCGGCGTGCCGGCAGCCTTGAAGATGTTGTAGAAGTCGAAGTTGGCCTTATTGACTTGGCTGTATTCGCCGTAGCTGCCCGTACCAGTGCGGTCGCGCTGGAACGACCACCAGGCGATCAGGCCAAGGCCCTTCTGCTTGGCGAAGTCGGTCAGCGTCTGCGCATCGGCCAGGGTGAAGACTTCACCCTGCACGTCGTTCTGGCCAATCATCGGCGTCACGCCGACCATGGACCACAATTCGGCATCGGTCTTGGTCGGGAAGATCGGCTTGATCTGGTTGAACAGCGATTGCGCGGCCTGGACAGCGAGGTCGCCCATCTTCTTGCCGCTGGAGATGCTGGAGCCGTAATCCATCGCCATCACGTTGACGAGGTCAACGCGCACGCCAGCTTGCGCAGCGGAACGCACCACGGCCACGCCCGGGCTGGTCAGGCCGCTCGGCAGCACCGGCAGCGTGAACGACACATACAGATCCGGATACTTGGCCTGCAGTGCCTTCAGTGCGGCATTGCGGGTGTTGTTGAGCTGGGTGTTGGAAAGCTGGCCGCCCTCGACGTCGAAGTCCAGCGCGCGGATGCCGTGGTTGAGGATCATGCCCTCGATCAGGCTGACCATCTGGTCGACCGAACACACCGCCTCGATATAGGTACCAGCGGCGCCGCCGAACGACATGATCACGCGACCACCGGCTTGGCGGAAGCTGGCGATATCGCCCTTCATCGCGCCATTCAGCAGATCGTTGCCACCGCCGTCATTGGAGATCTTGCACTGGCCATTGCTGGCGATGGTGAACGCCAGTGTCACGCTCTTGAGGCCGAGCTGCTGCTGGGCCGAAGCGAGGGTGGGGGCGGGATAGCCGCTCGCGCCGCCGTACCACATCTCGAAGTACGGGGCGATCTCGGTGGCGCTGGCAACGCTCGATGCCAGCAGCAGGGCCGCGCTCAGCGTTTTCAGCGCAAAAGCCGGCTTGGCGCCGTAAGGCGCCCGGGTTTGCTTCAACATGGTCTTCCATCCTGTGACTATGGTGTTGTTTGGTATGCGTACAGCCCGGAGAACCCGTACGTTGCGGCACGGCGCGGCCTTTAGGCGGGACTTCATGGCATGCGGCGAGACATGCCGGCCCGCGGCCTTTGCGCGTGTACCGGAACGAGGCGGAGCCTCCTTCC
Organism: Chitinolyticbacter meiyuanensis; assembly: GCF_008033135.1. Taxonomy (NCBI): domain Bacteria; kingdom Pseudomonadati; phylum Pseudomonadota; class Betaproteobacteria; order Neisseriales; family Chitinibacteraceae; genus Chitinolyticbacter; species Chitinolyticbacter meiyuanensis. The sequence goes on from NZ_CP041335.1 coordinate 4,002,354, forward strand.
ATCGCACCCGCCCCCACGCCTGACAGGCTGGGGGCCGCAGCGATTACAACAATCGCGCACCCGCCCGTAAAATAAGCAAACCCACTCGATCGATAACGAAACGGAATGGAAATCCGCCTACTGCGCAGCTTTACCGTGCTGGCCCGCTACCTCAGCTACCGCGAGGCAGCCGAGGCGCTGGGCCTGTCGCAACCCGCATTGAGCAAGCACATCCAGGCGCTGGAAGCGGACCTGGGCGGCCCGCTGTTCCACCGCGGGCGGCACGGCGCCGAGCTCACCCCGCTGGGACGCTTCCTGCATGCCCAGGCCCAGCAACTGGTGGCCGACGCCGACCAACTGCAGGAGAGCGGCAGACGGATGGCGGCAGGGCGCATCGGCCGGTTGGCGCTGGGTTTCGGCCTGTCGACACAGGAGGTCGCCCCCAGGCTGCTATCGCTGTTCCGCGAGCGCTATCCGGACGTGGAACTCACGCTGGAGGACATGCCGACCTCGGTGCAGCTCAACCTGCTGCGCAGTGGCGAGCTCGACATCGGTTTCGTGCGGCTGCCGGTGGGCCACGAGTTCGAACACCTGGAGGTGATCGACGACCAATTGGCACTGGCGCTACCGGTGGACGCCAGCTGGGCACGCGGCAAGGCAGGGCTCACCGCGTTGCACGATGCCCCCTTTGTCCAGCTGGCCCATCATCGCGGTGCCGGCCTTGTCGACCAGATCACCCGCTATTGCACGGCACGCGAGTTCACGCCGCAGATCATCCAGCGCGCCGGCGACATCCAGACCGTGCTGTCGCTGGTCGCCGCCGGCATCGGTGCCGCCATCGTGCCCGCCACCGCTCACCGCATCGCCGGCCCGGGCGTGCGGCTGATTCCGCTCTCCGGCCGCAGCGCCCACTGGCAAGTCGGCGCCGCGTGGCTCGCCGGGAACGACAGCCCGCTGGTGCGCAATTTCGTGGCACTGGCCCAGGCATTCACTGCTCCCGCAACCGAATCAACGCTGTGATCAACCCACCCGCTCGCCATCGCGCCACACGGCACGCACCAGCGGGGTGTGGGCGGTCGGGCGCACCCGCACCAGGTCGGCCTTGAGGCCGACAGCGATCTCGCCGCGGTCGGTGAGCCCGGCCATCTGGGCCGGGTTGCGGCTGACCGTGGCAATGGCACGCGGCAGGGACCAGCCAGCATCATCGACCAGCAAAAAGGCCGCGTGCAGCAGGCTGGCCGGTACGTAATCGGACGAGAACACGTCGAGCAGCTCGGCACGCGCGAGATCCAGCGCGGCGACGTTGCCGGAGTGCGAGCCCCCACGCACGGCATTGGGCGCGCCCATCACGATACCCTGCCCCGCCGCGCGCGCGGCGCGGGCGGCGGCGAGCGTGGTCGGGAATTCGGAGATGGTCACACCATCCGCCTGTGCCTCGGCCACGTGCTCCACCGTGGTGTCGTCATGGCTGGCGAGCGCCAGACCGCGTTCACGGGCGAGGTTCACCACGGCATGGCGATTGCGCGCCGAGTGGGCCTGTTGCAGCGCGCTGCGCTTGGTCACTTCGTCGGCGAGGCGAGTTTCGTCCCAATGATCGTGCTTCTGCGCGTAGACGCGATACTTTTCCAGGTCCGACCACTGGCGCTGACCCGGGGTGTGGTCCATCACCGACAGCAGTTTCAGCAGTGGTTCGTCCAGGTATTCGGTGAGCAGGTCGAGCACATCGGTGCTCGCCACCTCGCAGCGTAGGTGCAGCCAGTGTTCGGCACGGGTGGAGCCGGCAGCTACCGCCTCGCGTAGCGCGGCGATCGACGGCCTGAGCGTGCGCGCCCGAAAACCGGTGGGGTCGAGATCGCCGATGCACAGCGCATCGAACACCGTGGTGATGCCAGCGGCGGCAATCTGCGCATCGTGGATGGCCAGCGCCGAATGCACCGGCCATTCCACGCCGGGCCGTGGCCCCAGGTGCTTTTCCAGATTGTCGGTATGCAACTCGACCAGGCCAGGCAGCAGGTAGTCGCCGCCGCAATCCTCCGCCGGCGTGACGGTGCCCCCGCGCGCCACATCCGCAATGCGGCCAGCCTCGATGCGCACAGTGCCGGTGAATACTTCGTCAGCGGTGACAACACGGGCATTGCTCAGGGTGATCGTGTTCATTGCAGCGCCTCCTGCGGGGCGGTGAGGACAAAACAGCGGGTAGCCACGCGTTCGCGCACGGCAGCGTCGTGGAAGATGCCGACGATGGCCGCCCCGCCCTCGCGCGCCGCGATGATCAGTTCTGCCACCCGCTCGGCATTGGCGGTATCAAGTGAAGCGGTCGGTTCATCAAGCAGCAGGATGGGCTTTTGCGCGATCAACCCACGTGCAATGTTCACCCGCTGCTGCTCGCCACCGGAAAAGGTGGCCGGCGGCAGCGACCACAACCGCTCGGGCAATTGCAGGCGGGCGAGCAGCGCCGCTGCGCGTGCTTCAGCCTCCGCCGGGCTCGCTCCCAGCTCCAGCAAGGGCTCGGCAACGATGGCAAGCGTGGCCACGCGCGGGATCACGTGCAGGAACTGGCTGACGTAGCCCAGTGTGCGGCGACGCACCGCCAGCAGTTCACGCGGGTTGGCGGCAGCCAGATCGAGCCACTCGCCATCGTGCCGCACGCGGATCGCGCCGGCGCTGGCGAGGTAGTTGCCATACAGACAGCGCATCAGCGTGCTCTTGCCGGTGCCGGAGGGCCCGGTCAGCGCAACACATTCGCCAGCGGCCACGGCGAAATCGATGGCATCAAGCACTGGCAACTGCGCGCCGCCTTGCGGATGCAGCGTGAAGGTTTTGGCGAGATGGCGGGTTTCGAGCATGGAGGTCATGGGGAGGGCTCGGTGTTGGATGAGTTTTTCAGCGCCTGCGGCGCGGGGTTGATGCGCGTTCCGCCGCGCTCACGGGTCCATTTCTTTTGCTTCGCCAAAAGAAACGAACCAAAGAAAAGGCGACCCTTGCCTTACGGCCCTCCGGGCTGCCCTTAGTCGGTCGCGAGCCTAGGGTCTCGCTCCACTCCTTCGGCGCTTGGCAAAGGGGAGGAAAACCACGCGCTGGTATTTGCTGGATAGTTCCCGCACGCGGCCCACTAGCGCCAGTACTCCACTGGAGGGAAATCGTCCGCGCTTGGCTGTACGTCAAACCAATCCAGAGTGGGTGGCGCACCACCCGAAATCCCCTCAGGAGTGCCGAGCGAGGAACAAGCGGGGCGGGGTTTCGCCGAGGATGTTTGAGGCCGCAGACCGAGTGCCGCAGGCGCCGACTCGATTGTCCGCAGCGAGGGAACCCGAAGGGCGCGAATGCGGGGTCGCCTTTTCTTTGGTTCATTTCTTTTGGCGAAGCAAAAGAAATGAACCCGTCCGCCGGGCGGAACCGGCAGCCGATCACCGCGCCGCAGGCGCTGCCCGCGCCTTTCCCGGCTGGGACTTGCGAAACAGCGAAGGCCGCGTGCCTCATCCGATCTCCTGCTCGGTTGAGCGGGGAACGGCTCGGGCGGCTCGGCACGACAGACAATGCACACGCCGCTTGCCTGCTGCCTTCTGCGATCAAAGCAGTCTCCACCACTGACTTCCTCCCCCTACACCTGTAACACCGAGGACACCAGCAACTGGGTATACGGGTGCTGTGGATCGTCGAGCACTTGATCGGTCAGTCCCGCCTCCACCACCCGCCCGCGCTGCATCACCAGCATGCGGTGCGCCAGCAGCCGCGCCACGGCGAGATCATGGGTGACGATGATGACGGCCAGCCCCAGCCGGCCGACCAGATCGCGCAGCAGGTCCAGCAACCGCGCCTGCACCGATACGTCGAGCCCGGCGGTGGGTTCATCCATCAGCACCAACCGCGGCCCGGTAACGAGGTTGCGGGCGATCTGCAGCCGCTGCTGCATGCCGCCGGAGAAACGCGCCGGCAGCTCGTCGATGCGCGCCGGGTCGAGCTCCACCCGCGCCATCCAGTCGGCGGCGATGGTGCGGATATCGCCGTAGTGGCGGGCGCCGGCGGCCATCAAGCGCTCGCCGATGTTGGCGCCGGCGCTCACGTTCATTCGCAATCCATCACGCGGGTTCTGCTCGACGAAGCCCCAGTCGGTACGCAGTAGCAAGCGCCGCTCGGCTTCCGACAAGGTCGCGACGTCGACCAATCCACGATCGGGCAATTGGTATTCGATACGGCCGGCATCCAGCGCCAAACGCGTGGCCAAGAGCTGCAGCAACGTCGATTTGCCCGAGCCCGACTCGCCGACGATGGCCAGCACCTCACCCGGCCACAGGTTGAAACCGACATCGATGCAACCAAGGTGATTGCCGTAATGCTTGGTGAGCCCGCTCACCTGCAGCAACGGATTCATGCGGCCTCCCTGGTGGCGTTGCCGGCGTGGCCCGCAGCCTGGCGCTCGGTGCAGTATTCGGAATCGGAGCACACGTGCATGCGCCCGCCCGCATCGTCGAGCACCACTTCATCGAGGAAGCTGTCGGTGGCGCCGCACAGCGCGCACGGCGCATCCCAGCGCTGCACGGTGAACGGGTGGTCGTCGAAATCCAGGCTGCGCACGGGGGTGTACGGCGGCACGGCATAGACGCGCTTCTCGCGCCCGGCGCCGAACAGTTGCAGCGCCGGGCTGCAATCGAGCTTGGGATTGTCGAACTTGGGGATGGGCGACGGCGCCATCAGGTAGCGGCCGTTCACCAGTACCGGGTAATCATAGGTGGTGGCGATATGGCCCCAGCGCGCGATGTCCTCGTAGAGCTTCACGTGCATCAGCCCGTAGTCGGCCAGCGCGTGCAGCGTGCGGGTGGCCGCTTCGCGCGGCTCCAGCCGGCGCATCGGCTCGGGTTCGGGCACCTGGTAGACCATGATCTGGCCCGGCAACAGCGGCGTTTCCGGAATGCGGTGGCGGGTCTGGATCACCGTGGCCTCGCGGGTGACGCGGGTGGTCGCCACATCGGCGGTGCGGGCGAAGAAGCGGCGGATGTTCACCGCATTCACGGTATCGTCCGAGCCTTGGTCGATCACCTTCAGTACGTCGCTGCGGCCGAGGATGGCGGCGGTCAACTGGATGCCACCGGTGCCCCAGCCGTAGGGCAGCGGCATTTCGCGGCTACCAAACGGCACCTGGTAGCCGGGGATGGCCACCGCTTTGAGCAGCGCGCGGCGCAACATGCGCTTGGTCTGCTCGTCGAGATAGGCGAAGTTGTAGCCGGTGCTCATGCCGGGTGCTCCTGGTCGGTGGGCGCCGCAACCATCTCGTCTGCCATCGCTGCCGGGGTAGCGCGCATATGGCGCACCAGCTCCAGCTCGGACTGGAAATCGACGTAGTGCGGCAGTTTCAGATGCTGGACAAAGCCACTGGCCTCGACATTGTCCGAGTGCGACAACACGAACTCGGCCTGCTGCGCCGGCGATTTCACCTCCTCGCCCAGCTCGTCGCTGCGCAGCGCGCGGTCGACCAGCGCCATCGCCATCGCACGCCGCTCGCCCTCGCCGAATGCCAGGCCATAGCCGCGGGTGAACTGCGGCGGCGCGGCCTTGGAGCCGCCGAACTGGTTGACCATCTGGCACTCGGTCAGCGTCAGCTCGCCGATCTCGATCGCGAAGCCCAGCTCTTCCGGCATGATTTCCAGCGCCACCTCGCCCATGCGGATCTCGCCGGCAAACGGGTGGGTGTGCGAATAGCCGCGCTGCGTCGAATAGCCCATCGCCAACAGGAACCCCTCGTCGCCACGCGCCAGGTTCTGCAACCGGGTGGGTCGCTCGGCCGGAAAACCCAGCGGTTCGCGCGATAGATCGACCGGGGCCGGATCGCCATCGGGCACGGGCTCTGGTTCGATCAAGCCTTCCGCGCCCAACAGATCGGTCACGCGCGGCATGGCACCGGCTTCGGGCTCGGCGACCGCGGCCTGGGGCTCGCCGCCTTCGGCCAGCAGCGCGAAATCGAGCAGACGCTGCGTGTAGTCGTAGGTCGGGCCCAGCACCTGCCCACCGGGCAGCTCCTTGAAGATGGCGGAGATGCGTCGCCGCGTGTGCATGGCGGCGGTATCGACCGGCTCGGTGTAACCAAAGCGCGGCAGCGTGGTGCGGTAGGCGCGCAGCAGGAAGATGGCCTCGACTGCATCGCCGGCCGCCTGCTTGAGCGCCAGCGCGGCCAGTTCTTCGTCGTACAAGGAGCCTTCGGCCATCACCCGCGCCACAGCCAGGCGCATTTGCGCGCGGATTTGCGCCACGGAGAGTTCGGGCAAATCGGTGTCGCCCCGCCGCGCCTCGGCGAGCAACGACCAGGAATTGACGATGGCGGTTTCCCCGCCCTTCACGGCGACATACATCAATCCACCTCCACACGCGTGGTACGCGGCAAGGCCGCGAAGCGCTCGCCCGCCACCAGGATCAGGTCCACACCGAGCGGGAAACGCGCGTGCTGCGCGCGCCAGTCATCCCAGAAACCGGCTGGCAAGCCAGTCACACCCAGTTGGGCCATGCCGGCGATGCCGGGGCCGGACAAGGTGAGGCCGTGCCCGGTGAGACTGGCCACCTGCAGCACCAGCGTGGCCGAGCGATCCGGATATTCCGGCTCGCCCTGGGCAAAGTCGGAGAGCGGCGGCATCGCGGCCGGTTGATCGATGAAGACAAAGCGCGCTGTGGCAGGCGCATCGACCAGTGGGCAGGCGCAATGGAAGCGCAGCCATGGTGCGGCCTCGGGCGATTGCAGCCACACCGGCGTTTCGAAATCGCACAAAGTCAGCGCCACCGCGCCAGCAGCCGGCGCCAGCGGCACGGGCACGGGCACGGGCACGGCCAGCGGCCGGTGCAGCGTGTGGATGCGACCGGGATGGGCCAGCGCATCGAGCAATTGGCGAAACAGCGTTTGGGCATCGTCGACCGGATCGGGCCAGCCGGGCAGCAGGGGGGCGTTCATCTCAGTCTCCCCGCGCCATGGTGTAGAAGTTCACCCGGGTGGCCGCAGCCTTGCCGCTGGCAGCGCTGCGCGCCGCGGCCTGGCGGGCAGCCAGCGGCACGATCAGGCTGCGCCACAGGTCCGGCCGATGCATATCGTGCTGCAGCAGCAGATCGAACAGTGCCACCAGCTCGGCATGCCTTGCACTGCGGCCCTGTACATAGCCAACGCCCAGCCGCCCTTCGTCATCCTGCACCGCGCAGCGGGTCACACTGACTTCGCCCAGATTGAACTGCGCGCCACTGCCGCCGGTGCGTGCCCGCACCATCATCAGCCCGGTTTCCGGGCGGCGCAGCCATTGCAGCGCCGGCAGCGCCAGCGTGGCCGCAAAGGGTTCCAGCTCGGCCAGCTGCGCCTTGGCCAGCACCGCCAACCAGTGCCGGCGAGCGCCGGCGTCATGATGTTCCATAACACTCACTCCTGTATACATATCTATACAAGTTTCGGAGCGCAGTATGGCCGCATCGGGCCGGCGCAGTAAATCACCGATCCGTGAATCTTTTTTGACGGTGCTGCAAAGGCGGCGCCGATTGCGGCAACATCGCGGCTTTGGCCCTTTCGGACAGGTGCAGAATTGGGGAAGCGTCGTAGCTTCGCTGCCGCACCCTGATCGCGGCGCGGTGCGGCTCGCGGCAAAATGGCCCTGCCCAAGCAGCAAAGATCCGACACCGCCGTGTAGCGCCGACGCGCCTAGTCGAGCATCAAGGCTGCTGGAAGGCCCTTTCAGGACAAGGAGATACGCGCATGATCCAGCGCGGTTCCGGCGTCGCAGTCTGGCGCCAGATCGAGCAGGTGCTCGAACAGGAAATTGGCGGCAAGCACTACCGGCCGGGCGAGCGGCTGCCCACCGAGGGCGAATTTGCCCAACGCTTCGAGGTGAACCGCCACACCATCCGCCGCGCCATCGCCTCGCTGGAGTCGCGTGGGCTGGTGCGCGTGGAACAGGGCCGCGGCATCTTCTTGCAGGACTACGCCGTCCACTACTCGGTGGGCAAGCGCGCGCGCTTTTCCGAATCGCTGAAACGCCAGCAGGTAGAGGGCAGCCGCAGCATCCTCAAGGTGCTGGAAATCCCCGCCACCGCCAAGATCGCCCAAGCACTGGCCATCGCCGAAGGCGAGCCGGTGATCCAGCTCGATACCGTGGGCGAGGCCGACGGCCGGGTGATCAACGTGGCCTCGCACTACTTTGCGGCCGCACGCTTCGCCGGCATCGATGCGGTCTTCGCCGAAACCGGCTCGATCACCGAGGCACTCAAGCACTACGGCGTGATGGAATACGAACGCCTGGAAAGCCGCATCACCGCCCGCATGCCCGACGACACCACAGCGCGCCTGCTGCAGCAACCGAAGCAGCAGCCCATCCTGCAAGTGGAAGCGATCAACGTCACCCTCGACGGCGTGCCGATCGAATTCGGCATCGGTCGCTTCGCCGGGGATGCAGTGCAGTTGGTGGTGAACAATCGGGAAGGGTGAGTGCAATAGGTGGCCACACCTGAATCCACCACTCACTTGTCTAGATAACCAATAAAACCGTCATCTGCGTCGGCTAGAATCGGCCTCATCTTCCCGCTGGAGACGCCGATGCCCGCCGCAATCACCGCCCGCCGCGTGCTGCTCGCCGATGGCGAGTGGCACGACACCACGCTGCAGATCGAGGATGGCCGCATTGCGGCCATTGGCGGACCGGCCCAGCCGGGCACAGTCGACGCCGGTGATTATCTGGTGTTACCGGGCATCGTCGATCTGCACGGTGATGCGTTCGAGCGGCAGATCCTGCCACGGCCGGAGGCGGCTTTTCCGCTGGCCATGGCCATGTTGGATACCGATCGCCAACTGGTTGCCAACGGCATCACCACCGCCTACCACGGCGTCACCTGGAGCTGGGAGGGCGGGCTGCGCGGACGCGACAACGCAGTTGGTATCCGCCGGATACTGAACCAGCTCAAGGCCAAGCTGGCCGCCGAGCACCGCATCCATCTGCGCTGGGAAACCTTCAATCTCGATGCCGAGGCCGAGCTGGCCGATTGGATCGCCAGCGGCCATGTGCACCTCTTGGCATTCAATGATCACCTGGACATGGTGGTGGCGCGGCTGAACGACGACGGCAAGCTGCGCAAGTACGCCGAGCGCGCCGGGCAATCGCTTGCGAACTTCCGGGCACTGGTGGAGCGCACGGCAGCGCGCGAAGCCGAGGTGCCCGCCGCGATCGCGCGGTTGGCCGCCGTGGCACGTGGCGCTGGCGTACCCATGGCCTCGCACGATGACGACACCGTGGCCGAGCGCGAGGCGTTCCACGCCATCGGCTGCAGCATCAGCGAATTTCCACGTACCAGCGAGGCCACCGAGGCCGCGCACCGGCTGCAGAGCCCGATCGTGTTCGGCGCACCCAACGTGGTGCGCGGTGGCAGCCATTGCGGCGCGCCCACCGCCGCCGATATGGTCGCGGCCGAGCGCTGCGATGTGCTCGCTTCCGATTACTACTATCCCGCCCCGCTCGCCGCTGCCTGCCATCTGGTGCGCGACGGCATCTGCGGCTGGGCCCGTGCTGCTGCGCTGATCGCGCGCAATCCGGCCCGTGCAGCAGGTCTCACCGACCGGGGCGAGCTGGCCGTCGGGCAGCGCGCCGATCTCATCGTGGTCGACGCCAGCGATCTGACCACGCCGCGCGTGATCGCCACCGTGGTCGGCGGGCGGCTGGTCCATCAAGCCGAAGAACTGGCAAGGATCGCCGCATGAGCCGCCGCTACGCGCTCTACCTCGCCCCACCAAACCGTCATCCACTATGGGCGCTCGGTTGCGCCTGGCTGGGGCGGGATGCCGAAAGCGGCGCCCACACGCCACCGCCTGCGGGCATCGGCGCCGCCTGGTGGCAAAGCATCACCGCCGAACCACGCCGCTACGGCCTGCACGCCACGCTGAAGGCGCCGTTCCGGCTGGCCTCGGGGCAGCACGAGGATGATCTGCTTGCCGCCCTCGCCCGCTTTGCCACCGCGCGCGCGCCGTTCGATTTGCCGCTGGTGGTGTCCGAACTGTCCGGCTTCGCCTGCCTGCGTCCGGCCGCCGAATCGATTGCACTGCAGGGGCTGGCCGACGCGTGCGTACGCGAGTTCGAACCGTTCCGCGCCGCGCTCACGCCCGAGGAACTGGCCCGCCGCCATCCGGATCGGCTGGACGACACCGGCCGAGCGCTGCTGGAGCGCTGGGGCTATCCGCACGTGTTCGAGCGCTTTTGCTGCCATTTCACGCTGTCCGGCACGCTGACCGATGCCGAGCGCGGCCTGCTGCTGCCGCAGCTCGTCAACCGCTTTGCGCCATCGCTGGTTGAGCCGTTGCGCATCGACCAGTTGGCGCTGTTCGTCGAGGACCATCCCGGTGCCGATTTCCGCCTGGTGCGGCGCTTCGCTTTCGAGGGCACGGCATGAGTGGTCGGCTGATCATGGTGGTCGGCCCCTCCGGCGCCGGCAAGGACAGCGTGATCGGTTACGCGCGGCAGGCGCTGGGCTGCAACCGCACCGTGCGCTTCGCCCGCCGCTATATCACGCGGCCCGCCACGGCCGGCGGCGAGGATCACTTCGCCATGGCCGATTGCGAGTTCCAGGACTGGCTGGAACACGGCCGGTTCGCACTGGCTTGGGATAGCCATGGCTTGCACTACGGCATTGGCACCGAGATCGATGCCTGGCTGGCCGGTGGTCTCACCGTGGTGGTGAACGGCTCGCGTGCGCACTTGGCCGAAGCGCAGCAGCGCTACCCGGAACTGGAAGTAGTGCTGATCAGCGCCAGCCCCGCCACGCTGGCCACGCGGCTGGCCGCGCGCGGCCGCGAAAGCGCGGACGAGATCACGGCGCGACTGGCACGCGAAGCACCGCTGCCGTCCACGCTGCACATCAGCCGGATCGCCAACGACGGCGCGCTCACCGATGCCGGCGAAGCGCTGCTCAGGTTGCTGCGCGGGGCTTGAGCAGCGTCAGCGGATCGGTTCGACCACCAGACTGATGCCGTGCTGGGCAAAACCCAGCGCGCGGTAGAAGGCATGGGCGTCGAGCCGGCGCTGGCTGGACGACAAAGCCAGTTTGCCGGCGCCTGCTTCGGCCGCCAGCGCCATCGCGGCCTGCATCAGGCGCTTGCCCCAACCCTGGCCGCGCAGCGCACGGCGCACCACCACGGCATCGACCACCGCTTGGCGCTGGCCGCCATGCACCAGCAGCGGATACACCAGCAGGCAGAATGCGCCGACGGCTTCGCCTTCGTGCTCCAGCAGGTAGTAGCTGCCACCGGCCGATTCCAGTGCGCGCCATAGCGGCAAGGCCTCGGTCATCGACAACGGCGGTTCATCGTCGAGTTCGGCCAGCAGCGCCAGGAGCTGCGGCAAATCGGCCTCCAGCGCGCGGCGCACGCTCATGCGCGAACGCAGCGCTCAGCGATGGCGAGGTAGTGCACGAGCGGCGGCGTTTCCTTGCCGAGTGTCTTGGCGAGGTCGTCCCACTCACGCAGCAGCACCGCATCCTCGGCATAAGGCTGGGCGATGAACTCGGCGGCCGCTGCCTGGGTGTAGGTGCCCCCCTGCAGTTCCAGGCTGCGCTGCGAGGCGAACGACAACGCGGCGTGATAGCCCGGCCGGGTCGCGCACAGGTAGCGCTTGGCATCGACATGCAGCTTGATCGGCGCCAGCACCGCATCGTCGAACAACGAGCGCAGGAAAGGCAGCGCCAGGAACTGGTGCACGTCGTCCACGCCTTCGGCGGCAGGATCGTCGCCCAGCTGGTGCACCAAGTGACCGAAGTCATGTAGCAATGATGCGGTGATCAAGGCATCGCTGGCGCCGGCTGATTCCGCCAACTGGGCGCATTGCAAAGCATGCGCCAGCTGCGAGACGCCCTCGGCGCCGTAGTATTCCTCGCCCCGGCGGGCGAACACTCGGTCGATATCGGCAATGCTGATGCCCACGGCGGTTTCCTCTTCAGCGATAGTTGATCGCGCTACACCACGGCCTTGCGGATGCGCGCCGAGATCAGGTCAATCAGCGATACGGTGGCCACGATCATGATCATCACGGCGCAGGTTTCGGCGTACTGGAAACCACGGATAATTTCGTACAGGATCACCCCGATGCCGCCGGCGCCGACCATGCCGACCACCGAGGCCGAGCGCACGTTCGATTCGAAGCGGTATAGCGAGAACGAGATCCACAGCGGCAGTACCTGCGGGATCACGCCATAGATCACTTCTTCCAGCCGGGTGGCGCCGGTGGCGCGGATGCCTTCCACCGGCTGCGGATCGATCGCCTCCACCGCCTCGGAAAACAGCTTGGCGAGGATGCCTGTGGTGTGGATCCACAGCGCCAGCACGCCGGCGAACGGTCCAAGCCCGACGGCGACGATGAACAGCATGGCGAACACCATCTCGTTGATGGCGCGGCAGGCATCCATGGCGCGGCGCACCGGCTGATAAACCCAGGCCGGCACGATGTTGGACGACGACAGGATGCCGAACGGCACGGCACAGATCACCGCGAGCACCGTGCCCCATACGGCGATCTGCACGGTGACCAGCATCTCGCCGAGGTACACCTTCCAGTCGCGAAAGCTCGGCGGGAAGAAATCGCTGGCGTACTGGGCCATGTTGCCCGAATCGCGTACCAGATCGAGCGGGCGCATGTCGGCACCCTGCCAGGAAGCGGCGAGCACGAACAGCAGCGCGGCCCAACCGACCAGCGTCCACCAGCTGCGTTTGGGGGCGATCGGCACGACGGCCGAGGCGGCAAGATGAGTCATGAGTATTCCGGATGCAAAACGGCCGGGCGAACCCGGCCGCAAAGGCGATTACTTGGCGGAAAGCTTGGCAAGTTCGGCAAGCTTGGCATTCACCTCGGCGAGCTTGGCCTTCTTGTCGTCGGCGGACAGCGTGGTGTCGTCCTCGATCTTGGACTTGGCGCGCGCGAGTTCCAGCTGACGGGTCGGCACCAGTTGCAGATCGCTGGAGGCGCGGAAGCTGCCGGTGTTGTAGATCGCCTTGAGGATGCCCTTCTCGCGCTCATCCTTGCCGTAGGTGGTGAAGAAGGTGCGGATCTTGGCCTTGAGTTCCGGCGAAATATCCTTGCGCCACACCAGTGGATCCTTCGGGATCAGCGGCGACTTCCACAGGATGCGGATCTGCTCGTAGCGCTCGGGGGAGGTCTGCTTGAGCTTCTCGACGATCTCGGTGTTGTTGGTCGCCACGTCCACCTGGCGATTGAGCACCGCCATCAGGTTGGCCTCGTGGTTGGCATTGCGCACGGTCTTGAAGTGGGTCTTGGGATCGATGTCGTTCTGCGCGAACAGGTAGTAGCCCGGCACCAGGAAACCCGAAGTCGATTGCGGATCGCCCAGGCCCAGGTTGTACTTGCCCTTGCCTTTGAGCACCTGGTCGACATTGGTGATGCCGCTGTCCTTGTGCGTGATCAGCAGCGACCAGTAGCCGGGTGCGCCGTCGGCATCCACCTGCTGAGCGAACACCTCGCCGCCAGCGCGATCCACCGCCTCGATCGCCGACTTGTTGCCGAACCAGCCGATGTCCACCTTCTTGAAGCGCATGCCTTCGATCACGCCAGCGTAATCGGTGGCGAAAAAGGCATTGACCTTCACGCCCAGCTGCTTGCTCATGTCCTCGATCAGCGGCTGCCACATCTGCTTGAGCGCGCCGGTCGATTCGGTGGAAATCATGCCGAAGTTCAGTTCCTTCGGTGCGTCGGCGGCAAAGCCGGGGGCCATGGCAACGAGGGCCGCGGCGGCAAGAAGACGGCGAAACATGGAGTGCACTCCTGGTTGGGGGGTCAAACGAGTGCCGGCGCCATGCCGGCCAGCTCCGGTGCGCGGGTGGGCGCAACGGAACCATGGGAAATCAGCTCGGTGGCGAGCGGGCCATAGATCTCGCACAGCAGCGCCGGGGTCAGCCGCGATGGCGGGCCGTCGTACATCACGCGGCCCTGGTGCAGCGCGATCACGCGCTGGCAGTAGCGCACCGCCACGTCCACCTGGTGCAGCGATACCAGCACCGTGGTGTGCTGCTCGCGATTGATGCGCGCCAGCGTTTCCATCACCTTGCGGGCCGCTTCCGGATCAAGCGAGGCAATCGGCTCGTCAGCCAGGATCAGGCGTGCCTCCTGCACCAGCGTACGGGCAATCGCCGCGCGCTGCTGCTGCCCGCCGGACAGCGTCGAGGCACGCTGCCAGGCATGCTTGGCGATGCCCACCTGGGTGAGCGCCGCCATGCCACGCTCGCGCTCGGCGCGGGTGAACCACTTGAACACCGAGCGCCACAGCGGCACACGATGGAGCATGCCGGTCAACACATTGGTCATCAGCGGCATGCGGGCGACGAGGTTGAACTGCTGGAACACGAAGCCGATCTGGCTGCGGATATCGCGCGCATCGCGCGCCAGCCGGCCGCCGTCCTGCATGGTCCGGCCATGTACCACGATGCTGCCGCCATCGCGATCGGCGATGACGAAGCCGGCGATATGGCGCAGCAACGTCGATTTGCCCGAGCCCGATGCACCGAGCAACGCCACCATCTCGCCCTGCTCGATGGCCAGGTGCACGTCGTCCAGCGCCTTGTGGCCGGCGACGAAAGTCTTGTTCAGATGGCGGATTTCCAATGCCGCGGCCATGGTCGGCCT